>NZ_JBSFSO010000015.1:0-39562 GCF_053589795.1 Micromonospora sp. NPDC003241 | reverse complement strand
CCCTGCGCCTGCTCGGCCCTGCGCCTGCTCGGCCCTGCGCCTGCTCGGCCCTGCGCCTGCTCGGCCCTGTGCCTGCCGGCAACTCTGTGCCTGCACTCGTGCAGTTAATGGCTAGCGGATCGGGGTCTTCTCGCCCCGGCGTAGGGCGGTGGGTAGTTCTGTTGTCGTCGGAGCGACAACAGAACTACCCACCCTCCCCAGGATCACAAGCACGTCACCGCCCCAACACCATCCGACAGACTTGGAAACTTGATCAAGAAGTTTGGTCGCAAAGGGAGAGGGCGGAGGGCGCGAACTCCTTGGTCAACTCTGGTGGGCCCGGTCCGTCGGGTGGGCGTCGGTCGTCCGGGGTGGTGTCGGTTTCGTACAAGACCGGTGGGGGTGGGGGCGATAGCGTCCCTGGTGTGGCGCGGGGTGGTGGACCTTCGGGCCGAGGTGCAGGGTACGAGGACCGAAGCGGAGACTGTGGTGACGCGCGAACTGGTGTGGACCGGATTCATCTCGATCGACGGGATCGTCGACTCGCCCGGCGGGACGGTCGAAGGGCACCCCGCTGGGGGATGGGTGTTCCGGACGGCGTTCGACCCCGAGGCGTACTCGCTCAAGGGTGAGGAACTCGCGGAGACCGGCGCGCTGATGTTCGGACGCCGCAGCTACGAGGCGTTCGCGCCGATCTGGCCGCAGTCCGAGGACCACGCGGCCTACCGCGAGCTGCCGAAGTACGTGGTGTCGTCGACGCTTGACGCGGACGCGCTGGTCGGCGGCTGGGGTGAACAGCACATCCTGCGGTCCACGGACGACGTCGCCGCGATCAAGGAGACCGAGGGCGGGGCGATCTTCGTACACGGCAGCGCGGAACTCGCGCGCAGGCTGGCCGAGGCGGGCCTGGTCGACCGGTACAACCTCCTGGTCTTTCCGGTCTTGCTCGGCGACGGCAAGAGCGTGTTCCCCCGGCGCGAGCAGCGGGAGCAGCGGCTGGCGCTGCGCGAGTCCGCTGCCTACGGCAACGGTGTGCTCAAGGCCGTCTACGACGTCGTCCGCTAGGGTCCGGTGGTCCGTGGACGCCGTCCGCGTGGCGTGCACGGCGAGCAGGCCGGGGTCAGTACCTGCCGGCCATCGTCACCCGGGAGACCTTGAAGTAGGTTCGATCACCGACGTGCGCCACCGGGCGTCGAGACACGACCTGGCTCGGGCAACGCGATCGCGCCGCCGGCACCGCTGCGGAGCTGACCGGCGGTACGCCCCACGTACCGTCGCAACGCCCGCGCGAGATGCGGCTCGTCGTAGTAGCCGAGCCGGTCCACGACGGTGCTGACCTGCGCGCCCGCCGACAGCATCTCCGCGGCGGCCCGGACGCGTCCGATCTGCGCGACGGCGCCCCGGGTGAGGCCGGTGGCGGCCCGGAACCGGCGCTCCACGGTCCGACTCGCGGTGGCCGCCAGACTGCCGTCCAGTGTCGCCTGCACCAGCGGGTCGCGCACCAGCACGCCGGCGCGGACGAGCCGCGCCACCAGGGCCTCGGCGTCGTCGTCGACACGCGGCGTGTGCCAGCGCTCGCCGTCGAGCCAGAACCGCCCGGCGGTGGTGTCGGGCAGTTCGATCCCCGAGTTCAGCAGCGTCGACGTGGGTGCCGCCCGCAGCACGGTGCCGACCGCGAACTGGACACCGACGAACCGGGCTTCCTGCGGTACGGGTGCCGAGTCGGTGCGGTCCTCCGGGCCGACGACGGCGGCGAACGGCGTACCCCTGGACTCCCAGAACACGAGCCCCCAGGTCTCGCTGGCGACGGATGTCATCTGCGAGACCTGGGTGCTGTGACCGGTCCACACTGAGGAGATCCACGGTGAGTCCGAGGAACGCGACGTGTTCACCAGCCCCACACCGGCCACCCTACGACGTGGCTGTCAGTCCACCGCGCCGCCGGTGTTGCGGATCAACTGCCGGAGCACCTTGAGGGCCGCCACGTAGTCCGCGTCGTCGATGCCCTGGTGGATGCGGGCCCGGATCGACGGTGCGTGCTGTTTGAGGCTGACGCGCGCCGCCTCGCCCGCATCGGTGATCCACAGCCGTCCGTCACCGTCCCGGGTCAGCCACCCGCGCTCCTGTAACACTCTCGTCTCGGCGTCCAGATCGTCCTCGGGACGCAGGTACGAACTCATCGCCTGTTCGAGTTCGGGCACCGTCATCCCGCTGCCGTCCGGCCGCAGGTCGTGCGTGGAGAGGTTGCGCAGCAGCCAGAACTGCGGCTGCGTGAAGCCGAGCTCGACGTGCCGGGCACGGGTGAACGTGACCAGGGACGTGTACGCGACACCCGTCCAGTAGGCGGCGGGCTGCGCGGCGAGCTCGGTTTCGGAGAGCTGCTCCGTCGTCATGGGTCTTCCTCCGAGTGCAGAACGGATGGAGGAGGAACGTAGAACCTCACGTCCGATTCAGGTCAAGACGCCGGTCACTGCTCCACGGCCGGGCACCGGGTGCCCTGCGGCGGCGTCTTGACGTGGATCAGGTACCGCGTGGTGGCGTCACCGACGCAGTCGCTGCCGAACGAGTAGACGCCGTGCCCCGCACCTTCGTAGGTCAGCAGGGTCGCACCCGACTGACGCGCCACGTTCCGAGCCCACTCGTGCGGCGTGACCGGGTCGTACCGGCTGTTGAGCACCAGCACCGGCGGCACGCCCTTCCACCGCAGCGGCGCCTGCGGGTTGCGGACCTCGGTCGGCCAGCCCAGGCAGGCCATCGTCGAGCCCCACGCCTGGAGGTTGAGCTTCATCTCCGGTGCCACCCGGGCCAGTCGGTCCTGGTACGCCCGCAGCTGGTCGACGTCCCGCACCGGCAACCTCCAGTCCTGGCAGAAGATGGCGAGGCTCGGATCCTCGACCGGCTCCTGCTCCGTGGTCGCCGTCCGGGCCGTGGTGGGGCGGGCGGCGTCCGTCGCGGGGCCGGGCTCGCCCGCCGACAGGCTCACCAGCCGCTCCGACAGTTGCGTCCAGTACGGGCCGAGGAACGTCCACTGGATGTCGTCCAGCAGATCGGTCGGGCTCATCGTCCGCGAGCTGCCCGGGTCGACCAGCTCACCGCGTTCGGCCTTGGCGTACAGGTCTCGGAAGACCGTGCGGGCGTCCTGGCCGTGCAGCGCACACTCGGTCGAGGTGCGGCACCACTCGACGTATCTGTCGAAGCTGTCCTGCGTCGCCTTCGTCTCGCTGCGCAGGAACTCCCAGGTGGTGGCCGCGCTGTGGTCCATCGTGCTGTCGAGCACCATCGCCCGCACCCGCTGCGGGAACAGCGTGGCGTACTGCTGTCCCATCATCGTGGCGTACGAGTTGCCGTAGAAGGTCAGCTTCTTCTCGCCGAGCGCGGCCCGAATGGCGTCCATGTCACGCGCCACGGTCCGGCTGTCGAGGAAGTCCACGTGCGGGCCGCTGTGCTCCCGGCAGCCCTCGCCGTACGCCCGGGTCCAGGCGCGCAGGCCGTCGAACTCCTCGGCGGTGGTGGGGAACAGCTTCGGCTCCGGGCCCTCCGGCACCTGACACCGGATCGGGTCGCTGCCGCCCACGCCCCGAGGATCGAAGCCCACCACGTCGAAGCGGCGGCGTACCTCGTCACTGAAGCTGCCGCCGATGCCGCCGAGGATGGCGTCCTGCACCCCCGACGCGCCCGGTCCGCCGGGGTTGGTGAGGATCGTGCCGATCCGCGCGGTCGGGTCCGTGGCGGTCCGGCGGGCCAACGCGATGTCGATCGTCGGGCCGTCCGGTTCGGACCAGTCGACGGGTACGGTCACGCTGCCGCACTCCGCCGCCGGCTCGTCGGCACACGGCTCCCACGCGATGCCCGTACCGGCGGCCGGTGCCTCGGTCCGTGGGTTCGCCTGGGCGGGTGTGATGCCGAGAGCCACCACGGTCGCCAGCGCGGCGGCCGCCGTACCGGTCAGCGTCTGTCGTCTCACGTCACAGCCTCCGTCTCTCGCGGTCCTCCCGTGGCCGCCGGAGTTCGACGATGGTCGGGCCGCTATACACACAGGCTATACACACAGTGTCTAATCCGCGATTCGAGATCAAAATGCCTGGTCAGTGGCTCGACCTACTCGGCGACGGGTGTCCAGTTGCTACGGTCACCACCCATGGTCGAAGAGTCGACCGGGGCGTACCTCGACGCCGTCGATCGGGCGCTGCCCGGTTATGTTCGGGGCCTCTACGTCGTCGGGTCCGCCGCGCTCGGCGACTGGCACCCCGGCGCCAGCGACATCGACAGGGTGATCATGGCGTCGTGCCGGGCAGCCGTAGGCGACATCACCCGACTCGCGGCGGTCCACGCCGGCTGCCCCGCAGCCAGGGGCGCAGCTCACGCCCGGCCGACGACGCCTGGCGCCGCTTCTACCTCTGATCACACCCCGTAGGATCGCCGGCACCATTGGCGGCGTTGGCCTCGGGCCGGCGAAGGAGTACCGCATGAGCGCACCCGAGCACGGGGTTATCGTCCGCTATCCGCTCACGGGTGGCTTCGGTGAGGAACAGGAACGACGGGCCATCTACGACCTCGGGAGACGTCTGCGCGAGGCCATTGAGGCCGCTGACGCCGGTGAGTTCGACGGCCACGAGTTCGGCGGGGGTGAAGCCGTCCTCTACGCCTATGGACCCGACGCCGCCCGCCTCTTCGCCGCGATGGAGTCGCAGTTGCGCGCCTTCCCGGCCAAGCCAGCGCACACCACCCTCCGCTTCGGCGAACCCGACGACACCAGCACGGCCGAGCAGCGCATCGACCTGTGACTAGGTCTGCACCTATCTGGGCTGCTCCCGTGGAAAGCACTCGCGATGATCTGCCTGGCTCATCGTCACTCTTGATCCATCGGCTCATCAGCTCATCGGCCGCTCGATGTCGGCCTGCGGCGGCTCGTCGTACTTCGAGGTCACTGCATCGCTCAACCGCGTGATCGCGCTTGGTCGTCATCGTCCTGGTCATCCTCGTCGGGACGCTGCATCGCTCGATCGGGGATCGAGTGGCTATCGCGGCGCTTGGTCACCACTCGATCCCGGATCGAGCATGATCTTGCGACCGAGGTGCGAACCTGCGCCGGAGCATGCTGGCCCCGCCCTCGTGCGGCCGACCGCGCGTCGTGTCGACCGGGGGGATCGCTTGATTCGATCGACTCGTTTCGGTATGGGGTGCTCGGTGGGCGCCGGCGTGACCAGGGCTTACACCTTGCAGGGGCGCTGCTGGCGCTGTTCGGTCGCTCGTGATACTCTGTCGATCAATTCAAGGCATTGACGTATGTCGCCTGAATTCTCAGCAACGATAGCGCGCTTGACGATCACGGGGGTTTTCGCATGCGCATCGAGTTGGTGTATTTTTGTGACGCTCGGATCAGGCAAATGCGCCGAAAAGTGCGGCTCGCCGACCTGCGTTCCAGCTAAACGCCACGCACTGCACTTGCCAGCGGGAACCATGGTCCTGTGTGCCGGTTGATGGTGCGCACTAACTGCCAGGCGTCGTCCATTTAGCGCCAGCTCGGCTTCTTTCAGCCTTCTTTATTGGCAATAATCGCATGCCTCCGACCTCTTCGGACTGCTGCGTGGCTTCACCTTGCTCAATTCCACCCTTTGGGCGAACTCCAGCAGAGGAGTACAGACAGTGACAGTACCGCATGCGCCAAAACGGCTAGGAAAGGCGCTGGTCGTGCTGAGCCTGATAGCGGCTGGCGTCGCCGTTCCGGCGGCCCCGGCCCAGGCCGCCGACGGCTGCTCCAACGAAGGCTTGACCAGCGGATCGGTCGACGGCCGCGAGATCCGGTACACCCGATCGAGCAGGTACACCGGGGAGTTCACGGAGGCCCGCGACCTGTGGAACAGGCTCGGGCGGGTCAACATCGCGCCGGATACCGCCACCACCGTCAACGACCTGCACATCAGCGATGTCACCCGGAGCACGGTTACCTGGTCCGGCTACTGGCAGTCGTCGGCCGGCCAGGATGACATTTATTTGAACCTCCACTTCCTGACGAACTACAGCTGGGCAAATCGGCGCGGTGTGATCGGCCATGAAATCGGACACGCGTTACGCCTCGGCCACTTCGACAACCGGACGGCGCTGATGCACTGCTCCGACAATCGGACCACCACCGCCCCGGCGTCGCTGGACATCAACAAGTACAGAGAGATCTGGGGGTAAGTTCCGTGGCTAAGGCGAAAAAGTATTCCGCAGTCGCACTAGCGGTCGCCGCAGTCGCCGCTGGGGCATGGTTCACCGTTCCCTACGAGACGACTGCCATCCATGCCACGTACGCCGTCAGTCTCGAGACTCCGCGATTAGCCGCAGGGTGGGCCGACGACATCTTCGTCGCTTCCATCGACTCCCAGGATTCGGCGGAGCGCGACTCCGATGATTTTCTCTGTACGCCTTTCGAGGTAACGGTCAAGGCGACGCTTCAGGGCAGCGTCAGTGGCCATGTCCGGGTCGTTCAAGAAGGTGGCGACGACCCGATCAGCCGGGAACGCGTCGTCTTCGACGGCGCCACCCCGCTGGAGCCGGGCAAGACCTACATTCTCGCGTCGCGCCTGTCGGGCAAGGACGGCTGGCATGTCGTACCGTCCAACTTCACCCCGGTCGAGGTTCCGTCCGGCGCCGCTGCGGAAGCGGTAGTGGCCGAGTGGAAGAGGGCCGTCGCCGCGCCTGAGTCGCAGGATTCCGTGTTCCCGTCCGACGTCGACAGGGCCGCCAACCCGGTCTCGCTCTACCAGTCAGCTCAGATCGACTGAGCGACGGCGGCGGCGCAGTACAGGACACTGCGCCGCCGCTACTCACTCGTCGGCGCACTCCGTCGAATCGATCGAACGTGAGTCGGGGAGCGCTTGCGCCATCCAAGCCCACTCCGAGTCGATGTCCGCGCCGGTGACGAGGTCGACATCGCCCTTGGCCGCGTCGTGAACCACTACCAGGGCCGGCTGACCCGTGACTGGTTCAGTGCTCGATCCACCGTCGGCCAACTCTGCATCACCGACCGTGAGGACTGTCGGCCCGTTCTCCGGCTTCAGGTAGCGCACCGAGTCAAGCGTCACCGTGAACCGGTCGCCCGTACGGCTCACCGACGCCACACTTCCCACCGCGATGGTTTCGGCACACGCCACGACACCCGGAAGGCTCCGACTCACCGACGTGTCAGCCGGGTCGGACGCCCTCAGCGCGTAGCCGCCGACCAGAGCCACACCCACAATCCCCGCAGCGGTGGCGAGCACCCAAGACCGTGTCGACATCCGCCTGACCGACGGCCGGTCGGGCACGTGGTTCGTCGGGGCCGCAGTGCACGGGGTACGCGAGTCCGCCACCGCGGCGGGCGTCGCCGCAGCGAGTTCGGTGCCGAGTGCTGCCATGCCACGCCGTAACGCGTTTACGGCTGCCGTCGCCTCGGCCAGTTCGTCGGTGCCCGCAATCGCATCAGCCGGCTGCTCGCCGGTGACGGCGGACATCAGCGCATCGTCGCGATGGGAGTTGCCACCGCTCTCCACCCGAGACATCTCACACCACTCCCTTCGCGCTCAACCTGGCCCGCATTCGACCGACCGCCGCATGCAGCCGACTCTTCACCGTGCCCGACGCGACGCCGAGCACGTCGGCGATCTGCGGCACGGTCAGATCGACATAGAACCGCAGCACCAGAAGTTGGCGCTGGTCCGCTGGAAGCTCATCGAGTTCCCCGGCCACCACCATCGCGAGATCGCGGTCCGGGTCGGGCAGCGTGTCGGCGACTGCAGGCGCCCGCAGCGCCACGAGCCGCTGGCGTAGCTGTTCATGGCGCCGCCGACGACGGTGCCAGTCGACGGCGACCCGCGACGCGACGACAGCCGTCCAGGCGGCTGAGTTGTTTATCGTCTTCGCCGACGATTGCTCCAGGAGCTTGAGCCGGACCTGCTGCATCGCATCATCCAGGTCCTGCCACGGCACACCGCCCATGCTCAGTACGGCTCGGACCCGCCTAACGTCGATGCCCGATGACGGGTCGTCCTCCAGCGATCTGCGCACCGGCGGCCTCATCGGCACTCCCTCCCGTTGCCCTCCAGGACCTGGACGCAGAACCCCCCGGCATCGTTCACCCACCGGTAGCGTCCCAGGGCGTCGATGGCGGTCGCCAGCGGCGTAGGTCGGACAGCGGGTTGCCGGATGAGCGGGGGACCGAGGGGCGGCGACAAGCCGTTGAGCAGTGCGAACAGAGGTGCGCCCGGCAGGATTCGAACCTGCGGCCTTGGGATTAGAAGTCCCCTGCTCTATCCGCTGAGCTACGGGCGCGCTGTGGTATCGCGCGAGAAGGGTACCGCCGCACCGGCCCGGCGCGACGGAACGGGTGCCCGGTCAGCGTCGCACGTGCCATGGACGCCGCGCACCTGCGAATCCACGGCGTCGGCAGACCCAGGCGGGCCCGAGGTCAGGCGAGACACCGGCCCACGTGGGCCGATGGCTCAGGCGGCGGTGTTCGAGGAGGACTCGCTGTCGGCCGGGCGGCGGGGGGCCGGTGGGGGAGGGGGCGTCGGTCCGGCGTCGAGGAAGGCGTCCGCCCAGCGGCCGACCTCGGTGAGGACCTTGTCGCGTACGGCGGGGCCGGACAGCGTCAGGTCGTGCAGGCCGCCGTCGAAGCGGGCGAGCGTGACGTGCTGACCGAGGCGGGGTGCCCAGCGGACCATGTGTTCGACGTCGAGGACGGCGTCGGCGAGGGTCGCCGAGTCGTGCCACTTGGCGCCCCGGAACGAGCGGGTCGAGCAGGCCAGCAGCACCGGCACCGGGATGTCCAGTCCGGCGCGCAGGCGTCGTTGGCCGGTGCGGACGGCGTTGAGCCAGCCGGCCCGGACGGGGAATCCGGCGAGCGGCTTCCAGGCCAGGTCGTACGTCCATTCGCCGCGATGGTCGGCGTGCAGGCTCTCGCCGTACACGGTGCCGAGGCCGAAGGGGAGGACGCGGTGGGGTGCCCGACGGCCCAGGCGCGCGACGGCGGCCGCGAGGGGTCGACGCACGAACCATGGGGCGTTGAGGTCGAAGAAGGGGCTGTTCAGGAAGATGCCGTCGACCAGCCCGGTGTCGCGGCGGGCGTCTGCCCAGAGCGAGACGATCAGTCCGCCGGTGGAGTGGCCCATGGCCAGCAGCGTGTCGTGTTCGTCCTCGGTACGGATGATCTGGGCGGCGGCGTCCAGTTCTGGGAAGTAGTCGGCCAGGTCGCGGCAGAAGTTGGCGGTCTGGTGGGGGAGCAGGCTGCGGCCGTACTTGCGCAGGTCGAGTGCGTAGAAGTCCCAGCCCCGGGCGGCGAAGTAGTCAGCCACGTGGGTCTGGAAGAAGTAGTCGACGAAGCCGTGCACGTAGAGCACCGCGCGCCCGGTGGGTCGCTCGGCCCGGCGGCGGACCAGGGTGGCGACCACCGGTCCCTCGTCGTCGCGGCCAAGGTCGATGGTGTGCCGCTCGTAGGGCGGGCCCAGCACGTCGGGTTCCACCGGACCGACGGTACGCCGGGAAGCTACCGGACGGTAGTAGCCCCCGCCCAGCGTGGGGCGGGGGCTACGGCTGTGCGGCGGGTCAGTCGCCGTGGGCGTCGCGATCGGTCGGCTCATGCGAGGTCGCGGCCCGCCCACGATCCGGCCCGTACGGCGAGATCTGGTCCACCGGGACCGTCCGGTGCTCCTTCTTGGTCTCGGAGCCACCCCCCGGGATCGGTCCGTCGCTGTCCTGGACCAGCCGGGTCTCGCCGCTGCGGCGCATCTCCGGTTGCTGCACGTTGGGCATGCCGTTCACCTCTCCCTGTCAGCGCCGCCGGCCGGACGCGTGCCCGGCCGGCGGCACGGTCACCTCTCGTCGGTCTTCGTCCCGGCGGCGGCCAGTTCCTCGGCCAGTTCGTCGACCGGGGTCGGCTCGCCGGGCGGGGGCGTGACCCGCAGGTGCTTGTTGTTGCGCGGCTCCTGACGGGTCTTGGAGTCGTTGAGCTTGCGGCGCAGGTCGTCACGGGCGTCGTTGAGCGCCGCGCGCAGGTCCTCCTCGGAGGAGGTCGTGACGATCTTCTGCCGGCCGGCGATCCAGCACTCCAGCGTGACCCGCTGCCCCTTGGCCTCCCGGTCCTTGACCGAGAGTTCGAGTTCGGTGGAGTCGGCGTGGAAACCGGCCAGGCGGGCGTCGAGCGTGGCGAACTGGACCACGATCCAGTCCCGGTCGGCCTGCGAGAATCCGGCGCCCATTCGGAGGCACTTTTCGACGGTGGCCGGGTTCTCGCTCATCGCCGCACCTGACCAGGGACGCGGGCGGAACAAGCGATGGTCATCATCATGATCGCTGACCTTTCGTTCGACGTCGCAGGTGCGGTTGGCGATTTCCTACCCAGGCGGACCGGTCCGGAACCTGACGGTTTCCTGTGCAATCCGATCGTCCGCCGCCGGGCCTGGGCCGGGCAGGGTCGGTCGGCCTAGCACACCGGGACCTTGATCAGGCGTTCGTCCACAGGCCGCCAGGTTGTCCACAGGTACGACCGGAGGGGCTGCTCGGGTGGGCCGCGTGGCCCGAGGCTGGGCGGCGAGTCGGTACCAGCCGACCCGGATCTCCGCTGGAGGAACGATGTTCGACACCTACGTAACCGTCGTCGGGAATGTCCTGACGGCCCCCGAGTGGCGTCGCACCACGCAGAGCAACACGCTCGTGGCCAACTTCAAGGTCGCCTCCACCGCCCGCCGCCTCGACCGGGACAGCGGGCGCTGGGTGGACGGCAACAGCCTGCGGGTACGGGACCGTAGCATGTCCCACATGACGACTGCTACCCTTCGCGACCCGTTCGGCCGTGTCCGCGCGATCATTTATGTCCGTCTGTCGTCCCACCGCGGGGACATCGACCCATCGACCTCGCCAGCACGGCAGGAGGAGGTTTGCCGGGCGTACTGCCTCGCGAAGGGTTGGGACGTACATCCGCACGTCGTGCGGGACCTCGACGTCAGCGGGTCGGACAAGGGCCTACGGCTCGACCGGCCAGGGCTGAAAGAGATCCGGGAGCGGTGGCCGGAAGTCGACGTGGTGATCTTCGCCAGGTTGGACCGGCTCGCGCGCAACGTGGTCGACTTCCGCACGTTCGTCGACGAAGCAGCGGCCAACGGGGCTGCCCTGGTCTCCGTGAACGAGTCGCTAGACCTGACGACCTCCGGCGGGCGGTTCGTCGCGACGATCCTCGCGGCGTTCGCCGAGATGATGGCCGCGACGACCGCCGAGAACGTCGAGGCTGGCATTGCTAAGACCCGAAAGCTCGGCAGGTGGGCGGGCGGCGCGGCGCCGTACGGGTACCAGGTAGTCCCGATGCCCAGCGGCCCCGGTTACATCCTGGCGCCAGAGCCGGAGGCCGCCGCGATCGTCCGCGAGGCAGCCGACCGGGTCCTAGCCGGCGACTCGCTCTATCGGATCTCGAAGGACTTCAACGATCGGGGCGTGCCGACCCGATCGGCGCGGCTGATCGCCGAGGGGCGGACCAGACGGACGAAGCCGGCCCCGTGGTCGACCCAGGTCATCGCGCAAATGCTCGTGAACCCGGCGACCGTCGGTCGGTCGGTCTATCGGGGCGAGGTGATCCGCGGCGACGACGGGATGCCGCGCCAGCTATGGGAGCCGATTCTTCCGCTCGACGTGTGGCACCAGCTACGCGCAGCCCTAACGGCGAACGGTGAGGGCGTCGAGGGGCGCGGTCGGCGCGTACGAGCGGCCCGCCTGCTGTCCGGCATCGCGTTCTGCTCCGAGTGTGAGCGGAAGCTCTACGCGTCCTCTCGGAAGCACAAGAGCGGGGCGAACGTCCCGACGTACGCCTGTGCGGCTCGGCGGAACGGCCAAGGCTGCAAGGGTGTCGCGATCACTGCTGAGCTGACGGAACAGCATGTAGAGCAAGAGTTTCTGCGCATGGTCGGTCACTGGCCGGTCGTCGAGATGGTGACCGTAGCGGTCGACGACGGGCGCCGTGCTGACATCGAAACGGCGCTGTCCGATCTGGCAAGGCAGATGACCGAGCGCGGGGCAGACGTCGCAGCGCTCGCCGCGCGGGTCGCCGAGCTGCACGCGGCACGTGAGGCGTTGCCGGCTGTTGCGGCAACGGAGGTGCGTCGGGTCGAGACCGGACAGACCTTCGGCCAAGCGTGGGCCGAGCGGGACGTGGACGGGCGCCGTGCGTTGCTGGTCTCCGCAGGTGTGTCCGTAACAGTCCGCCGGGCGTCGATGCCGGGCCGGAAGGTCTTCGAGAGTGAGCGCGTCCTCATCGCCCTAGGCGAGTTCAACGATCCTGAGGCGCGGCGGCTTGCCGAGATCGTCGCGGAGGAGGCGTCGTAGCACCTGTAAGAGCTGGTAAGCCCCGCCGGAACTAGACTCCGGCGGGGCTCTTCTCTGGGCGGGTTGACCAGGCGAAGGCTCGCTGGGAAACGGTGTGGACCGTCACCGACCGACGTTTTTGAGCGTGGACGTGGTGGGAAGAATCCGCCGGCTGTCCTAGAGTCATGGCGTGCCGCAACCGGTAGCCCCAGATCAAGCTGATCACGTGGACCCACTTCGACCTGCCGGAGGACGTGCTGTGGTCGGCCGATGCCGACGAGGCCAGTCGCTCTGGTGAGATGCCGACGGCACCCGCAGGAACGGGTGCCGTCGTCAAGATCCATCCGCGCCAACGGATGGCAGTGGAACCGAGACCCGACCCTTCGACCAAGAAAGACAGGTGATCGCTCCTGATGGCCACTCTACGACGTGGCGAGACCAGCGGAAACCCGTCCCCTAAACCTGATGGCGACGTGTCGCTACGGGCAGTCGTCCTGGTGCTGGTAGCAGGCTTGATCGGCATCGTGGTCTACAAGCACCCTCACGTAGCGACGCCAATACTCGTCGCGATGGCCGTGCTGACTGCGCTGGGCTGGTTCGTCAAGCGCGAGTAGGGCGTGTAAACGCAGAAAGGCCCCTACCCCGGACGTCCGGGGTAGGGGCCTTGTCGTGCGTTCTGGCGTTCTATGTCCTCGTCGAGGCAGCGCGCGTGCCACCCTTGATTCCGGCGGCGCCCGGGTTCCCGGTCACCAACCAGCACGACCGCGTCAGCAGCCAGGATGGGGCGCTTCGGTCCGCGCTCTTGTTCCTCGTAGCGCTCGATCAACGACTTCCGGCATCCTGGGCAGCGCCACACGCCGTGACCGTACGAGCGCCGACCGGAGCGCCGTCGGACGTCTGGTGCGACGGCCTTAGCGGGCCCTCCCGACCCGGGCGAGGATCGCTTGCCGGGCTTGGAGGGCCTGAAGCTGCGCGATGGTCGCCCGCGTGTGGTGCAGGTGGTACTCGACTGTGGTCGGGGCGGACGGCGCGGCCTGTGTGGGCGTCACGGTCCGACGGTCTGCGAGGGTGGGCGCGGCGGAACGCGGGGGCTCGACCATCGCTTGCATGGCCTGTGTGACCCGTGAGCGGCCCTGGGTGATGCCGATGGCCATGCCGTCGGCGGTGTGCCGGCCGATGGTCATGAAGACCTTGCTCGGGCTGTTGACCTTCAGGGCTTGCTCGGCGGCGACGCGGGCGGCGCGGCCCAGCGCGCTACCGGCGCCGGTGACCTTGCCGATGTTCTCGCGCATCCCTCGCGCTAGTCCGCTGACGATGCTCGCGCCTGCGCTGAACAGCAGGTTTCCGACGTCGCCCAGGGCGGTCCGGATGCGCTCGGGGAGCGAGCGAACGAGGCCGAGCAGCATTTCGAGCTGGCGTCCGGCGCCGGTCCGTAGGGAGCGGAAAGCCGCGAGCACGCTATCGAGGGGGCGCTTCAGGCTGTCGATCGCCATGCCGACCGCGGCGACCTTCGCGCCGACCACGATCCGGACCGCCTCGAAGGCTATGCCGATCTTGGTCTTCCAGCCGTCGATCCGGCGGCCCCATTCTTCGACCGTGGTAATCCAGCCGTCGACCTTCGTCACGATGTCGCGAACCGCGGGGCCGACGTCCTGCGTCAGAACCCGGACGAGTTCGACAAGCTTGTCCATCCAATCGCGCATCCGTTGCTTGTTCTTCGGGTCCGCGAGCCAGTCGCGCACCTCCTGAAGCCAGTCGCGTACGCCGCCGAGGAAGGAGTCACTAGCTCGCTTCGAGGGCGGGAAGAAGGTGTCGAGCAGCTCACCGCCGATCTTGACGACCAGGCCACCGATAGCCCAGATGTCGCGGAGGGCCTTCGCGGCGTCGTCCATGAAGCTCTTCAGCGCGCCGGACTTCTCGGCCGACTTCATCCATGCGTTGAACTTGTCGATCACGCCGCCGATGCGGTCGCCCAGCTCGGCGAGGAACGGCACGCTCGCCTTCGCGAGGATGCCCCAGGAGTCGATGAACGGGCCCATCGAGTCCGTGACGCGGTCGAGGAAGTCGCCGAAGCCTCGGAAGGCGGCCCGGACGTTCTTCAGGAAGTCGGGGCGGCCGAGCGCCTTAAGGATCTCCCGCGCGAACCGGTTCATCCGGTCCGCGAGGTCGCCGAGCATCGGGCGCAGCGCGGGAAGCCAGCGCTTCGCGAGCGCCTGGAACGGCTTGTCGAGGCGAGCGAAGAAGCGGTTCTGCACGGCCCGGCGCAGGTCCGAGAGAGGCTTCCGGATGCCCTCGAGCGCCCGCACGAACTTGCGTGCGTTGGGCGCGAGGGCCTTCAGGGTCTCGTTGGAGACCTTGCCGTTCTCGAACAGCTCACCGAAGGCCGCGCCCAGGCCGCGGGTAGCGAGGCCGAGCACACCGACGACGCCCACGAGGCCGGTCGCGAGGGTGAACATGGAGCCCCAGAGCCCGCCGACGAGGGCAACGACCGGTGCGAGCAGGGTGAAGCCGGTGAGCACGATGGGCAGCGCCGAGGCGAGCGACAGGAGCACGCCGGAGAGCAGGTTGAGCCCGCCCTTCACGGCGGACATCGCGGCCTCTCGGAGAGCGGACAGCGCGCTGATGATCGTGCGCGGACCGACCGAGCGGCCTTCGTCCTCGACCCACTGGAAGAAACGGCGGACCCGGTCCTTCGCGGTGTCGAAGCCTTGCCGGACACCGGTTGCGACGCCGTCTCGCAGGCCCAGGCGCAGCGACCGGCTCAGCCCGTCGCCGAGCTGGCGGGACTGGTCTAGTCCCCCACGGAAGCCCTCGCGGAAGCCGTCGAGCACGGCACGCCGGATGCCGGTCCGCAGTGGCCGGGTGGCCGGCTCGGCTGCCCCGTCCCGGACCCCTTCGCGAACGCCCTCGCGGACGCCGTCGCCGACGGAGTGCTGAACGCTGTCGCGGACGCTGTCGAAGGCTGCGCCCTGAACGCTGTCGCGGACGCCGTCGCCGACGGCGCCGCCGATAGCCGTGCTGATCGTCTGCCCGGCGTCTTTCGCCCAGCGGCTAAGGACCGGGTCGGCCTCCCGTTGCAGGTGCCGGCGAAGGTTTCGCAGGGACGGGATCACTTGAAGTGCGGCGTGACCGACGTTCGTCGACACTGGCTGTGGCCTCCTCTCGGGCACGCTGGGCGCGAATCCGTTCGCGCTGGGCGAGCAGCTTCGCGATGGTGTTTTTGGGCTGCGCCGCAGCCGGCGCGGGGCGTAGCGGATGCGCCTGACCGGTGACGGCCTGGAAGATGTCCGCGAGCAGCACGTCAGTCGGCGTCAGGCCCGGCGGGACGTCCGACTCGGCGGCCCAGAGCGCCGAGCCGGGCGGGAGGTGCGCGACCAGCGCGCTAAGGCGGCGCAGCGATAAAGCGCCCGTCCAGAGGTCCCCGAGATCGACGCCGTAGAAGCGGGCCAGATCGGCTTCTACGGCGTCGTAATGCTCGGTGAGGGCTCGAACGAGCGCGGTCAGTTTCCCTTGACGCCCGCGGCCTTCTGGGCGGCGTCGAAGAAGCTGTTGAGGTCGCCGAAGGTGCGCGGCTTCGCGCGGAAGCGGTCGACCTGCTCGGCGCCGAGGATGATCCGGACAGCGGCGAGAATCCGGCCGTCCTCGATCGCGTCGAGCGCGCCGAGGTCCCACTGATCGGTGGGGGCGACCGCGTAGGTCTCGCCGTCGAACTCGAACGTCGAGAGCTGGCCGGCGGCCTCGGCGCGGGCGGCGCGGGTCTCGGGTGCCTTCATGGGGGTCTCCTTCGGAGTCAGCGCGGACATGAAGAGGCCCCGAGACCGTCCGCGCGGCGGTCTCGGGGCCTGGTAGCTCGGCTAGCTGGTTAGCGTTCTTCGGTCACTTCGAGCCCGACCGCGCTCGCGGCCTGGGTCAGCGCGCCGTACTTGGCCTCGACTGCCAGACCGCCCGGGTGGGCGATGGTGACCGCCTGGGCGGCGCGATCGGTTACGTACGCCTCGGTCTCGACCGGCATCCCGTGCCGCACGACCGATTGGTGAGCCGACACCGTCGCCTTGATCGCGGCGGCCTTCGCGGCGACAGCCGCAGCGAACGGGGCCGACTTCAACAGCTCGGCGACGCCCTTACGGTCGAGTCGGATGCGTACGTTCGCCATGAGCCACCTCCTCTACGGCCGCGGTCTCCGGATCGTTGCCGGACAACCGCGCGACGACCTCCTGACGCCGCAGACTCGCAGCACCCCCGGGCGTACCCGGCGAAGCGTCGTACGCCGTGCTGAAGGCGAGCCAGGCGGCGCGGGCGGCACCTCGGCGTAGCTCGTGAGCGCGGACGTAGCGCACGGCCGCGAGCCAGACGGCCTCGACGGTCCAACCGGCGGCGGGCCGGTCGACGTACTCGGTTGGCGTGAACGTCGGTAGGTCGACGTGGGCCAAGGCCACCGGAACGCTGTAGACGCTGCGGCTCTGCGTGCGGCGTGCTGCGATCCGGCGGGACATCAGCGACGCCCCCGCCAGCGGTGCCCGACCAGCGCGGCGCCCGCGGCCGAGGCGGACCCGGCGCGACGGTCGAAGCCGGCGGACTTCAGGGCCTGAACGGCCGAGGCACGGGCCATGCGGGCGTCCGAGATCAGCGGGTTCGCGATCGGCTGACCGCGGTAGCCGTCGATAATCCACCGATCGCCGATCTCGGCTTCGGCGCGGTCGGCCAGAGTGACCAAACGGCACGCCTGCACGAGCGAGGCGAACTGCGACGCCGTGAGGCGGTCGCCCTGCTCGTCCGTGACGTCCTCGAAGAGGTCGAGGGCGTCAGCGCTGAGACCGGCCGGGGGCTCAATGGCGTCGGCTTCGGCCGGAGGGATGTCACGGTCTGTCACGTAAAGGGCCTTTCGGTGCGCAGAGCAGCGATACGTGTCCGGGGGCTGGCGCTATGCCGCTTCGGTGGGGGGCTTCTCGGGGGAGGGGGCCTCCCCCCAGGGGTCACGCAGAGTCAGGTTGCTTGCGAGCGTTGCGGCGAAGCTCGGTCGCGAGGCGACGCGGCCACTCCGACCGGCTATCACTGGCCGGACCCACACGCCGGGCGGGGCCGTCCGGCACGTGACGCCAGCACGCCGCGAGCACCCGCCCGCCCGCGCAACGCACGCCGGACGAGGCGGACACGCACCCGCCCACCTGACAGCGGTACCCCGCCGATCGGCGGACGGCACGGGCACGACTGAGCCGGCGGCGGGTAGCTCGCGACGGGGAGGGGCCGTCAGTCAGCATGGGGGGCCTTTCGACAGAGGGGCGGGGTTGAACGCGAGGGCCCCCAGGTCGAGCCGAGGCCCCAGGGCGCGCGGGTCAGCCGGGTAGCTCGAAGCCGAACGGCGTCCCGCCCCGATGGCGATCACGGAGCCGCTGCTTCCGAGCGGGCGTCGCGGAGTCGAAGATCTTGCGCCACATCGGCCAGGCGACCGACTCGCCACCAGGGACACTGAGCGATTCGGCGTGCGGGACGGCGCCGGGATCGCAGGCTGACAGCGTGCCGAGAGCCTGCTGTACCTCGCTCGCGAGCGCGGAGGGGCTGCGGCGCTGTGCTTCGGCAGTCGCGTAGTGGCTCGTCTTCATACCGTCCAGGAGGTCCGAAGCGATGCGCGCCCGTCGATGCTCGCTCACTCTGACACCCTGTGCTTCCAGCTCGGCCACGAGCGCGACAGCCCGCCAGTGCGCGCTGACGGTCAACACCGACTCGGCACGAAGCGCAGCCTCCCGGGCGGCCTGGGCGGTGGCGTTGGCCTCGGCCAGCGCCGGCCCGAAACCGCCTACCGCGGTCTCTGCCCACGTCGCTGCGTAACCTGCGCTGAGCCGGTCGGCCTTGCGGGCGGCGGCGGTCGCCTCGCGACGTCGCACCTCGACGACAGTCGACAGGACGCGGGCCTTCGCGTCCTCGTCCGCCTCGCTCACGGCTTCGGGGAAGTCGCTCGACCACTCCTCACCACGCGCGGCGGCGCGGCCAGCGGCGGCGATGGCAGCTTCCCGGGCAGCGCGGGAGATGCGCGCCTCGTCGCGCCACTCCTCGACCGCGTCCACCGCGTCCTGCCACGCCTGATACCGCCGGTCGTACTCCGCGAGTGCGCCGGTCAGGTCTGCCGGTACCTCGACACCAGCCAGCGGAGCCAGGGGCTCTTCGGGCTCGCGGACGTCACCCGCAAGGTGCCCCGAAGCCGCGTGTACCGGCGGGCGTGCGATCTCGGCGGCGACCTTCTCAGAGTCGAAGACGGGCTCTGCGAAGGAGGGTGCGAGGCCCGAGGTCGGCGCGGGCCGGACCACCGACGGGTCAGTTACCGGCTTCGGCAGGCTGCGGGGTAGCACAGGCGCCGGGTCAGCCGGCGCGGACAGGCGCGACAGCGCGCCGACTTCAGCCACGGCGGTAGTGAGCGCTGCGACACTCGCGGCGAGGTCGTCGTCAGACATCTTTGCTCCATGGGAGTGCGAGGGGTGAGGGGCGATCAGGTGCCGAACAGCTCAGCGGCTTCGCGGTCGACAGCGGCGAGCGCGTCAGCGTCGCTGGCGATGACGGCGGCGGTCTGTCGGTGCAAGAGGTCTGCCGCGCGGGCGAGGAGTCGCGCGTCCCGGGTGCGGACCTGGCGCCGCTTGCGGCATGTGGCCGAGCAGGTGAAGCGGGTCCGCTTGCCCGGAGTCTGGCGGATCGCGGCCGGGCACTCCGTGCATATGTCCACCAAGCCTCCTTGCAATTGTGCTCACAGATAAAGGGCAAAAGAAAAGGCGAACCGGCGTACCGGTTCGCGATATCGAGGAGGATCGGCCGCGCGGCGTCTACCACCGCGCCAACGGGAGCCGCGCGCGGGCCGATCAACCCCTCTACAGTCCCTATGCGCCAGCAGTGGGAGACGCGCGAGCGCGGGCCTGACGGGCGGCGTCACACTCGCGACACGTCGTCTTCAGCCCGTCGCCCTTGCTGGCGTCCTCGGCGAAGGCCAGCGCCGGAAGGTGCCGACAGCAGCGCGAGCAGCGCTTCACGGGCTGCGCTCCGCGCGCCATCCGCCGGGCGAGCTCGCGGCGCACGCGGCCGGCGAGGTCGTCCGGGTCGTCGGCGTCGGCGAGCAGGGCTGCGAGGGGGTCGGTCACGGGGAACTCCTCGGGCGCGGGCGAGCGGCGGGCGCAGAACCAGCACGCCTATGCGCCAGCACGGGCGTAAGTGTTCGGCGGGCGGGTTTTCCCGTTCATCCCTGCGCTTCCCAGTGACGAAGTGACCCCAGTATCTACACTCCTATATTTCTCTCTCTAGAAGAAGAAGAAGCTCTAGAGGAGGAAATAAGAGAGTGTAGATACTGGGGTCACTTCGTCACTCCCGCGCCGCTCTCCCGGCGGCGTTTACACGCCCGGCGTGTGGTCTTCGAGACGGCCCTTCACGCTCTCGGCCTCACGACGCCGGAGCGCGGCCGGGAGGCGCGAGCGGCCGGGGCCTGTACCGGCTCCATCCCCGCAGCCCTCACGAACAGTGTCCGCCGGGCAGTCGCATCCCCTGCCTGGTTCAACTGGTACACCTCGATCCACACCCACCCGTCGTACGTCGACCGGTCGAGCGTGCGGATCACGCGGACCGAGACCGGCACGGAGAACTGCGGGGACGCTGCCCGGGTCAGGAGGTACACGCCGCGGGAGATCACCGGAGTGTGTCCCCACCCGCTCACCACCCACGGTCCGGCAGCACGTCGGCGAGGTCCGGGCGGACCTGGGCGTACCGGCGGCGCGGGCGAAGCGAGCGGTCGGCCTGAACCTCGTGGCCGTAGACCTCGACCCACGCGACGCCGTCGCGGTCGATCCGGTCGCCCAACTCGGCGACGTACAACGTCAGCACGCCGACGCCGGGTTGGTAGGCACCCTCGGGCACGCGGACCACGTCGCCGATGGCGAGGGTCGTGCGGGCGGGTGCGGCGTTCGCGGGCGTGGCTTCGCGGTCACCAGGCATGACCTCAGCGTCACGCGGGATCGGTCGTGCGTCAAGTACCCGTGACGGGTTGTCTCGCGTCAGGCATGGCACGCGACCGGTACCCGTGTGCCTAACGTCAGACCGTGGCGAAGCTCCGACTGATGGGCACGCATGAGATCCGCAAGCGGCTCGGCGGTATCAGTCGTCAGCGTGCCTACGAACTGACCATGCGCCGGACGTTCCCCGAGCCCGTTGCCGAGCTGGAACAGGGCCGCGTGTGGCTCGCGGACGACGTCGAGCGATGGATTGCCGAGCACCGACGCGAGATCGCGGACAGCGACAGCGGCGAGTAGCCGACGCCCGCCACCGGTAGCGCGCCCGCCCGTGGCGTGGACGGGCGCGCTACCTGTTCGTCTAGGCGGTCGCCAGTGCTGGCGGGCGGGTCGCCTGGCGGCGTCGTGGCGGCACTGTGGCGGCGGGCATGTACCGCCGCGAAGTTCTCTCCGAGACGCCCAGGCGTGCGGCCACCTGAGCGGGCGTCGCGCCCGGCATCTCGGCGAGCAACGCCGACACTCGGGCGGCGGTCGTGGGCGGTGCCGCCAGCTTGTCCGGCGCGGCGGGCGGGGTGCCGACACGGGCGACGATCGGTAGCAGGCGTGCGCCCGGCGGAACAGCGGGCGGGCGTGGACGTGGTGGCGTGGTGTCCACGGGCCGTACAGGGGCCGCAGCATGGTCGAGGGTGGCCCGGGTGGGCGCGACGGCCCGCAGGGCGTCAGTCGAATTTCTGGCGGGCTGCGCGGCCACTGCCGGAGTCCGGGCGAAGACCAGCTTCACCAACGCCATGAACGCCAGCGCGGGCACGGCCGACAACAGCCAGCCGGACAGGCCCGGCTTCGCGACCGCGAGCTGTGCCGCGAGCGACAGGCACGCCGCCGCGATCAACAGCGCCAGCGGGTAGCCGACCGGCGTTCCGGCCCGGCGGCGGCGCCGGATCTCCAACAGGGACGCGATCGGCACCAGCTCGGACACGCACGCGTTGACCCAACCGAAGGCGTCCGGCGTACCCGCCGGGCTGTTGGCCATCGTCCAGGCGTGTACGTGGCTGAAGCTCGCCCAGCCGGCGGCGGCGCCGACCACGAGCAGGATCAGAACCAGTAGCGCGCCCTCGAAGCGCTCGGCGCGGGTCATCGGTTCCCTGCCTTCGCCTCGCTGATGCACGGCACGCAGCGGCCGGCAGGCTGTCCGACGTGTCCCGGACGTTGGCACCGGTCGCCCCCGGACGGCATCGGCAGCGCAGCGCCGCGCCGCTCGGCAAACGCCGGCCCGGCGGTAGCCGGCTTGTTCTTTGGGATGAATCGACGCCAGTCGCGCGGAGCGCGCTTCTTCTCTTCAACATGGTCTTCAGAACTTCGGGTGACACCCTGGCTGTCACCCCCTGCGGCGGAAACTGACACCCCCGCACGCTCGTTTGTCACCCTCGGCCCGACCGATGGCACCCCCGGCGCGGTCAGCAGCCGGTAGACGCGGGTCGCGATCCCGGCGACCTTTGACACGGCCAGGCGGCCGAGCTGAACGAGCTTCGCGACCGCCCGCTGAACGGTCCGCTCCGAACAACCCGCGTAGTCCGCGAGCGTCGCCACCGACGGCCACGCGGCGCCCTCGGCGTTCGCGTGCGCAGCGATGGCAATCGCGACGGCGCGGTCGTTCTTCCCGAGATCCTTGGTCGCCAGCATGGCGGCCTTCACAGCAGCACTCATCGGGCACCCGCCAGCGCGTCCGCGAGGGTCACGACCGGCACGTTGTAGATCTCGGCCATGACCGGCTCGAACAGCTTCGAGCAGTCGCCAACGGTCACGAGCGCGTCGGCTGCGGCGATGGCGTCCGTGTCGGCGCCGACTGCGGCGAGCAGCCCGTCAACGTCGGCCGAGGGCTCGACGTGCGCGGCGGTGGTGACGATGTACCCAGCGGCGAGCAGAGCAGCGATAGCGGCCGACAGAGCGGCGGTAGCGAGCGCCGGGGCGGCGAGGTAGACGGTCGGAGCGGTAAGCTTGCGCATGGTCAGGGCCTCTATTCCTGATCCGGCCCCGGGGGTGTTCCAGCACCCGCCGGGGCGTTTCGTCTTGGTCGGCGGATTCGTGTGGCACTGCTTCACAACCCGCGTACGCGTCAACTGCTGGCGGAAGCTCGCCGAGGGGGTCGCGTCTTCGGTGATGGTCGGTGACCCGGTGGTCGTCTGCGGTCGCCTCTACACCCGTGACTGGACCGACGACGCCGGCAACCACCGCACCCTCTACGAGCTGGAGGCCGTGGCGGTGGGTCACGACCTGTCCCGGGGGCGCGGGCGCTTCCTGCGCAACAAGCCGAACCTGGCGACCAGCACCATCTCGGACGCCGAGGCCGAGCAGCGGGTGCACGGCGAGCTGACCGAGGCCGTCTCGGACGACGACGCGCCCGCCCTGCCCGAGGACGGTGCGCTGGACGACGACTTCGAGCTGTCCGAGTACGTCCCGGCGGGCACCGGCTACCCGCAGCGCCTGGGCGAGACCGACCCCTTCGACGACCTCCCCGGCACGGGCGACACCGCCGGGGCGGACGGCTTCTCCGGAATGGGCGGCGTCTCCGGGACGGGCGGCGTCTCCGGAACGGGCGGTCGCACCGGGGCGGACGGCTTCTCCGGCCCGGATGGCTTCTCCGGCCCGGGCGACCTCCGGATCACGGGCGGCCTCGCGGGCGACCTCCCGAGCACGGGCGGCTTCTCGGCGACGGGCGATCTCCCGGGCACGGGTGACGGCACGCCGGGTGGGTCCGAGTCGGGCGAGGCGGGCGGCGACGCCGAGGAGCCCACCACGGCCTCGGCGGACGCACCGGCGGATTCCGGCACCGGCGTGACGGTGACCGGGCGGGGCCGGCGCGGGCGGGGTCGAACGCCGCAGCCCGTCTGACCTGGGCGGCTCGGTCGAGCGGCGGCTCCGGTGGCCGGGCTCGGCTAGGCTGGCCGGCCGGAGGTGGTGCGGGTGCGGCATGCGGGTGCAGTGGCGAACGCGGCGGGGCTCGTCGCCGGGTACGCGTTGGACGCGTACTTCGGTGACCCACGTCGTGGCCATCCCGTCGCCGGTTTCGGCCGGGCCGCCGCCGCCCTGGAACGTCGGCTCTACCGGCCCGACCGGCTGGCCGGTGGCACCCACACCGCGCTGAGTGTCGGCGGGCCGGTGCTGGCCGGGGCCGCCCTCACGTACGCGACCCGGCGGCAGCCGCTGGCCCGCGCGGCACTGGTCGCCGCCGGCACGTTCGTGGTGCTGGGCGGGCAGAGCCTGCGGCACGAGGCGCGGACCATGGGACGTGCGCTGCGCGGTGGCGACCTGCCGGCCGCCCGGGCGCGGCTCGGACACCTGTGCGGTCGGGACCCGTCGACCCTCGACGAGTCGGAGCTGGCCCGGGCCACGGTCGAGTCGGTGGCCGAGAACACCTCGGACGCGGTGGTCGCCCCGCTGTTCTGGGGCGCGGTGGCCGGGCTGCCGGGCCTGCTCGGCTACCGGGCGGTGAACACCCTCGACGCGATGGTCGGCCACCGCAACGCGCGTTACGCCCGGTTCGGCACCCCGGCCGCCCGGCTCGACGACCTGCTGAACCTGGTGCCGGCCCGGCTGACCGGCCTGCTGACCGTCGCGCTGGCGCCGGCCGGCAAGGGTGACCGGGAGCGCGCCTGGCGGGTGTGGCGTCGAGACCGCGACGACCACCCGAGCCCCAACGCCGGGCAGTGCGAGGCGGCGATGGCCGGTGCGTTGGGTGTACGGCTCGGCGGGCGCAACGTCTACTTCGGCCGGTCCGAGGTGCGGCCCTTCCTCGGTGACGGTCCCCGTCCCGAGGCGCGGCACCTGCCTCGGGCCGCCCGGATCTCCGGTGCGGTCGGCCTGGCCGCGCTCGGCCTCGCGGCGGTGTACCCGGTGACCGTCGGTCGGCTGGTCGGCGCGGTGGCCCGACGCCTCACGGGCACACGGTGAGCGGTGGCCTGCTGGTCGCCGGGACCACCTCCGACGCCGGCAAGAGCGTGCTCACCGCCGGCATCTGCCGTTGGTTGCACCGCGAGGGCGTACGGGTGGCGCCGTTCAAGGCACAGAACATGTCGAACAACTCCGCCGTGGTCGTCGGGCCGGACGGTCGGGGCGGCGAGATCGGGCGGGCGCAGGCGATGCAGGCGGCGGCCTGCGGGCTCGCCACGGACCTGCGGTTCAATCCGGTGCTGCTCAAGCCGGGCAGCGACCTGAGCAGTCAGGTGGTGCTGCTGGGCGAGGCGGTCGACACGATGACCGCCGGTTCGTTCCGGACCCTGCGTCCCCGGTTGTCCGAGACCGCGTACGCGGCACTGGCCGAGTTGCGGTCGGAGTACGACGTGGTGATCTGCGAGGGGGCGGGCAGCCCGGCGGAGATCAACCTGCGCGACGGCGACTACGTCAACATGGGGCTGGCCCGGCACGCCGGGTTCCCGACGATCGTGGTCGGTGACATCGACCGGGGTGGCGTGTTCGCCGCCATGTTCGGCACCCTGGCCCTGCTCGAACCCGCCGACCAGGCCCTGATCGCCGGGTTCGTGGTCAACAAGTTCCGGGGCGACCTCGGCCTGCTGGCTCCCGGGCTGGACTCGCTGCGGCACCTCACCGGCCGCCCGACGTACGGCGTCCTGCCCTGGGCACTGGACCTGTGGCTGGACGCCGAGGACTCGCTCGCCTACGGCCGGGTGCTCGGCCGCCCGGCCGCCCCGAACGGCACCGAGTGGCTCGACGTGGCGGTGGTGCGGCTGCCCCGGATCAGCAACGCCACCGACGTGGAGGCGCTCGCCACCGAGCCCGGCGTGCGGGTCCGGCTGACCGTCGAACCGGCCGAGCTGGCCGCCGCCGACCTGGTCGTGCTGCCCGGCTCCAAGTCGACCGTGGCCGACCTGGCCTGGCTGCGCGAGACCGGCCTCGCCGACGCGGTCACCGCGCACGTCGCGGCCGGTCGACCGTTGCTCGGCATCTGCGGCGGCTTCCAGATGCTGGCCCGGGCCATCCACGACCCGGTGGAGAGCCGCCGGGGCAGCGTCGACGGCCTCGGGCTGCTGCCCATCGAGATCACCTTCGACCCGCGCAAGACCGTCCGCCAAGCGGTCGGCACCGCCGCCGACCAGCTTCCGGTCCGGGGCTACGAGATCCACCACGGGTACGTCTCCGCCGCCGCCCCGGAGGCGACCCCGCTGCTGCGGGACGCCACCGGTGCCGGCGAGGGCATGGTGCGGGGAGTCGTGCACGGTACGCACTGGCACGGCACCTTCGAATCCGACGAGTTCCGCCGCTGGTTCCTCGACCGGGCCGCTCGGATGGCCGGTCGGACCGGCTTCCGGGTCGCCCCGGACACCTCCTTCGCCGCCGCCCGTGAACGCACCCTTGACCTGCTCGGCGACCTGGTCGAAGAACATCTCGACACCGCCGCCCTGCGTCGGCTGGTCGAGTCCGGGCCCCCCGCCGACCTGCCGTTCATCCCGCCCGGCGTTCCCGGCTAGCCGCCACCTGCACCAGCCGAGGCGGGTCCTTCGCCCGATGCCAATCGACGTAGATGGATTCTCCGGGCCTTCGCCGGATCGATGGCCGTGGCATCATCTCGCCGTGACGTTCCTCGCCCGTCGGCTCCGAGATGCCGTGGCGCTGCCGCCCGCATTGTTTGCCACTGTGCTGGCCGGTTGTGCTGGTCCGCCCGCCCCGGCAACCGAGCCGCAGCCCTCCCCGACCAGCTATCAACTGGTCGCGGAGCTGTGCGCGCAACTGGACCCGCAGCTGCTGACAGCTGTGGACGGCGGCACCGCGAAGGTGCGGGAGTGGCCGTCCCGGCCGGGGCGGCGGATGAGCAAGTGCGGGCTGGCGGCCAGCCGGCGGGACCCGACCGCCCTGCACGCCCTCACCGTCAGCACCACGCTCGCCGATTCCCCGGAACTCGCGCAGGAAGGCATACCGGCGCAACCGAAGGCGCAGGCTCGCGGTACCTGGCACGAGGTGCCACAGCTCGGAGGCGGGGCTTGGATCTGGCTGCTGCCCGTTGACGAGGGGATGGAGCTTCCAGATTCTTCCGAACCGGTGGCGGTGCGGAAGACGACGGTGCACGTGGCGCGGGGTAACGCGTACGTGATGCTCGAACTCATGTCGTACGCGGCCGAGGTGCCCGGCGAGGCCGAGACGGAAGCGCTGCTGGTCGCGTACGCGGAGGAGGCGTTGACGCTGATGATCGCCTGAGCGCGCGATCCCGGCGGGCCGGCAGTCTGAGCCTTCGTGGCGCCGGTGGATCAGTAGCGGACGTCGGCGGGCTGGTCGGAGAAGGCCATGCCGGCCGAGCGCCACGCCTCCACGCCGCCGATCATGTCGGTCGCCTTGTGCAGGCCGAGCGCGCGCAGGCTGGCCGCCGCCAGGCTGGAGCTGTAGCCCTGGCGGCACACCACGACGACCTCCATGTCGTAGTTGGTGGCCTCGGGGATCCGCCAGTCGCTGGCCGGGTCGAGCCGCCATTCCAGGACGGTCCGGTCGATCACGATGACGCCGGGCAGGTCGCCCTGCTCCCGCCGCTGCCCGTCGGTGCGGGTGTCGATCACCAGGGCACCCCGGGCGGCGGCCTGCACCGTCTCCTGTGGGGTCAGCCGGGTCATGCCCGAACGGGCCTGCTCCAGCAACGCCTCGACGCCGGGACTCATCACGGAATGGGACACGCCACGATCATGCCGTGCGGCTTCTCGACAGGCGGTCCGAAGCGGTGTGGGACAACCCGATCGGTAACGTCGGTCTCCGTGGTGGCGGTCTTCGAGTCGTACGCCGGACTGGCGGGGCGGGTGCTGGCGGCACCGGCCCGGTTGGGGCGTACCCGCTTGGTGGCCGTGGACGGGCCGAGCGGGGCGGGCAAGACGCTGTTCGCCGCGCGCCTGGCCGTTGCTCTCGGCGACATCGGGCCGGAGGCGGTACGACCGCCGGTGGTGCACACCGACGACCTGCTCGACGGGTGGGACGACCAGCTCACCTTCTGGGCGCGACTGGAGCGCGACGTGTTGCGGCCGCTGCGGTCCGGCCGGGCCGGGTCGTACCGGTGCTACGACTGGGTACGCCGGTGTTTCCGGCCCGAGCCGGTGTCGGTGCCGGTGGCGCCGGTGCTGGTCGTCGAGGGGGTCAGCACGTCCCGGGCCGCCGCTGGTCCGGACCTGACGCTGGCCGTCTTCGTCACCGCCCCGCAGTCGTTGCGGTTGGCCCGGGCGGTGGCGCGCGACGGCCCGGAGATCCTGCCGGAGCTGCGCCGGTGGCACGACACCGAGCAGGCGCACTTCGCCGCCGACGACACGCAGGCGCGGGCCGACCTGGTGGTCGACGGTGACCCCGGGTTGCCGCACGATGACCGTCACTACTACCTGGCTCGGCCGGGAACCGCAGGTCGGGGCGGCATACCATGCCGGTCATGACCACACCGATCATGACCGAGTCCGAGTTGCGGGAGGCCGTGACCCGGGAACTGCCCGGCGTCCGGGCCGACCTGGAACGCCTCGTCCGTATCCCGGGCATCGCCTTCGAGGGGTTCGACCACTCGCACGTGGAGCGCTCCGCCGAGGCGGTGGCCGAACTGCTGCGCGGCTGCGGTCTCGACGTCGAGATCGTGCGCGCGGACGGCCAGCCCGCCGTGATCGGCCGCCGGGCCGCCCCGCCCGGCGCGCCCACCGTCATGCTCTACGCCCACCACGACGTGCAGCCGGTCGGGGACCGGGCGCTGTGGGAGTCCGACCCGTTCGAGCCGGTCGAGCGGGACGGCCGGCTCTACGGCCGGGGTGCCGCCGACGACAAGGCCGGCATCATGGCGCACGTCGCCGCGTTGCGGGCCTTCGGCGACCGCCTGCCCGTGGGCGTGGTGCTGTTCGTCGAGGGGGAGGAGGAGTACGGCTCCGACTCGCTGGAGCAGTTGCTCGCCGACCACCGCGAGAAGATCGCCTCGGACGTCATCGTGATCGCCGACTCGACCAACTGGGACGTCGGCGTGCCGGCGCTCACCACCTCGCTGCGCGGCGTCGTCAACTGCTTCGTCGAGGTCCGCACCCTGGACCACGCGGTGCACAGCGGGATGTTCGGCGGAGTCGTGCCGGACGCGCTCACCACGCTGGTCCGGCTGCTGGCCACCCTGCACGACGACGCCGGGAACGTGGCGGTGGAGGGGCTGGTCGGTCGGGACGAGGCGATCGTCGACTACCCCGAGGACCGGTTCCGGGCCGAGGCGGGGCTCGCCGAGGGCGTACGCCTGATCGGCTCCGGCCGGATCACCGACCGGCTCTGGACCCGGCCCGCGCTGGCCGTGCTCGGCATCGACGCCCCGGCCACCGCCGAGGCGCCGAACGCGCTGGTGCCGGCGGCCAAGGCCAAGCTGAGCCTCCGGCTGGCGCCGGGCGACGAGCCGAAGCAGGCGTACCTCGCGCTGCGCGACCACCTGGAGCGACACGCGCCGTGGGGTGCGCAGGTCGACGTCACCTTCGAGCACGACGGCGCGCCCTGCGTCATCGACGCCTCCGGCCCGGTCTTCGACGCGGCCCGCGCGGCCTTCCGCGCCGCCTGGGACGGCACCGACCCGGTGGACATCGGCGTCGGCGGGTCGATCCCGTTCATCGCCACCTTCCAGGAGATGTTCCCGCAGGCGGCGATCCTGGTGACCGGCGTGGAGGATCCGCACGCGCGGGCGCACGGACCGAACGAGAGCCTGCACCTGGGCGAGTTCGCCCGGGTCTGCCTGGCCGAGGCGTTGTTGCTGGCCAAGGTGGCCGAGGCGGGCCCGGCCCCAACTCGGTAACTTCGCGCGAATGGTGGCTGTTTCCGGCGTGTCGGACGCGCGGCTGTTGTAGCCTCTCGAACATGCGTACGAACGAGGTGATGGCCCGTATGGAGGCCGCCGTCAGCGCTCTGGGGGACGTCGACGTCTCCGCGTGGCCGGAGGCCACGCTCAAGGAACAGCTCGCCGAGCTGTCCGCCGCTCTGGTCGCCGTGGACGCGTCGTTGTCCCGCATCGCCGAGGAGGTCCGCGCGCGCGGTCTGCGGGTCGAGGAGCCGGTCCCGGCCTGACCTGCCGGAGCAGCTCCCGCGCAGGTGACACCCGCTGTCGGGGGTGGCTGGCAGGATGAGGTCGTGCGTTTCCTCGACCTGGCTGCCACCTCCGCAGCCGTCGGTGCCGTCAGCGGCCGACGGGCCAAGGTCGAGCTGCTCGCCGACGCCCTGCGCCGGCTCGATCCGGACGAGGTGGCGGCCGGAGCCGGCTGGCTCGCGGGCGAGCTGCGCCAGCGACAGACCGGGGTCGGCTGGGCCGCGCTGCGCGACCTGCCGCCACCGGCGGCGCAGGCGACGCTGACCGTGGCCGGGGTCGACGCGGCCATCGACGAGATCGCGGCGGTGCACGGCGTGGGCTCGCAGGCCCGTCGCCGCGATCTGGTGGCCGCGCTCTACACCGCCGCCACCGCCGAGGAGCAACGCGTCCTGACCGGCCTCTTCCTCGGCGAGCTGCGTCAGGGCGCCCAGGCCGGGCTGTTGGCCGACGCGATCGCCCGGGCCGCCGAGGTGCCGGTCGGCGCGGTACGCCGGGCCCTGCTGCTCGCCGGTGACCTGCGGGCGGTCGCGGTGGCCGCGCTCGACGGCGGTGCCCCGGCACTGGCCGAGTTCGGGTTGCGGGTCGGGCGACCGCTCGCCCCGATGCTGGCGCAGAGCGCCGCCACGGTCGACGAGGCGCTCACCGCGACCGGCACACCCGCCGTGGTCGACGTGAAGCTGGACGGCATCCGCATCCAGGTGCACCGCAGCGGCGACGACATCGCCGTGTTCACCCGCAGCCTCGACGAGATCACCGGCCGGGTGCCCGAGGTGGTCGCCGCCGTCCGCGCCCTGCCCGCCCGGGAACTCGTGCTCGACGGGGAGGCGATCGGGCTGGACGCCACCGGCCGACCGTTGCCGTTCCAGCAGACGTCGAGCGCCGCCGCCCGCCGGGGCAGCGGGGCATCCGTCGCCCCGGCGGTCCGCGCCGCCGCCGCCCGGACCGGCGAGACCGTGCTCACGCCGTACTTCTTCGATCTGCTGCACCTCGACGGCGCGGATCTGATCGACCTGCCCGGCAGCGAGCGGTGGGCCGCGCTCGCCGCCACCGTCGACGCGTCGGTGCTGGTCGGGCGGATCGAGGTGGACGGGCCGGAGCAGGCCGGCGCGGCGTTCGCCGCCGCGCTCGACGCCGGCCAGGAGGGCGTCGTGGTGAAGTCGCCCGACGCGCCCTACGACGCCGGTCGGCGCGGTGCGGCCTGGGTGAAGGTGAAGCCCCGGCACACCCTCGACCTGGTGGTGCTCGCCGTCGAGTGGGGCAGTGGCCGGCGCAAGGGCTGGCTGTCGAACCTGCACCTCGGGGCGCGGGATCCGGCCGGCGGCGGGTTCGTGATGCTCGGCAAGACCTTCAAGGGGCTCACCGACGAGTTGCTGCGCTGGCAGACCGAACGGTTCCTGGACCTTTCCGTCGAGCGCGGCGACTGGGTGGTGCGGGTCCGGCCCGAGCAGGTGGTCGAGATCGCCTTCGACGGGGTGCAGACCAGCTCACGCTATCCGGGCGGGGTGGCGCTCCGGTTCGCCCGGGTGGTCCGTTACCGCGACGACAAGACCGCCGCCGAGGCCGACACCATCGACGCCGTACGCGCCATCCACGCCGGCCGCGCGGGCGGCTGACCGGCTCAGACTGACCGCCTCAGGCCGGGCTGGTCGGGGCAGAGCTGCTCGGGGCGGGGCTGCTCGACGCCGGGTCGGCGGCGCGGTCGCGGGGGAGGTCGTCGTCGGTCACGCCGGCCAGCCGGCGGGCCTCCCGACGGGCGATCCAGCCGTAGCCGAACAGCGTCATCGCCGCGAAGATCCACCACTGCACCACGTACCCGAGGTTCTGCCAGTTGTTGGCGTGCCCCACCGGCACCGCGCGGAAGACCGGGTCGGCGGCCGGGGTCTGCTCGTCGAGCAGCACGTACGCCCCGTGCACCGGGTACGGCAACTGTGCGGCGAGCTGCGGCACGGCGACCCGGCGGGTCTCCAGGCGGCCCTCCCGGCGGGCCACGTTGCCGGAACCGCTCTCGCTGGCGTGCACCCGGCCCTCGACGGTCACCTCGCCGGGCGGTGCCGCCGGCACCTCGGGCTGGGCCATCGCCCCGCCCGGCGCCGGTGGGATCCAGCCCCGGTTCACCAGGACGGCGGTGCCGTCGGCCAGGACCAGGGGGGTGAGCACCTCGAAGCCGACCTTGCTCTCCACCGTCCGGCCCCGGACGAGGACCACGTTGTCGGTGTCGTACCGGCCGGTCGCGATCACCCGGATGAAGGTCCGGTCGTCGGCCGGTGCCGGGCCGACGCTGCCGGGGCCACCGGTCGGCGCGGGCACCGCCTCGCGCAGCGGCATCGGGTCCATCCGCAACCCGGCGTCGATGCGCTCGTTGACCGCCGTCCGACCGTGGTAGCGGTCCAGTTGCCAGTTGCCGAGCATCACCATGATCGTGGCGAGGACCAGGGACAGCGCGAGGATGCCCAGCCAGCGTGGCGTCAGCAGGAACCGGTACACGCCACGAGGCTACCCGTATGACCGTCACCACTGCGCCGCCCCGCCCGTCGACGTGACGGCCGGGAAAGGGCCGATCGACGACGGAGCGTGTCGGTGTCGGGGCGGTCCGCTCCGGTCGGGCGGATCGAAGCGGATCGGGGCGGCGGGCGGCGCCTACGGGCGACCGACGTGGGCTATCGTCACGCGCACGGGGCGCGCCGACGGTCGGCACGCTCGCCGCCCGCGAGGAGTCGATGATGACCGTCGTGCCGCGTCTGGTGCTCAGTGCCCCCTCGTCGGGGCACGGCAAGAACGCGTTGGCGATCGGCATCCTCGCCGCGTTCGCCGATCGTGGTCTCGACGTGGCCGGGTTCAAGATCGGCCCGGATCCGGTCGACGCCGCCTATCTCGGGCTCGCCGCCGGCCGACCCGGGCGCACCCTGGACCCTCGGCTGATGGGCACCGACCGGCTCGCGCCGCTGCTGCTGCACGGTGCCGCCGACACCGGGCTCGCCGTGGTGCAGGGCAGCATGGGCCTCTACGACAGCCTCAGCGGACGCTGCGAGACCGAGTCGACCGCAGCGGTCGCCACCGCCCTGCGCAGCCCGGTCGTGATGGTGGTCGACGTCGCCGCGATGGGCCAGTCGGTGGCCGCCCTGGTGCACGGCTTCCGGGCGTACGACGAGCAGCTCTGGATCGGCGGCGTGATCCTCAACCGGGTCGCCTCCGCCCGACACGAGACACTGCTGCGCGAGGCGCTCGACGACATCGGCATACCGGTCTACGGCGCGCTGCGCCGCCAGGACCTGCCGGCCGTGCTGCCGAGCCGTCGGCACGGGGTGATGCCGGTGCTGGAGAACGGCGGCGAGGCCGCCCGGGCGGTCCGCCGACTCGGTGAGGCGGTGGCGGCCACCGTCGACCTGGAACGGCTGCACGGGCTGGCCCGGTCCGCCCCCGAACTCGCGGTGCCGCCGTGGTCGCCGCACCCGGAGGCGGGCGCCCCGCCGGTACCGGCCGGTGCCGGACGTCCGTTGGTCGCGGTGGCCGGTGGACCGGGCGGCAGTTTCAGCCACGCCGAGACCGCCGAGCTGCTGCGCGCCGCCGGTGCCGACGTGGTGACGCTCGACCCCTTCGTCGACGAGGTGCTGCCGGCCGGCACCCGGGCGCTGGTGGTCGGCGGCGCGCTGCCCGAGTCGTACGCCGAGCAGCTCTCCGCCAACCGTCGGCTCTGCATCGCGGTGGCCGAGTTGGCGCGTACCGGTCGGCCGGTCGTCGCCGAGGGGGCCGGGCTGCTCTGGCTGGCCCGGGAACTCGACGGCTTGCCGATGTGCGGGGTCCTCGACGCGATCGGCAGCATCCGGGACGGTCTGGTGGTCGGCTACCGCGAGGCGACCGCCCAGAGCGACAGTGTGGTGGCGACCCGGGGCGAGGTGGTGACCGGGCACAAGGAGCACCGCGCGGTGCTCACCCCACGGGGTGGGCCGCGTCCGGCGTGGGGCTGGGCGGGCGGCGCGCCGGAGGGCTTCGTCTGGCGTGGCGTGCACGCCTCCCAACTCGTCCCGCACTGGGCCGCGTACCCACGGATCGCCGGGCGCCTGGTGACCGCCGCGGCCACCGAGCCGGCCGCGATCCCGGCCGGTCCCGATCTGGGCGTCCCGATCGCGCCCGCCGCTGTGGTGGCGGCCGAACCGGCCGCCGGAGCGCCGGCCTGAGCGGCGCTCCGGCGCGTGCCGGGCGTCAGCCGACTATGCGGTCCGACGGGGGTACGAAGTCCCGCGTCGGGCTGCCCTTGAGGGCGTCGCGCAGCGTGTTCGAGACCGCCGCGATCGGGATCTGCGACTGGCCGTCGCCGACCGCGTTGAACGGGTTGTCCGGGTCGGAGATGAAGCTGGCCGCCGCCAGTTCCGGGGTGTAGCCGACGAACCAGGCCGACCGGGTGCTGTCCGTGGTACCGGTCTTGCCGGCCACCGGGCGGCCCACCGTGCCGCGCACGCTGTCCGCGGTCGACCAGCCACCGCAGCTTCCCTTGGCCGGGGTGTCCCCGGTGGGGCAGCGGGCGGCGTCGGTCGCGGCCCGCGCCGCGTCGGCATTGACCACCTGGCGGCACCGTGGCTTGGCGATCTCGCGTTCGATACCGCCCGGGGTGGTGAACATCGCGGGCGTGCCGTCCCGGTTGTAGATCGCGTTCACCGGGATCGCCTCGCAGTAGCGTCCGTCGGCGGCGATCGCGGCGTACGCGTTGGCCATCTCCAACGGGGTGGCGTCGGAGACGCCGAGCGTGAACGCGCCCCACTTGTTCGCCTTCGCCGGTGAGGCGTGGTCGCGGTCCACGTCGGTACGCCAGCGCAGCCCCAACTGCTCGGCGAGCCGGACGGCCCGCTCCGCCCCGACCTGTTCCTCCAGCCAGACGAAGTAGGTGTTCACCGACTTGCCGAAGCCGGACCACATGGTCTGCGTACCGCTCATCGCGCCGCTGGCGTTCGACGGCTGCCAGCCGTCGTAGATCTCGGAGCGGTAGCTGTGCGGCGCGTTGAAGGTGGTGTTCAGCGTCATGCCGGCGTCCAGCGCGGCCAGCATCGGGAACATCTTGAACGTCGACCCGGCCTGGTAGCCCGGCAGGTCACCGCCGCCCATCAGCGGCGCCACCGTGTTCGGGTAGTTGGCCCGGACGTTCGGGCCCGCCTCCGGGTTGGAGCTGAGCGGGTTCTCGTCCACCTGCAGGGAGTAGGTGCGGTTCACCGCCATCGCCTTGACCCGGCCGGTGCCCGGCTCGGAGACCACGATGCCGTTGGCGAACGGGCTGCCGGTGTTGCCCTCGGTGCCGACGTTCTTCTCCGCCGCCTCCTGCACCTTCGGATCCATGCTCAGCACGATGCGGTAGCCGCCCCGTCGCAGCTTGTCCAGGCGTTCCAGGCGGTTCTTGCCGAACGCGGGTTGGGCGCTCCACCAGTTCTTGAGGTAGTCGCAGAGGAAGCCCCAGCTGTTCCACTTCTCGGGTACGGCGGCGCAGTCGTTGGGCGGGTAGGTCAGCCGCAACCGGATCGGCTCGCCCTTGGCCGCCTCGGCGGCGTTCGGCGACAGGTAACCCAGCCGTGCCATGTTGTCGAGCACGTAGTTGCGCCGCGTGGTGGCGTCCTTCTGGTCGGAGCTGGCCGGGTCGTACTGCGACGGGGACTTGACCAGACCGGCGAGGGTGGCCGCCTCGACCTGGGTGAGTTCCTTCGGCGTCTTGGAGAAGAAGATCTCGCTGGCGGCGTAGATGCCGTACGCGCGGTGACCGAAGTACGCCGAGTTGAGGTAGCGCTCCAGGATGTCCTCCTTGCTCAACTCCTTCTCCAGGTCGACCGCCATCCGCATCTCCTTGACCTTGCGGATCGGCGTCTGCGCGGTGGCCTCCTGCACCTCCTTGGGCGTCGTGGCGCTGTCCCGCAGCGCCATCCGCACGTACTGCATGGTCAGCGTGGAGGCGCCCTGGGAGACGCCGCTGGAGCGGGCGTTGGCCACGAAGGCGCGGGCGACGCCCTTCGGGTCGACGCCGTGGTGCTGGTAGAAGCGGTTGTCCTCGGCGGCGACGATCGCCTGCTGCATGTGCGGGGAGACGTCGGCCAGCTTGGTGTACTGCCGGTACTCCTCGAAGAACATGGTCAGCACGGTCTTGCCGTCGGGCGCGTACAGGTAGGAAGTCTCGGCGGGCAGGGCGGTGGCCAGCAGGCGGGTCTTGCTCTCCACGGCGTGCGCGGTGGCCTTGGCACCGAGGCCGGTCACGGCGACCACGGGGTACGCGACGGCGGCGACGACGACACCGGCGATCAGTCCGGCGCGGAGGAGAGGAACGAGTCGACCTACGGCGGCAAGGGGTCGATTACTCACACGGATAAGTTATGACATTTCCGATTCGTACATGAGAAATACTCATGAAGTGATCAGTGGTGATGCGGAGCACTCCACGGGCTGCTGTCGTCCGCGCCGCCTTCCCGGCAGGATCGCGGGCATGCACGGTCCGCTCGCTGGAGCGTCCCATCCGACACCCGAACCCGACCTCGCGCACCACGGTGACGCGGAGGTCGGCGACGGCCTGGTCGACCTCGCCGTCAACGTCCGGCGCGCCCCGATGCCGGCCTGGCTGGCCGACCCGATCAGAGCCACCCTGACCGACCTCGCCGGCTATCCGGACCCGCGTCCGGCCCGCGCCGCCGTCGCCGCCCGGCACCGCCGCCCGCCGGAGGAGGTGCTGCTCACCGCCGGTGCCGCCGAGGGCTTCGTGCTGCTCGCCCAGGCGCTGCGCGGAGTACGCCGACCGGTGGTGGTGCACCCGCAGTTCACCGAACCGGAGGCCGCGCTGCGGGCCGCCGGGCACACCGTGGAGCGGGTACTGCTCGACGCGGCCGACGACTTCCGGCTGCACCCGGACCGGATCCCGGCCGACGCCGACCTCGTCATGATCGGTAACCCGACCAACCCCACCTCGGTCCTGCACCCCGCCGCCGACCTGGCCGCTTTGGCCCGCCCCGGCCGGGTCCTGGTGATCGACGAGGCGTTCGCCGACACCACCACCACGCCCGGCGTACCCGGCGAACCCGAGTCGCTGGCCGCCCGGCGTGACCTGCCCGGGCTGCTGGTCGTCCGCAGCCTCACCAAGACCTGGGGACTGGCCGGACTCCGGATCGGCTACCTACTCGGCGAGGCGGCGCTGCTGGCGCGGCTGGCCGCCGTACAGCCGCTCTGGGCGGTCGCCACCCCCGCCCTGGCCGCCGCGTCCGCCTGCGCCACCGACGTCGCGGTCCAGGCCGAACGCGCCATCGCCGCACAACTCGCCGACGACCGCGCCCACCTGGTCGACCGGCTGTCGACCCTGCCGGGCGTACGCGTCGCCGGCCGCCCGGCCAGCGCCTTCGTCCTGGTGCACCGGCCCGGTGCCGACCGGCTCCGCGCCGACCTGCGCGAACGCGGCTGGGCGGTACGCCGGGGCGACACCTTCCCGGGACTCGGACCAGACTGGCTGCGGATCGCCGTACGGGATCGGGCGACCACGGACGCGTTCATCGAGGTGCTGGCGGAGATCCTGGAGGCATGATGCTGGAGACCACCATCGCGGCGATCGGCCCGCTCGACGAGCCGGCGATGACCGCGGCCCGCCAGTTGCAGGCCCGGCTGACCAAGCCGGCCGGCTCGCTGGGTGCCCTGGAGGAGCTGTCCGTACGCCTCGCCGGCCTGGCCGGCACCTGCCCGCCACCGTTGCCGACCCCGGCCGCAGTGGCGATCTTCGCCGGGGACCACGGCGTGCACGCCCAGCGGGTCAGCCCCTGGCCGCAGGAGGTCACCGGGCAGATGGTCGGCAACTTCCTGGCCGGCGGCGCCGTCGTCAACGCGTTCGCCCGGCAGGCCGGCGCCTCGGTCACCGTGGTCGACGTCGGGGTGGCCACCCCGCTGCCCGCCCCCGACCCGACCGACGCGGACGCCAACAACGGGCTGCCCCGACTGGTCACCGCCCCCGTACGCCGAGGCACCCGGGACCTGACCGTCACCGCCGCGCTGACCCGCGAGGAGACCACGGCGGCGATCGAGGTCGGCATCCGGATCGCCGGAGAGCTGATCGACGCGGGCGCGAAGATCCTGCTCACCGGCGACATGGGCATCGGCAACACGACACCGGCCGCCGCGCTGATCGCCGCCCTCACCGGGGTCGACGCCGCCGAGGCGACCGGCCGGGGCACCGGCGTCGACGACCCGACGTACCAGCACAAGATCGAGGTGGTGCGGGCCGCACTGCACCGACACGCCCCCGACCCGGACGACCCGCTGGGAGTGCTCGCGGCCGTCGGCGGGCTGGAGCACGCCGCCCTGACCGGGTTCGTGCTCGGCGCCGCCGCGCGACGCGTACCGGTGCTGCTGGACGGCGTGATCGCGGTCTCCGCCGCGCTCGTCGCCGCGGCACTCGCCCCCGACGCGGTCGGCGCGATGATCGCCGGTCACCGCTCCGCCGAGCCGGGCGCCACGGTCGCGCTGCGTCGGCTCGGCCTCGACCCGCTGATCGACCTCGGCCTGCGGCTGGGCGAGGGCACCGGCGCCCTGCTGGCCCTGCCCGTGGTCACCGGCGCGGCCCGGGTGCTGCACGAGGTCGCCACCTTCGACTCCGCCGGGGTGGCCGAGAAGTGACCGGCAACCCCTATCCGCTCGGACTGCGCCTGGCCGGCCTCCCGGTGGTCGTGGTGGGCGGGGGAGCGGTGGCCACCCGCCGGGTACCCGCCCTGCTCGACGCCGGTGCGGACGTGCTGCTGGTGACGCCCGAGATCAGTCCGGCACTGCGCGCCCACGCCGACGCCGGACGGCTGCGCTGGGCAGAGCGCCGCTTCGTCCCCGAGGACCTCGACGGCGCCTGGCTGGTGCAGGTCGCCATCGACGACCCGGTCGCCGCCGCCACCGTCAGCGCCGCCGCCGCCGAACGCCGGATCTTCTGCGTACGCGCCGACGACCGTGAGGCGGCGACCGCCTGGACCCCGGCGGTGACCCGACACGGCCCGGTGACCGTGGGCGTCCTCGGCGGCGGCGACCCGCACCGCGCGATGACCGTCCGAGACGCCATCCGCACCCTCCTGCAGGTAAGGAAGGGCACCTTATTAACGCCTCCGGTAGAGGAAGGGCCCCTTGTTAACACCCGAACTGCTCGGGGCGGCGAGGTCGCCCTCGTCGGTGCCGGGCCGGGTGACGCCGAACTGATCACCCTGAAGGGATGGCGGCTGCTCACCGAGGCCGACGTCGTGGTCGCCGACCGGCTGGTGCCCGGCCTGCTGCTGGACGAGCTGCGCTCCGGCGTCGAACTGGTGGACGCCTCCAAGATCCCGTACGGCCCGTCCCGCGCGCAGGAGGAGATCAACCAGATCCTGGTCGACCGGGCACTGGCCGGCTCCTTCGTGGTCCGGCTCAAGGGCGGCGACCCGTACGTCTTCGGCCGGGGCGGCGAGGAGTTGCTGGCCTGCGCGGAGGCCGGCGTACCGGTGACCGTGGTGCCCGGCGTGACCAGCTCGATCGCCGCCCCCGCAGCGGCGGGCGTCCCGGTCACCCACCGGGGCGTGGCCCACGAGTTCACGGTGGTGTCCGGCCACGTCGCGCCCGACTCGCCGGACTCGCTGGTGCGCTGGGAGGCCCTGGCCGGTCTCCGGGGCACGCTGGTGATCCTGATGGGGCTCAAGAACCTGCCGGCGATCACCGCCACCCTGCTGGCCCACGGCCGACCCGCCGACACCCCGGCCGCCGTGATCCAGGAAGCCACCACCGGCTCGGAGCGGGTCGTACGCGCCACGCTCGGTGAGGTGGCCGCCGCCGTGGCCGACGCGGGGCTGCGTCCGCCCGCCGTGGTCGTACTCGGTGACGTGGTCACCGCCCTCGACCTGTCCGACTGAAACGCGACCGGCCGGCACCCCGAGTGGGGTGCCGGCCAGCGGGTCGGTGTGCAGGTCGCCTCTCGGCGAGTGGCGCGACGCGGCTCCAGCCGAACGGTATTCCGCGACGGCAATTTAGGTGAGGCCCGGGGACACTGGATCACACCGACGCCCGGTACAACGACGCTCCACCGCTCGTTGTTCCCCGGTCGCGCGGTGGGTTGGTGTTGTTTGGGTTTTTGGCTGTTTGTAAGGAGGGGTCCCCTGCTAACGCCTGGTGTATAGGAAGGGACCCCTCCTTACACCCCACCCCGCAACACGCCGTATCCCCGGGTGCACGGGAAATGCCGCCGGCCGGCACCCCAGGTTGCGGGTGCCGGCCG
>NZ_JBSFSO010000014.1:68914-141341 GCF_053589795.1 Micromonospora sp. NPDC003241 | reverse complement strand
CAACCTGTCCGAGCGGATCCTGTTCAACGAACTGACCCCCGGTCAGATCGTGGTGGTCGACTGCGAGGGCGACCCGAACGACATCGACAAGTCCACACTCGCCTTCCGAGCCGGCAAGCCGGTGTCGACGGCTCAGCCGTAGGCCCGCCGACCCACCGCCACCAGATGATCACGCGTCGCGTCGTCACAGAGCGCCCCGGCCACCCCGGCGGCGTACGCCCGCTCAGGCCCGAGCCCGAGACGCGCCGCCAACTCGTGCTCACGGCCCAGATCGGTACCGAACATGGCCGGGTCGTCGGTGCCGACCGAGCAGCGCAGGCCCGCGGCGACGAGGCGGGGCAACGGATGCGCCGCCTCGGACTCCACCACCCGGGTCCGCAGGTTCGATGTAGGGCACACGTCCAACACCACACCCCGGTCCCGCAGCTCGGCGAGCAGGTCGTCGTCCTCGCCGGCCCGGATGCCGTGCCGGATCCGGGCCGGTGCCAGCTCCAGCAGGTCGCGTACCGAATCCGGGCCGCCCGCCTCGCCGCCGTGCGGGACGAACGCCAGACCGCCGTCGCACGCGATCGCCACCGCCCGGGCGAACGTCTTCGCCGGCGCGGCCAGCTCCGGCCCGCCCAGACCGAACCCGACCACCCCCCGGTCCCGGAACCGCACGGCCTGGCGGGCACACTCCTCCGCGTCGGCCGGCGCCAGCTCACGATCCACGTCGGGCGTCAACAACACCCGTACGCCGTGCCGCTCGTACGCCTCGACAGCGCCGTCGGCGTACCCCTCGAAGATGTCCGCCCAGCCGACGCCCCGGCGCACCCGCTCGGCCGGCGAGAAGATGCCCTCCAGGTAGACAGCGCCGTGCGTGGCCGCCTCGGCTGCGTACGCCACCACGACGCGCCGGAAGTCGTCGGCCGTACGCAGGCAGTTGGTGGTCAACACCCAGGTCCGGACGAAGTGGTCGAAGTCGGTGAACTTGTAGAGCTGACGCAGACCCTCGACCGTCTCCGCAGGCAGCCGCTCCCCGTTGCGCCGGGCGATGACCAGAAGCGTCTCCGGCCGTACCGTGCCTTCGAAGTGGACGTGCAGCTCGATCTTCGGGGCCGGCCCGGCCCCCGGCGCGGCCATCAGGCGGTTCGGAGCGAACGCCGCTCGGCCGTCACCGGCGTCCGGCCCCGCCAGCCGGCCTGCGACACGCCCAGCAGCCAGCGCAACGGCGTGGCCGAGAGCAACGGCGGATCGGTGACCCGCACCTGCCGCACCGGCACCGTGAGCGTGGACCGCGCGGCGGGCAGGATAGGCTGGGCGCCGCCCGCCTCGGCCGGTATCCGCAGATCCGCGCCACCGATCAGGAAACTGTCCGGCGTGCCGTCGATGAGCGCCGAGGTGGTGTCCCGGTCCGGGCGCAGCAGCAGCACCCGGGCGCGGTGCTCGCCCGGCGGCACGGTGGCGGGCAACGCGGCCGGCAGTGGGCGCGGCGCGGCCGTCCACCATTCGTTGCGTCCCCCGTCGTGGGGTGCCACCACGGCGAGCAGCAGTCCCGGCAGGTCCACGGTGTCGAGGTGCATCAGCGCCCGGGGCCCCTGGCCGGCGACAATCGCGCGGCTCCGGATCACCGGCAGCAGCGCCGCCACCGGCACGCCCGCCAACTGCCTCGCGAGCTGGCGGAACCGCTCCGGGGGCAGGCTCACCCAGCGCCGGAACTGGGTGGTGAACGTGCCGACGCTGGAGTACCCGACCTGGGCGCTGATCGCCGTGACGGTGAGCGAGGAACGCAGCAGCAGCCGGCGCGCCTCAGCCATCCGCAGGGCCGCCAGGAAACGTGCCGGTGTCATCGAGGTAGCCTGCTTGAACACGCGATGGAAATAGAAGGGGCTGAACGGGGCGAGGCGCGCCAGTGTTTCCAGCGGCAACGGCCTGCTGAGCTCTCTTTTCATGTGCTCAATCACTCGGACAATGGCGACCTGCCGGCCGTCATGTTCCTTGCAGTCGGCACCTGAAAACCGCCCCATGGCCCCTCCATCGCTACCCGGAAACCGTGACCAATAGTGCTGTGTGGCTCTTGAGCGAGTCTTGATTTGCGGCCCGCCGGCCGCTCCGGCGCCGCTGACGAGGGTCGATGCGCGTTGGCCGGAGCCGGTACGGGACCAGCTTCCCGGACTGCACGCGACCGGCTTCACGCGCCCGCCGGACCGGCATGGGCGACCCCCTGAGGCAACACAGCAACCTGCGAGAAGACAGTTGCCGAGGCGTTCCGCGAGTATTGGAAGAGCGGGCCCACCAATCGAAGAACTTCTTTGCAGGCGAGCAGGATCCGCATGCGTACACCCACGGCGAATTGGACTTGCCATGGCCCGAACATTGTTGGCACTACGACAACGAATCCTGACTCCAGATAAGCGCGAGGCGTTGTTCGACATACGCGGCTTCCATGTCAAGAACGACGCCACGCGGCAGGCCCTGGAAAGCGCCGGGCAGAGTTTCATAGGCGGTTTCGGTGACGCCGCCGGGGCCCCCTCGCCCGGGGCCGCCGAGGAGCAGCTGGAACGCCGGGCGGCGCCGCTGCGCGGCTTCGCCTACGAGGGCGCCGCGATGGCGTACGCCCTGATGGACGGCCTGCGACCGGGCGGCGGCCGGGGCCTGGCCCGCTTCCTGGCCGGGCGCGGCGCCGCGCACGTCTACATGGCCCACGTGGGCGTCGGCTGGGCCATGGCCCGGCTGCCCCGCTGGCGCCGGCCGGCGATCCTTCCGCCCGACCCGCTGCTGCGCTGGCTCGCCCTCGACGGCTACGGCTTCCACCAGGCCTACTTCCACACCGGCCGGTACGTCCACGAACAGCACCGCGACCCGGCGCACATCTGGCCGGCGGAGCTGCGGCACTACGCGCCGCACGCGATGGACCAGGGCATCGGCCGGGCTCTGTGGTTCGGCGCCGGCGCCGACCCGGCCGAACTGGTCCAGCTGCTTCACAGGTTCCCCGCCGACCGGCACTCCGACCTGTGGAGCGGGGTCGGCCTGGCCGCCAGCTACGCCGGCGGCGCCGATCTGACGGAGCTGCGAACGCTGCGGGAGGCGGCCGGCGAGCACCGGGCGGCGCTCGGCCAGGGCGCCGCGTTCGCGGCCAAGGCCCGGATGCGGGCCGGACACGTGCCGACACACACCGCTGTCGCGGTCGGCGCGTTCTGCGTCACCAGCATCGAGCAGGCCGCCGCGATCACCGATGCCGCCCTGACCGATCTGACCGACTCGCCGTCGTTGCCCGCCTTCGCGGTGTGGCGTCAGCGGATCGCCGACCATCTCGTTCTGCTGGGGAGGTGCTGACCGGGTGTCCATGATCCTGGGTTGGGGCCGACGTCATCTCGCCGGGCTGACCGCCCTGCTGCTGATCGTCGGCCTGTTCCTGATCGCCAAGCCGGCCACTGCTACCGACGAGGAACGGCGACGGGTGGCAGCGGGCTACCGGTTCACGCCGCTGTCCATCGCGATCCCGGGTGGCCTGCCGCAGCAGAGCATCCGCCGGGTCAACAAGGAGTACACGCACATCGACGCGTGGATCTCCTCGGTGGGCGCCGGGGTCGCCATGAACGACATCGACGGCGACGGCCTGGCCAACGATCTCTGCGTCACCGACCCACGGATCGACCGGGTGGTGGTCACCCCGACGCCCGGGGCGCGCCAGGAGCGGTACCAACCGTTCGTGCTCGACCCGGCGCCGCTGCCGATGGGGCCGCACATGGCGCCGATGGGCTGCGCGCCCGGCGACTTCAACGAGGACGGCCGCACCGACCTGCTGGTCTACTGGTGGGGCCGGACGCCGGTGATCTTCCTGGCCCGCCCGGACGCCACCGGCCTGTCCGCGGCGGCGTTCCAGCCGGTCGAGTTGGTTCCCCGGCCCGCCGCCGCCGACGGCGGATACACCGGGCCGCTATGGAACACCAACACGGTGAGCGTGGCGGACTTCGACGGCGACGGTCACGAGGACGTGTTCGTCGGCAACTACTTTCCCGACGGCCCGGTGCTCGACCACACGGTCAGCGGCGGCGTGGCGATGAACCGGTCCATGTCGGCCGCATACAACGGCGGGCGCGACCACATCCTGCGCTGGACCGGCGCGACCGCAGGCACCGTCACCTTCGCCGACGTGCCGGACCTGTTCGACGACGACGTCTCCCGCGGCTGGGCCCTCGCGTCGACCGCCACCGACCTCGACGGCGACCTGCTGCCCGAGCTGTACGTGGCGAACGACTTCGGCCCCGACCGGCTGCTGCACAACCGCTCCACGCCGGGCCGGGTACGGCTGGCCCTCGTCGAGGGCGAGGGCAGCCGGCTCACGGTGCCCAAGTCGAAGATCCTCGGACACGACTCCTTCAAGGGCATGGGCGTGGACGTCGGCGACCTGGACGGCGACGGCCTCTACGACATGTACATCGGCAACATCACCACCTCGTTCGGCATCCAGGAGAGCAACTTTGCCTTCGTCAACCAGGCCCGCGACACCGACGACCTGCGGCAGCGACTCGCCGACGGGCGGGCGCCGTTCGTCGACCGCAGCGCCCCGCTCAACCTCGCCTGGAGCGGCTGGAGCTGGGACGTCAAGATCGCCGACCTGACCAACAGCGGCCGGCCCGACATCGTGCAGACCAGCGGCTTCGTCAAGGGCGAGGTGAACCGGTGGGCGCAGCTCCAGGAGCTGGCCACCGCCAACGACACACTGCTGGAGCACCCCTGGGCGTGGCCACGGGTTCGGGAGGGCGACGACCTCGCCGGCGGCCAGCCACTGCGCCTGCACGCCCGGATGCCCGGCGGCGCCTACGCCGACATCGCCGGCCAGCTCGGCCTGGCGGTGCCGATCCCGACCCGGGGCATCGCGCTCGGCGACGCCGACGGCGACGGCCGGCTGGACATGGCGGTGGCCCGGCAGTGGGACGCGCCGGTGTTCTACCGCAACGACAGCCCCGGCACCGGATCGCAGCTGTCCCTGAAGCTGAACCGGCCGCCGTCCGGCGACGCCGTCACCGGTTCCCCGGTGATCGGCGCGGACGTCACCGTCCGCACCCAGGACGGCCGTGTACTGCGCGGCCGGGTCGACGGCGGCAGCGGCCACTCCGGCCGGCGCAGCTTCGAGGTGCACATCGGCCTCGGCGACGTCACCGGGCCGGTCCAGGTCGACCTGGCCTGGCGGGACCGCACCGGCGCGCCCCGCGCGCAGACGGTGACGCTCACTCCCGGCCGGCACGCGCTCACCCTCGGCACCCAGGCACAGGAGGCGAGTTCATGACGAAGCCACGCGACCCGCGAGTGACAGCGCTGCGCCGCTTCGCGATCTCGATCAGCGTCCTGAACATCCTCGGCTACACGGTCCTCGGCTTCGAGCAGCCCGCGCTCTGGCCGGTGTACGCCGTGCTCACCGCGTACGCCGCCGAGCTGCTGCTGGAGGCGGTGGGCGCCCGGGGTGAGGGCCGCGCCCCCCGGTACGCCGGCGGCGTGCGCAACCTGGTCGAGTTCCTCTTCCCCGCGCACATCACCGCGCTGGCGGTGAACATGCTGCTCTACACCAACGACCGGCTGCTGGTGATGCTCTTCGCCGTGCTGGTGGCGATCAGCGGCAAGTGGCTGCTGCGGGCGCCGGTCAACGGGCGGCTGCGGCACTTCATGAACCCGTCGAACTTCGGCATCGCGATCGTGCTGCTGCTGTTCCCGTGGGTCTCCATCGCGCCGCCGTACCACTTCACCGAGAACCTCTCCGGCCCCGCCGACTGGGCGATCGTGGCCGTGATCCTCGTCCTGGGCACGATGCTCAACGCGAAGCTCACCCGCAGGATGTGGCTGATCGCCGGCTGGCTGTCGATCTTCGTGGTGCAGTCGGTGGTCCGGGGCCTGGTGCTGGACACGTCGATCGCGGCCGCGCTGGCCACCATGACCGGCACCGCGTTCGTCCTGTTCACCAACTACATGATCACCGATCCGGGCACCACACCGAGCCGGCCCGCCGCCCAGTTCGCGTTCGGTGGCGGCGTGGCACTGGTGTACGGCGTGCTGACCGGCGCCTCGGTGACGTACGGACTCTTCTTCGCCACCGCGATCGTCTGCCTGGTCCGCGGCAGCTTCCTCTGGTCGCTGCACGCCTCGCGCCGCGAGCAGCGGCGCCGCGAGCGGGACCACCCCGTCTCGCCTGCAACGCCCGGGACACCGGCCACCGCCGGTCCCGTTCCCGCGGACAACGGCAAGCGGCCCGTGCCCGCCTGATCCGCGAATCGCACAACCCCAGGAGTGACGACATGAGCAGAGTCGCGGTCGTCGGCATGAGCTGCCGCTACCCGGAAGCCGACTCGGTGGCCGACCTGTGGCGCAACGCCCTCAGCGGACGCCGCGCGTTCCGCCGGCTGCCGCCGGAGCGGATGAGCCTGGAGGACTACTGGGACGCCGACCCGGCCGCCCCGGACCGGTTCTACAACCGGCACGCCGCCGTCATCGAGGGGTACACGTTCGACCGGATCCGGCACCGGATCGCCGGCAGCACCTACCGTTCCACCGACCTCACCCACTGGCTGGCGCTGGACGTGGCCGGCGAGGCGCTCGCCGACGCCGGCTGGCCGGACGGCGCGGGGCTGCCCCGGGACCGTACCGCCGTGGTGGTCGGCAACACCCTCACCGGCGAGTTCTCCCGCGCTAACGTGCTGCGGCTGCGCTGGCCGTACGTGCGCCGGGTGCTGGCCGCCGGGCTGCGGGAGCAGGGGTGGCCCGACCGGCGGATCGCGGAGTTCCTGGCGGTGACCGAGGAGCGGTACAAGAGCCCGTTCCCGCCGATCGACGAGGACACGCTCGCCGGTGGCCTCTCGAACACCATCGCCGGGCGGATCTGCAACCACTTCGACCTCGGCGGCGGCGGCTGGACAGTGGACGCCGCCTGCGCCTCCAGCCTGCTGTCTGTGGTCACCGCCGCGCGAGCCCTGGCCGACGGCGAGCTCGACGTGGCAGTGGCGGGCGGGGTGGACCTGTCCATCGACCCGTTCGAGATGGTCGGCTTCGCCAAGGCCGGCGCGCTGGCCCGCGACGAGATGCGGGTGTACGACGAGCGGTCGCAGGGCTTCTGGCCGGGCGAGGGCTGCGGCATGGTCGTGCTGATGCGCCACGACGACGCGGTGGCGCAGGGGCGCGTCGTACACGCGACGATCGCCGGCTGGGGCGTCTCATCGGACGGGCGCGGCGGCATGACCCGGCCCGAGGCGCAGGGCTACCGGCTGGCGCTGGACCGGGCGTACCACCGGGCCGGCTTCGGCATCGGCACGGTCCCGCTCTTCGAGGGGCACGGCACCGGCACCGCCGTCGGCGACGCCACCGAGCTGCGGGCCCTCTCCGCCGCCCGGCGCGACGCCGGGGCCACCGCTCCGGCCGCCATCGGCTCGATCAAGGCGCTCATCGGGCACACCAAGGCCGCCGCCGGGGTGGCCGGGCTGATCAAGGCGACGATGGCGTTGCGGCACGCCATCGTCCCGCCCACCGCCGGGTGCGCCCGTCCCCGCCCGGAGCTGACCGCCGCGGACCGTACACTGCGCGCTGCGCCGGTGGCCGAGCCGTGGCCGGACGGTGCGCCGCTGCGCGCCGGGATCACCGCGATGGGCTTCGGCGGGATCAACACCCACCTGGTGCTGGAGGCCGGCCCGTCCGCCGTGCCGGAACGTGTCCGGCGGCAGCAGCTGCGGCTGGCCCGGCACACCCAGGACGCCGAGCTGCTGCTGCTCGACGCGGCCGACCCGGTGGCGCTACGGGAACGGGTGGCCGCGCTGCTGGATCCGCTGGCCCGGCTCTCGTACGGCGAGCTGACCGACCTGGCCGGTGCCCTGGCCGGTGAGGTAAGCCGCCGGCCGATGCGCCTGGCGGTGGTCGCCGCCTCCCCCGCCGAGGCCGTGGACCGGTTCGCGCGTGCCCTGGCGGCGCTCGACCAGGGCGAGGAGGAGTTGTTCGCCGACGGGCTGGCGTTGCGGCGCACGCTGCGGCCGGCCCGGCTCGGGTTCCTCTTCCCCGGTCAGGGCTCCGGCCGCAGCGTCGACGGCGGCGCGCTGGCTCGGCGCTTCCCGGCCGCCGCCGAGGTGCACCGCCTGGCGGCGCTGCCCGCCGACGCGGACCCCGTGGCCACCGAGGTGGCCCAGCCGCGCATCGCCACGGGTTCCCTGGCCGGTCTGCGGGTGCTCACCGAACTGGGCGTCGAGGCGCGAGTGGCGGTCGGGCACAGCCTCGGCGAGATCACCGCGCTGCACTGGGCCGGCACCGTCGACGCGGAGGCGCTGCTGCGGATCGCCGCGGCGCGCGGCGCGGTCATGGCCGGCTGCCGGGAACCGGGGACCATGGCCGGCATCGCCGCCGACGACACCGTCACCGCCCGGCTAATCGGCGCCGAACCGGTGGTCGTGGCCGGCTACAACGGGCCCCGGCAGACGGTGGTCGCCGGCCCGCCCGACGCGGTCCGGCGGGTGTGCGAGCGGGCCACCGAGGCCGGTGCGCACGGGGCGCACCTGGCCGTCTCGCACGCGTTCCACTCCCCGCTGATGGCGTCGGCCGCCCGCGAGTTCGGCGACTGGCTGGAAGGGGTCCGCCTGGCCCCGCCGCGCCGGCCGGTGGTCTCCACGGTCACCGGCGCGGAGCTGACCTCCGGCACCGACCTGGCGGCGCTGCTACGCCGGCAGATCACCGAGCCGGTGCGCTTCGCCGCGGCGGTCACCGAAGCCGGCCGGCGGGTGGACGCGCTGGTCGAGGTCGGTCCCGGCCAGGTGCTCGCCCGGATGGCCCGGGAACTGGTCGACGTGCCGGTGTTCGCCACCGGCACGGACGCGCCGACGCTCGCCGGGTTCCTCGGCGCTGTCGGCGCGCTCTGGGCGCTGGGCGCGCCCGTCGACCACGCCGCCCTGGTCAGTGACCGTCCGATCCGTCCGCTCGACCTGGCCGTGCGGCGGCGCTTCTTCGCCAACCCGTGCGAGGCCGCGCCCGCTGTGGTGGTGGCGTCCCCCGCCGGGGCCTCCCCGGAGGCCGCGGGCCGACCGGCGCCCGGTGACGCCGGGCGACAGGCGACCGGCGACGAGGCGGCCCCGGCGGGCGGCGGACCGGCGGCCGATCCGCTGGCCGTGCTGCGCCGGCTGGCCGCGTCCCGCGCGGAGCTGCCGGCCGAGAGCGTCGGCGCGGACACCCGGCTGCTCGACGGCCTGCACCTCAGCTCGATCGCGGTGGGGCAGCTGGTGAACGAGGCCGCCCGGGAACTGGGCCTGCCGGCGGTGCAGGCGCCGACGAACTTCGCCACCGCGACGCTGCGGGAGATCGCCGACGCGCTGCGCGAGTTGGACCCGGCCGCCCCGCCGGCCGAGCACCGGGTGGACGGCGTCGCCCCGTGGGTTCGCGGCTTCACCGTCGAGCTGGTCGAGGAACCGGTGGAGCGGGTCGCCGCCGGTCCTGGCGGCCCGGGGGGCTGGCGGCTGTTCGCGCCGGCCGGGCACCCGTACGCGGAGGCGCTGCGCGACGCGCTCGCCGGTGCGGGCGTCGGCGGCGGCGTGCTGCTCTGCCCGGGCGAGGAGGTGGACCTGGACCTCGCGTTGCGCGCCGTCCAGGCGGCGGTGGCGCAACCGCCGGGCAGCCGCCTGGTGGTAGTCCAGCACGGCCGGGGCGTAGCCGGGCTGGCCCGAACCGCCCGACTGGAGGGCGCGGGCCTGCACGTGACGCTGGTCGAGGCGGCCCCCGCCGACGACCTGGTGGACCGGGTGGTGCACGAGGTGGCGGCCACCGACGGGTACGCCGAGTCGCACCTCGGCCCGGACGGCGGGCGACGGGTTCCCCTGTTGCGGCCGCTGCCGCCGCCCGGCCCGGCGCGCCAGGGTCCGGCCGGTCCGCCGCTGCGGCCGGACGACGTCCTGCTGGTGACCGGCGGCGGGAAGGGCATCACCGCCGAGTGCGCACTCGCCCTGGCCCGGGACACCGGGGCGCGGCTGGCCCTGCTCGGCCGGGCCGACCCGGCCGTGGACCCGGAGCTGGCCGCGAACCTGACCCGGATGCGGGAGGCCGGGGTACGCCTACGGTACGTACGCGCCGACGTCACCGACCCGGAGGCGGTACGCGCCGCCGTGGCGCACGTGCGCGAGCACCTGGGTCCGGTCGCCGGGGTCCTGCACGGCGCCGGGGTCAACCGGCCGGCCGCCCTCGGCGCGCTGGACCTGGACACCCTGCGCGCCACGCTCGCGCCGAAGGTGGACGGCCTGGCGCACGTCCTCGCCGCGGTCGAGCCGGACGAGCTGCGGCTGCTGGTGACGTTCGGCAGCGTGATCGGGCGCGGCGGCCTGCCCGGGGAGGCGCACTACGCGCTGGCGAACAACTGGCTGGCCCGGCTTACCGCCGAGGCCGGGCGGCGTTCTCCCGGATGCCGCACGGTCTGTCTGGAGTGGTCGGTCTGGTCCGGCGTCGGCATGGGTGAACGGCTCTCCGCTGTCGAGTCGCTGCTGCGGGCCGGCATCACCCCGATCCCACCGGACGAGGGCGTCCGCCTGCTGCGCCAGGTGCTGGCGCTGCCCCGGCTGCCCGCCTTGGTGGTGGTCACCGGCCGCACCGACGGGCTGGACACGCTGCGCCACGAGCGGCGGGAGCTGCCGCTGCTGCGCTTCCTGGAACGCCCGCTGGTGCAGTATGACGGCGTGGAGCTGGTGGTCGAGGCGGACCTGTCGGCCGAGAGCGACCCGTACCTCGCCGAGCACGACCTGGACGGCAACCTCCTACTGCCCGCGGTGCTCGGCATGGAGTCGATGGCGCAGGTGGCCACCGCGCTCGCCGGCGCCACCGGCGTGCCGGTGCTGACCGGGGTCAGCTTCCCCCGGCCCGTGGTGGTGGCCCGCGGCGGGCGCGTCACCGTCCGGATCGCCGCGGTGCAGGCCGAGGCGGGTGTGGTGGAAGTGGCGATCCGCAGCGACGAGACGGGCTTCGCCGTCGACCACTTCCGGGGCACCGTCCGCTTCGAGCCGGACGAGAGCGACCGGGAGGCGCCGGGCGTGACCAGCGGGCTGCCGCCGGTGCCGCTGGATCCGGGCCGGCACCTCTACGGTGACCTGCTCTTCCAGGGCGACCGGTTCCGCCGGCTGGTGCGCTACCACCGGGTCGCGTCCCGGCGAGCCGAGGCGGACGTCGCCACCACCGAGGACCTGCGCTGGTTCCACGCGTTCCTGCCGCAGCGGTTGCTGCTCGGCGACGCGGGCGCGCGGGACGCCTTCCTGCACGGCATCCAGGTCTGCGTGCCGGACGCGACGCTGCTGCCGGTCGCCGTGGACCGGGTGGAGCCGGCCGGGCCGAAGCTCGCCGCCACCGAGCAGGTCCGCTTCGTGGCGGTGGAGCGGGAGCACCGCGACGACACCTACCGGTACGACGTGACAGTCCTCGGCGCGGCCGGGACGGTGGTGGAACGCTGGCTCGGTCTGCGCCTGCGCGCGGTGCGCCACCGCCCGGCCGCCCTGCCGTGGCCGCCGGCGCTGCTCGGACCGGCGCTGGAGCGGCGGCTGGGCCGGCTGCTCGACGCCGACCTGGCGGTGGTGGTGGAACCGCGTCCGGACCGGACCGGCGGAGCGCGCCGGGAGGTCACCACCGTCGCCGTCGGACGGGCCGTGGGACGGTCTGTGCGGCTGCGGTACCGGCCTGACGGGCGGCCCGAGGAGGTCAACGGCCGGCACGTCTCCGCCGCCCACAGCGAGGTCGCCAGCCTGCTGGTGGCCGGCGCCGGGCCGCTCGCCTGCGACCTGGAGGTGGTCCGGCCCCGGCCCGCCGAGGTGTGGGCCGACCTGCTCGGCCGGCACGCCGGGCTGGCCGGGCAGATCGCCGCCGACCTCGGCGAGGACGCCGACGTCGCCGCCACCCGGGTCTGGTGCGCCAAGGAGTGCCTGGTCAAGGCGGGGCTGCCGGTGGACGCCCCGCTCACTGTGGCCGGCGGCGACGGCGAGTGGGTGCTGGTGCGCAGCGGCCGGGTCACGGTGGCCACCGGCCCGGTCCGTCTGACCGGCGAGCCACAGCCGGTGGTCGTCGCCGTCCTCACCGCGACGGGGGTGTGACATGTCCGCCTGGTACGAGTACCGCCACGTGGTCGGGTTCGAGGAGACGAACCTCGTCGGCAACGTCTACTACGTCAACTATCTGCGCTGGCAGGGCCGCTGCCGGGAGATGTTCCTGCGCGAGCACGCCCCGGCGGTGGTTGACGACCTGCGCGCCGGACTGAAGCTGTTCACGCTGCGGGTGGACTGCGAGTACCTCGCCGAACTCGACGCCTTCGACGAGCTGCGCATCCGGATGAGCCTGACCGAGCTGACCCAGACGCAGCTCGGCCTGGCCTTCGACTACCTGCGCGACGGCCCGGGCGGGTTGGTCCCGGTGGCTCGGGGCCACCAGCGGATCGCCTGTATGCGGGAGGTCGCCGGGCAGGTGTTGCCGACCCGCGTACCGGCGCCGCTGGTGCGGGCGCTGGCGCCGTACCGGGCGGCCGCCGGCACATCCAACCGCTCCTGAAGGAGGCGCAGTGACACTCTCGGAGAAGCGCGACACCGGCGCTTCGCGGCTCGATCTGAACGGCAGCCGACACCGGGCGGCCCTGCAGATCTTCCTCGTCGTCGTCATCGCCCACTGGGCCGAGCACCTGACGCAGGCCGCGCAGATCTGGGTGTTCGGCTGGTCCCGGCCGGAGGCCCGGGGCGTGCTCGGCATGCCGTTTCCGTGGTTGGTGGAAAGCGAATGGCTGCACTACGGGTACGCCGTGGTCATGCTCGCCGGTTTCTGGATGCTGCGCGGCGGCTTCATTGGCCGCGCCCGGACCTGGTGGACGGCGGCGCTGCTGATCCAGGTGTGGCACCACCTGGAGCACCTGCTGCTGCTGGTGCAGTCGCTGACCGGCAGCAACCTGGCCGGACAGCCGGTGCCGACGAGCCTGCTGCAACTGGTGGCGCCCCGGGTGGAGCTGCACCTGTTCTACAACGCGGTGGTGTTCCTGCCGATGGTGGTGGCGATGTACCTGCACCGCACGCCGCTCGCCGACGAGCTGGCCCGGATGCGGTGCAGTTGCCGCCGGGTGGCCGAAGTCCGGTGAGGCGCGGGCCGGGGCTGAGATGGCTGGCGGCGGGACTGCTCACGCTGCTCGCGCTCGGCCTGGCAGGGCTGGCCCTGGCGGCGCAACTGCGGCCGGCGCGGTTGGTGACCACCGACCCGCCGGCCGGTGCCCGGCTGACCACGGCGCCGGCGGCGGTGACGCTCACCTTCAACGGCCCGCTCGACGCCGAGCGGACCCATGTCTGGCTGATCGGCCCGGGCGGCGCGTTCGGCGCGACGGGCGCGCCGCGCTACCGCGACAACGGCGTCGAGGTGCCGGTGACGGTACTGGGAGACGGGCGCTATCGGGTCGGCTACCACGCCCAGCTCGCCACCGGGCAGACCGCCACCGGCGGGGTTCCGTTCACCGTCGCCGCCGGGCTCGGCGCGCCGCCGCAGGCCACTGCGGCCGCGTCCCCGCCGGCCACCGCGCCGCCGGACGGGTCTGCCGGGGCCGGCCACCACGGAGGTACGGGCGGAACGACCGGCCTGGCCCTGTTGCTGGTGCCGGTGGTCACCGGAGCGGTCCTGCTCGTGCTGATGGCGCGGGGACGCCGTGACCGGCTCGCCGGTGGCCCGCACGGCTCGTCGGCTGGTCCCGGGACGGGCAGGCGACAGCGGGCCTGGATGCTGCGGGAGCCCGAGGACCCCGGCGACCGGCCCGCCGACCGCGAACCGGCCCGGCCGGGCGGGTGACCTGACGGACCACAGGAGGAGGAGCGATGCCCGTATCGACAGATGCCGCCGCCGTGAAAGCCGAACAGCGGCGGGCCTGGGACGCCGTCAGCGACGGTTGGGCCCGCGAGTGGGAGACGTTCGAGCGGGGCGGCGCGGCGCTCACCGCGCGGCTGCTGGCCCTGGGTGGCGTACGGCCGGGGCACCGCGTCCTAGACGTCGCGACCGGTCCGGGGGAGCCGGCGCTCAGCGCCGCCGAGGCCGTCGGCCCGGCCGGCACCGTCACCGGCATCGATCTGTCCCCCGCCATGCTCGCCGTGGCCCGCCGCCGGGCCGAGAGCCGGCGCAACGTCAACTTCCTCGTCGCCGACCTGGAGACGGTGGAGCTGCCGCCGCACGCGTTCGACGTGGTGCTCAGCCGGCTCGGCCTGATGTTCGCCGTCGACCCCGGCGCCGCGTTCCGCCGGATCGCCCGGCTGCTCGTCCCGGGCGGCGTGCTCGCTGCGGCGGTGTGGGCGCCACCGCCGCGGGTGCCGCTGATGTCGCTCGGGTACGGCGTACTCGCGCGCCGGCTGGACCTGCCGTCCGGGCCACCGGACGCCCCCGGCCCGTACCGCCTCTGCGATCCGGCGGCGCTGACGGCCGGGCTGACCGAAGCCGGCCTGCGGGAGGTGACGGTCGAGGAGTACCCGGTCCCGTTCCGGTTCCACGACCCGGCCGAGTACGCGCGGTTCACCCGGGCGGTGGCCCCGCCTCCGGTACGCCGCCGGGTCGACGCGCTCGACCCGGCCGGGCGGGACGCGCTCTGGGCGGAGGTGGCCGCCGCAGCCGAGGGACGCGCCGGCCCGGACGGCCTGGTCGATCTGACCTCGACCGCGCTCACCGTCCGCGCGGTCGCACCGGCCTGACCCCCATCCATCGCCACGAAAGGACCGAGATGACCACCGAACTGCAACGCCGCAAGCTGGAGAAGGTCTTCGACTCGTACGACGCCGACGGGGACGGCGTGATCGACGGATTGGACATCACCGCGATGGCCCAGATCTGGTGCGACACGTACGGCGTCGCGCCGTACTCGCCGGGCTGGCGGCGGATCCACGGCGCGGCGGCCCGGATGTGGCGCGGGATGCGCGGCAGCGACGGGCCCGACGGTGAGAAGCGGGTCACGGTCTCCGAGTGGGTGGCGTGGGCCGACAAGCCGGAGTTCCCGGAGTTCGTGACGAACGCGGCGGTGCCGTTCAGCCTGGCCGTGTTCGACGTGGCCGACGCGGACCGGGACGGGCGCATCAACCACGCGGAGATGTTCGCGGCGCAGAGCAAGAGCGGCATGCGCTCGGAGGACACGCAGCGGATCTTCGACCGGCTCGACACCGACCGGGACGGCTACCTCACCAGCGAGGAGTACGGCCGGGCGGCGCACGAGTTCTACCTCAGCGCCGACCCGGACGCGCCGGGCAACGTGATCGCCGGGGAGCTCTGAGCGGCCGGACGCCCGGCCGCCGGTCCGTGTGGGCCGGTGGCCGGGCGTCAGCCGTTCAGCGGGTACGGCGGCGCGCGGTCATCGGCAGCGCGTCGACGGGCATGGTCATGGCCGGCACGGGCTTCGGCTCGTGGCCGGGCACCGGCTCCAGCCGCCAGCGGGCGGCGATGCTGGCCAGCGAGACGATCATCTCGGTCCAGGCGAACTGGTCGCCGATGCAGCCGTGCACGCCGGTGGCGAACGGCATGAACGCGCCGCGGGGCAGCACCCGGGCCCGTTCCGGCAGCCAACGGTCCGGGTCGAAGCGCCCGGGCTCGGGATAGATGCGCGGGTTGTGGTGCACGGCGTGGAAGCTGTAGAGCACGTCCGAGCCGGCCGGGATCAGGTAGCCGCCCAGTTCGGCGTCGCGGGCGGTGATCCGGTTGTTGAACAGGCCCTGGGTGCGCAGCCGCAGCGTCTCGGAGAGCACCTGGCGGGTGTACTCCAGCGCCGACACGTCGGCGTAGCCGGCGGCCCGTCCGTCGAGCACCCGGTCGACCTCGGCGTGCAGCCGCCGCTGCACCTCGGGGTCCGCGCCGACGTGGTGCAGCGCCCAGCAGAGCGTGTTGGCGATGGTGTTGCTGCCGGCGATGAAGAACGTCATCACCTCGTCGTGGACCTGCTCGTCGCTCATTGCGGGCCGACCGTCCTCGTCGTGGGCGAAGAGCATCATCGACAGCAGGTCGCCGTGCTCGGTGCCGGCCGCGCGGTACTCGGCGATGACCCGGCGGATGGTGGACCGCAGGTATTCGGCCGCGGCGTCGTAGTCGCGGTTGGCCCGGGTGGGCAGGCGGGTCAGCACGCCCGTCACGTCGGTGATCCGGCGGAACAGTCCGCCCAGCACGGTGGTGGTCGCGGCCATGAACCGGGCGCGGTCCAGGCGCCGGTCACCGGCGAAGACGACTTCGACGACATTGGTGAGGGCCAGCTCGTCCATCTCCTTCTCGACCGCGAGACGCTGGCCGTCGCGCCAGGAGTCGAGCTTGCCGGCGACCGTCCGGCTCATCAGCTCGGTGTAGTGGATGACCTTGTTGCGGTGAAAGGCGGGCTGGATGAGCGCCCGCTGCCGGCGGTGGAACTCGCCCTCGGAGATGCCCAGGCCGTTGCCGAACATGGACCGGAAGCGGTCGGTCATCGGGCCGCCCCGGACGAAGGTGTCGCCGTCGCGCAGCAGCTCCCGCATCAGGGTCGGGTCGTTGACCACGTACGCCGGGCGCTTGCCGAGCGCGATGGTGACGACCGGCTCCCCGGACTGGAGTTTGAGCAGAAACTCGGCGGGTCGTCGTTTCATCTGCAGGCCGTGCCCGAGCACGGGCAGACGGCCGGGCGCCGACGCGGGTGTGCGCAAAGTGGTGGTCATGGTGCGTTCCCTCGGTGTCGGGCCGCGCGGCTCGCCGCGCCGGCGGTGCCGGGCCGGCCCGTCGTGCGGCGGCGGCCCGGTCGGGATCAGCGGGAGAGCAGCGCGCCGGTGGACGCGGGCCGCTCGGCGGCGTGCCAGACCCGCGACGAACCGATGGTCTGGCCGTTGGCCAGGTCCTGCAGGGTGATCTGGACCCGCCAGGGGTCGAACTGGAGAACCTCGAAGCCGGCGTCGGCGGGGCCGTCGGGCCAGACCGCGTACGGGTCGAAGCCACGCTGGGTCGCCGCGGCGGCGACCATGTCCCAGACGTGGCGTTTGGTGTCGCCCGGCTCCAGCCAGGTGGCGCGGCAGTCGACGAAGACGGCGTCGTGCGCGGGGGTCCAGTAGCTGCATGAAACGTACGGGCTGCGGGCCAGGTGGGCGGTCTTGACCGGGGTGCGGGTGGTGCTGACCCAGCCGGTCGGGCCGGCGTCGCCGATCTCCCAGGAGACGTGCATGATCCGGCTGCGCGGCCGGCCGCGTCCATCCACAGTGGCAACCGCGCACCAGCCGATCTCTGTGGTGAGCCGCAGGAAGTCGTCACGGAGGTCGGCGAAGTCGCCGACCGGGGTGCTGAACGTGGAAGGCTCCATGCCGCGATGGTAGATCCCCGCGAGCACAGTTTGCTATATGATTATCAATTCTTGCGGTGCCCCTTTCGGAGCGTCACCAGGCCCTCAGGATCCGGTCTCCTGTCCCGACCAGCCGGTGCCGCCGGTGCCGACCTGCACCAACCCGCACGGCATCGCGCTGCGCGAGGACCTGCAACCGCAATCGCGGAGACCGTACGCGGCGCGCCCGGACCGCCGGGCTCACGCCGGAGCGGCCAGCCGGGGCACCACCTCGGCCGGGGACGGCAGCGCCGCGATCTCGGCCCGCACCTCGCCGGTCACCCGGCCCAGCTCCACGTCGGTGAGCAGCCGGCCGATCGCGGCGCCGTCCAGCTCGTCCACCGAGTCCAGCACGTGCGCCAGCCCTCGGGCGCGCAGCAGCTCGCCGGTGACCAGTTCGTCCGGCGAGCCGGGCAGCACCAGCTGGCGGACGCCGAGCGCGGCGCAGGTCAGCGTCGTGCCGTCCCCACCGTGGTGGATCGCGGCGGCGCAGCCGCGCAGCAACTGGTTCAGCGGCACCCAGCCGGTGGTACGCACGTTCGGCGGCAGGTCGGCCGGAGCGGCCGACTCCCCGATCGCCAGCACGAACTCGGCGTCCAGCCCGGGAGCGGCGGCGAGCACCCGCGCGATGCCGGCGACGAACCGGTCCGGCCCGCCGAGCGTGCCGAAGGTGACAGCGATCCGGGGCCGGGCGACCGGCTCCCGCAACCACTCGGGCAGGACCCCGCCGCCGTTGTACGGCACGTACCGCATGGAGATCTCGGCCGGCCCGCCCTCGACCAGGCTGGGCGGTGCGATGTCGACGGTCCGGATGCCCTCGGGCAGCGTCACCCCGTGCCGGCGCATCGCCACCGCGCCGGGCAGCTCGCGCAGCAGGTCAGGGGTGAACCGGGCCAGCCCGAGGCTGTGCGCCACCGCCGGCACTTTCAGCCGGGCGGCGACGACCGGGCCGACCGCGAAGATCGGGTCGTACACGACCAGGTCCGGCTGGACCCATTCGCCGAGCGCGACGTGGGCGTCGACGAACGGGTCCCAGGCCGCGACGATGTACGGCTTGCGTTCCTCCATCTCACCGATCGGGTCGGCGCCGATGGGCTCGAAGAGGCGCGGCACGTCTCGGACGAACTGCGCCTGCATGTCCGAGGTGGTCCGCCCAGGCACAGCGTCCAGGACCGGCAGCCCGGCCCGGGCCACCGCCAGCGCGTCACCGGCGGTGACGAAGACGACCTCGTGCCCGGCTGCACGGAACGCCCACCCGAGCGGTACCAGCGGGAACGCGTGGCCGATGGCCGGGCCCGGCATGAACAGTACGCGCATGACTCCTGCCCTCCCTATCACCCAGGCGGTACGGCCGACGCCGTACCGCCGACCCGGTGACGCCGGTCGCGTCACCTGTCGATTCGCCGCCCGGACCGGCGCTACGACGCCCGTTGACGCGGCGGCACACCGCCGCCGGCTCCCCGTCGCCGCAGTGCCGGCGCAGCTCGTCGTGCCAGACGTCGGTGACCGCCGTGCGCAGGTCGCGGCGGGGCCGCCGGCCGAGCGTCGCCGCGCGGGCAGCCCCGGCCCGAACACGTTCACCAGGCGCAGTACCACCGCGTCGACGTCACCGGCGTCGACCGCCGCCAGCACGGCGCGAGTCGCGGCGAGCTTCGCCCGGCCGTACGCGGTGTCCGGCGCGGGCGTACGGCGCGGATCGGCCGGCTGCGGGCCGAATTCCCGCTCCGAGCCGAGATGGACCAGCCGGGTGCAGCGCTCGGCCGTCCGGCCCGGGTCCGGTCCCCAACTGCTGCCGGTGGAGTCGACCACGGCGACCGGGTCCTCGGCGTCCAGGAGCCACGCCAGCGTGCCCGGGTCGGTGCCGCCGAGGTCGAGCGCGGTGAACCGGTGCCGAAGCGGGCTGGCCGGGGCGCGGCGGGCCACAGGGAGCACGTCGCGGCCGGCGAAGGCGTCCGCGACGTGACGGCCGACGAATCCGGTGCCGCCCAGCACGACCGCGCGTGGCCGGCCGCCGGTCACCGGGCACCCGCCGGCCGGGCGATCCACAGACCCCACCGGAACGGCGACGCCGTGACGTGCGCGGCGGCGAGCCCGGCCCGGGCGAACGCGGCGGCGAAGTGCTCCGGCCGGAACAGCGTCAGCTCGGTCGTCGCGGTGTCGTGCCGGATGCCCGCCTCCGGGTCGGCGTACGCCTGGTGCACAGTCATCCGGATCCGGTCGCGTGCGCCGTCGAGCCACGTCGAGTGGGACAGCCGGACCACCACCCGGTCCTGCTCCTGCACCATGTCGCGGGCCACGTAGCCGGGGACGAACGTCTCCGGCGTGTACCAGGGCTCGACCGCCAGCACGCCGTCCGGCGTCAGGTGGGCGGCCAGCCGTGCCACGGTCCGGTCCAGTTCGTCGGCGCCGCGCAGGTGCGGCACCGCGAAGAGACAGACCACCACGTCGAAGGTGGCGGCCAGGTCCAGCTCGCGCATGTCGCCCTCGTGCAGGGCCACGCCCAGCACCCGGGCGCCGGCCCGGGCGAGCATCTCCGTGGACAGGTCCACGCCGGTCACCGGCGCGAAGTGGGTCCGCAGGTGTTCCAGGTGCAGCCCGGTTCCGCAGGCCACGTCGAGCAGCGAGGCGGCGGCCGGGTTCCGGCGCCGGACCATCCGGGCGAGCGTGGCGGCCTCGGCGGTGTGGTCGCGGCCCCGGTGCCGTATCACCAGGTCGTAGATCTCCGGGAATCCGGCGCGGTAGAAGCCTCGCGCCACCGATGCCGTCACCGTACGCGCACGGTGGGCACGTAGTGGATCCACCAGCCTCCGGCGGCCCGGAAGCCGGTCTCCTTCGCCATGATCTCGTCGGCGTGGTTCCAGGCGAAGAGCACCGCGTAGTCCGGGTACGGGTCGGAGAAGGCGTCGGGCGGGCGGACCGGGATGTGCGCGCCCGGGGTCAGCCGGCCCTGCTTGGCCGGGGTGGTGTCGCAGACGTACGAGATCAGCTCCGGCCCGAGTCCGCAGTAGTTGGTGACGGTGGCGCTCTTCGCGGTGGCCCCGTAGGCGGCGACTGTCCAGCCTTCCTCCTTGAGCGAGCGCAGCAGCGCCACCAGATCGGCCCGGTTACGCGCGACGGCGGCGGCGAACCGGCGCAGCGCCTCCACCCCGGTCACGCCCTGCTCCCGTTCCTGGCGCAGCAGGTCGGCGACGGACGGGGACGGGGTACGCGCCCCGGCGTGGGCAAGCGTGTAGCGCACCTCGCCGCCGTGCACGGGCAGCCGGCGTACGTCGACCAACTCCAGCCCGAAGCGGGCTGCGGCGGCCTTCACCGAGTGGGCGGTGAAGTAGTAGAAATGCTCGTCGTAGATCTGGTCGAAGGCGGTCCGGGCGAGGATGTCGCCGAGGTACGGGTCCTCGAAGACGAAGACGCCGCCGGGGGCGAGCAGCAGCCGCGCGCCGCGCAGCACCGAGTCCAGGTAGGGCAGGTGGCAGATCGTGTTGGCGGCGTAGATGACATCGGCCGTCCCGTCGGCGGCGAGCACGTCGGCGGCGGTTCTCTCCTCGAAGAAGTCGGTACGCACCCGTACGCCCTGCCGGCGGGCGAGTTCGGCCACGCCGGTGGACGGCTCGAAGCCGAGGTGGCGTACGCCGGCCGCAGCCACGGTCCGCAGCATCACCCCATCGTTGCTACCCAGCTCGACGCAGAACGCGCCGGGCCGGGTCAGCTCGGTGGCGAGCAGTTCCCGCCCGGTGCCGGTGAAGTGCGCGCGCATCACCGACGACAGCGACGAGCGGTACGGGTAGTCGTGGTGGAACATCCGCTCGCGCGGCACCTCCTCGACGAGCTGGACCATCGTGCAGGCGGCGCACCGGCCCACCGCAAGGCGGTAGAAGAACTCGTCGTCGAGGTCGGCCGGGCGGGGGAACGCGTCGGAGAGGGGTTGGCGGCCGAGGTCGAGCATCTCGGTCACCGGGCCGCCGCAGATCCGGCAGCCGGTGACGGCGGGGGCGGTCATCTGCCTTCTCCTTCCGGGCGCCGGTGTGCCGCCGGGCGGGTCAGCGCGGCTTGTGGGTGGCGATGACGACGCAGCCGACCTTGGTGCGCAGGACGTCCAGCACGGCCGGCATCTCGGCGAGGAAGGCGTCGATCCTCTCGGCACCGTGCGCGGCGGCGAGCGTGTCGCGGCGCTGCTGCACCCGCTCGTGGTACGCGGGGAACGATCGGCTGATCTTGTCGCCGCAGCTGAGGAACTCGTCAACCACGAATCCGGCGTCGCGGACCAGGTCGAACGCGGCCATCGGCGGGCCGGGCGGAGCGAGGGTGAAATCGGTGAGGATCTGCCGGTCCCGCTCGGTGAGCGGGGCATCCTCGGCGAGGTCGGTGAGCACGAGCCGGCCGCCGGGCTTGAGCACGCGGCGGATCTCGGCGAGCCACTGCCGGCGGTCCTGCGCGTGCACCAGGGACTCAAAGGCGAGCACCTTGTCGAAGGAGGCGTCCGGGTAGCTCAGCGCGGCGGCGTCGCCGAGCTCGAAGCGGACCTGGCCGCGCAGCCCCGACTCGTTGACCCGTTCCCGGGCCCGCTTGAGGTGCTCGGCGCTGTTGGTGATGCCGGTGATGTCGGCGTCGCTGCGCTGGCCGAGCCGGATGGCCGGCTCACCGGCGCCGCAGCCGACGTCCAGCAGCCGCTCGCCGGGGCGCAGCCCGAGGCGGTCACCGACGATGTCGGTGAACCGGTTGATGGCCTCCAGGAAGGGCGTGCGGTCGTCGTCGTCCTCCCACCACCCGAAGTGAATGTTCCCGCCAAGCACCTCGACGGCCCAGGCGCCGTCGTCGTAGATCTCCGCTACCTCGTCGATTTCGGTCAGCTCGCGTGTGGACACGTCCGCTCCTCCACTCTCGGCGACACGTCGCTACTTGAGAATGATATAGATATCAACCGACGGGTGTCCATGCGACGATCACCTGGCACGGAACGCGCGTGACGGGCGGACCAAGAAGCGTGACCGAGGCGAAACGTCCTGCTACTATGTGTTTGTGAACACAATGTCGCGTACGGCTGGCTTGTCCGCACAGCAGACCGACACTCTCGCCATCGAGATCACTCGATTGTGCAAATCCTACGGCGAGGTACGCGCGCTCGACGGGATCGATCTGCGCGTGTCGGCCGGAAGCGTGTTCGGTGTGCTCGGCCCCAACGGCGCCGGAAAGACGACAATCGTCCGCACCCTCGCCACGCTCGTCCCGCCCGACAGCGGCGAGGTCCGCGTGCTCGGCCACGACGTGGTGCGCGAGGCCGGGGCGATCCGCGACCGGATCGGGCTGACCGGGCAATACTCCTCAGTCGACGAGGAACTGTCCGGCCGGGACAATCTCGTCCTGCTCTCCCGGCTGCGCGGCTTCTCCTGGAGCGCGGCCCGCCGCCGCGCCGAGGAACTGCTCGCCACGTTCGGCCTGGAGAAGGCGGCGGCCCGGCTGGTCCGGACCTACTCCGGCGGCATGCGCCGGCGGCTCGACATCGCCAGCAGCATGATCGTGACACCCGACCTGATGTTCCTCGACGAGCCGACCACCGGGCTCGACCCGCACAGCCGCAACCAGGTGTGGGAACTCGTCCGGGGCATGGTCGGCGAGGGCGCCACCGTCCTGCTCACCACGCAGTATCTCGACGAGGCCGACCAACTCGCCGACCGGATCGCGGTCGTCGACCATGGCCGGGTCATCGCCGAGGGCACGCCGGTGGAGCTGAAACGGTCGATCGGCGCGAGCGTGCTGCGGGTGCGGTTGCGCGACGCCGGGCAGCGGGAGACGGCCGAGCGGATGCTGGCGGAGGCGCTGGGCACGGCGGTGCACGCCGGCTCCGACCGGATGGAGCTGACCGCGCAGGTCGCGGCCGAGGAGGAGGCGACCCGGGCGCTGGCCGCCCTCACCGGGGCCGGCGTCGGCCTGGCCGAGTACGCCTTCGGTCACGCCACTCTGGACCAGGTGTTCCTCGCCCTCACCGGGCATCGGGCGGACGGCTCGCGGACCGAGACGGAGGAGGCGGCGTGAGTAGCATGGTGGAGGCCGGCACCGGCCGTGGCGCCACGACGCCAGCCGCGGCGCGACCGGCGCGTCCCGGCGCGCTGTCGTCCACGCTGACCTTCGCGTGGCGGGCGGTGCAGAAGGTACGCCGCGACCCGACGCAGATCCTCGAGGCACTCGGCGTGCCGGTCATGTTCACGCTCGTCTTCGGCTTCCTGTTCGGCGGCGCCCTGGCCGGTTCGACGTCGAGCTACATGCAGTTCTACATCCCGGGCATCGTGGTGTTCACCGGAATCATGATCAGCATGCGGATCGGCGCGGTGGTCAACCTGGACAACTCCCGGGAGGTGACCGACCGCTTCCGCGCGCTCGCCATCTGGCGGCCCGCCGCGATCGTCGGCACCCTGCTCGGCAACAACGTGCTCTACGTCGTCGGCTGCGCGGTCGCCGTGGCGGTCGGGCTCGCGGTCGGCTTCCGGCCCGACGGCGGCGTGCTCGGCGTCCTCGCCACGATCCTGATCACTCTGGTGTTCGTCTTCTCCTTCTCCTGGGTGTACGTCGTCTTCGGGCTCGCCCTGAAGTCACCGACCGCCGCGCTGAGCGCGTGCCAGGCGATCGTCTTCCCGGTGTCGTTCGTCAGCAACTTCTTCGTGCCGCAGGAGACGCTCCCCGGCTGGCTGCAGGCGGTGGTCAACCTGAACCCGTTCGCGTTGACGGTCACCGCCGCGCGCAGCCTGGCCCACGGCACGGCGACCGCCGGTGAGGTCGGCGCGGCGCTGGCCGGCTGCGCGGCACTCGTGACGATCTTCGCGCCGCTCTCCATGTTCCTGTACCGCCGGCGGGCCTGACCCCGCCACCGTTTGTACGCAGTGCCGATGACACGAGAAGGGAACACGGCTACCCCGTGGACAGCGACCGTTTGACTCAACCGCCTGCCGTCACCGCGCAGATGCTCATCCGCAGGCCCGCCGCCGAGGTCTTCCAGGCGTTCGTGGACCCGGCGGTGACCACGAAGTTCTGGTTCACCAGGAGCAGCGGCCGACTCGAACCCGGCGCCACCGTCACCTGGGACTGGGAGATGTACGGCGTCTCCACCGTCGTCACGGTCAAGGACGTCGAGGAGAACAGCCGCATCCTGGCCGAGTGGGACCCGGAGTCCCCCACCCAGCTCGAATGGCGGTTCCTGCCGGGCGAGGGTGACACGACGCTGGTCCGGGTCACCGAGACCGGCTTCGCCGGCAGCGCCGACCAGGCCGTGGCGAAGGCGATCGACTCCATGGGCGGGTTCACCATGGTGCTCTGCGCCTGCAAGGCGCTGCTGGAGCAGGGTGTGCTGCTCAACGCGGTCGGCGACGCCCACCCGAGCGGCTTCGGCGACTGAGGGCCGACGCGGCGGGCGGACCGGGAGCGGCCGGGTCCGCCCGCTCAGCCGGCGTCCAGCAGTCCGCGCAGGCAGGCGATCAAGCTGCGGGCCGAGACGTTCACGTAGTTGCTGTGCCGCAGCAGTTCCGAGAGCTGGTGCAGCGTCACCCAGCGGTACTGGTCGCTCTCCAGGTCCGCGTCGTCGGTCTCCACCACGAGATAGCTGCTGCGGGCCCGGTAGAGCCGTCCGCCCTCCTCGGACAGGAGCGCGCGGAACCGGACCCGCTCCGGCGGCGCGCCGAGCACCTGGTCCAGGAAGGGCGGACGTGCCGCCGCGGGCAGGTAGTCGAGCGTGGCGGGCGTGCACTGGACCGTCGGCGCCAGCTCCACCACGTCCACGAAACCCGGCTCGACCCGGGCGTGCACCAACACGTGCAGCACGCCGTCGAGGCGGGTGGCCAGGAACGCCACCACCCCCTGGCCGCAGGGCCGCAGCATCGGCTGCGACCAGCTCGCCACCTCGCGTCCCTCGGCGTCCACGTCCACGCCGATGACCTCGAAGAAAAGCCCGCTGGCGTGTCGCAGGGAGACCTCACCGAAATGCCACGCCGCCTGTCCGCGCAGCGCCGTCCGGTCGGCGCCCACCTCGGTCTGGCTGCGGACGTCGGTGATCCAGTGCAGCAGCGCGCCGGTGTGGTGCCGGCTGCCCGGCCCGGGCCGGCAGGAGCGACGCAACGCGGCCGTGAAGGCGTCCCCGGACGGTCCGGCCGCCCGGGCCGTCAGCTCCGCCGGCAGGCACGAGAGCACGGTACGGATGTCCATGTTGACCAGGTCGTCGTGGCGCAGGAGCCGGTGCAGCTGGGCGAGGCTGAGCCAGCGGAACCCGGGCGGCGGCACGATGTCCTCGTCGGTGAGGACCACCATGTTCCGGTTGCGTTTGCGCAGGAACCAGGACCCGTGCTCGGACTGACGGACGTCCACGAGCACCCGGCGCGGGTCCGGGTCACGGAAGTGGTGCAGGAACGGCACCGGGCGGCCGCCGTGCACGCCGGTCCAGTTGCTCCGGGTGGCCTGGACGGTGGGCGCGAGCTGGTGGCCGTCCTGGTTGCCGGGCTCCGCCTTGGCCTGCACCAGCACCCGCAGCGTGTCGCCGTCGAGGCGGGCGAGCATACCGAGGATGCCCACCTCCGGCTGGTGCAGCATCGGCTGTTCCCAGCGGGGCACGGCCGCGCCCGGCACCTCCACGGAGAGCCCTTCCACCCGGAAGAACCGGCCGCTGCGGTGGGCCAGGACTCCGGTGTCGGCGTCTTGGCGCCAGGCGCGCAGGCCGGCCAGGGGCACGACGTCCACGCGCATCGGGGCCCGGCGACGCCAGCCGGCGAGCCACTTGTGGACGTCGGCGTCGGGGTCGGCGGTGGCGAGCCGGTCGTGCTGCGGCAGCCACGGTGGCGCGGTCGTCTCCGTCACGCGTACCCCCTTTTGTCGACACCTACCCGCCGTTCACTTCTATATTCTATAGCGGATGGCCAGCGTAAGCGCGGGTCGAGGAAGGACGAGAGGATGACTGACGACGCGAGCGGGTCGACGCCGCTGCCGATGTGGCCGGACGGCGCCGACGCCGCGTACGTGGCGGCTCGGCAGCGCCTCGCCGAGGCCGAGCGCCGCCTGCGTGACCAGGTCGAACAGGTCGCCGCCGCCCGGCGGGAGCTGCCGCTGGGCGCACCGGTGGCCGACGTCGCGTTCACCGAGGGACCAGCCGACCTGACCACGCCCGGCCCGCTGCGCCCCGTCCGGCTCTCCGCACTCTTCGGCGCGCACCGCACACTCGTCGTCTACCACCTAATGTTCCACCCGGAGGCCGACGCCGCCTGCCCGATGTGCTCACTGTGGGTGGATGGATTCCACGGCGTCGCCCACCATCTCCAGCAGCACACCGCGTTCGTGGTGGTCGGCAAGGCCCCGGCGGCGAAGCTGCGCGCCTGGGGCGCCCGGCGCGGCTGGGCCGGCCTGCGGCTGCTCTCCAGCCACGGCACCGACTTCAACGCCGACCTGCGCGCCGAGCACCCGAACGGCGACCAGCGCCCGATGGTCAGCGTGCTGGTCCGCGACAGCGACGGCATCCGGCACTTCTACAGCCAGCCGGCCAACTTCGTCGACGGCGCCGAGCGCGGCATCGACCTGCTCTCCCCGGTGTGGAACGTGCTCGACCTGCTGCCGCAGGGCCGGGGCGACTGGTACGCCGCCAACACGTAACCCCGGGTGGCCGCCCCGACCGATCAACCCGTGTGACAGCCGAGGAGCCACGAGTACCCCACCGCACCACGACACCGCGTACCGCCGGCTGTCGCCGGGCGTACCCGGCCAGGCCGGGCGGCTCGTCGGCGCAGTCCTCACCGGGGTGGCGACCACGCTGCTGGCGGCGGCACTGCTGGATGCGGGTGCGCTTCGGCCCGCACTACGCGACGCTCCGAAACCCGGACCTCGACCCACAGCGGGTCAAGTACTACCAGTACGTCATGCATCTGGACCTGGTCGGCGGCCCGCTGCGTATCGCCGAGGGCGACTTCCCGAACCGGAAGTGGATGCTCGACGTCGCACACTTCCACCTACAGAAGGCGCTCACCTACGAGACATAACCCGACCGCGAGGCCGTCCAGTCCCATGCCGAAGTCGCCACCAGGCCCACCGACAACATCCTCATCTGGCCGCAAACCGATCGTCATGCTACGTGACCGGCGGCTGGGTAGATCGAATGCTCGGTCGTGCCGAGTTGAGTGCACGTGATGCCGGTCGCGAATCTCGCGTTGGCCTGTCGCCCGTGACTGCCGGTTATCCCGTCGGTTCGACTCGTGTCTCGGCCTTAACCATGATCGAGACCGGTCAGGCCGAATGTGTCCTTCGGATGTTGGATTCTGCGCAGCGGGCTCAGGTGGCGCTTGCGGCGATGGCCGCGTACCTGCGGTCCGGGCGGTCCGGGAACTGCTGTCGCAGGCGCTGAAGTTCGGTGAAGCCGGCCTTCGTCAGGAGGGCGACGAACTCGTCCACCGGCCAGCGGTACGCAGTGAGGACCTTGTGGTCGAACGCGGCCACCTCGTCGTCGCTGTCGAAGAACCCGATCACCAACCTCCCGGAAGGGGTCAGCATCCGGCGGAACTCGGTGAGCACGCGGTCCAGTTCCGGTGGCGGCAGGTGAATGGTCGAGTACCAGGAGAGGATGCCGGCCACCGAGTGGTCGGGGACGTCTAGTTCGGTCATCGAGCCGAGCCGGAACGCCGGCCCGGGAAAGTTCGCTCGGGCGTGGTCGATGAACTCACGGACCAGGTCGATGCCGGTCACGTCGGCGCCGAGCGAATGCAGGTAGGCGGTCCAGTGGCCGGGGCCGCAACCGAGATCGAGCACCCTTCCTTTCAGACCGGCGAGGTGGCCCCCGACGAGGGCCGTGTCATCCACGTGGGCCTGCCAGCCGCCGTCGAACAGAGCGATGTACTGCTCTGACATCGACGAGTAGGCGTCCCGTGCCGACTGTCCGCTCACCGCAACACCGTAGACCGGGCGCAGGATGCTCAGGTGCGCTTGAGTACGGCGGCTCAGGCGGCCGGCGGCGGTCGGTTCATAGGTTGACACCCATGACCTCGACCATCGAACTCGAACGCCTCGTCCGGACATCAGACCTGCACAGCCGGCGCGGTCGTCACAGCCGCCCCGGCCACTATCGGGGGTGGATCGTTGCCCTGGCCGTCGCCGCTACCTCCGCCGGGATCACTGCGGTGACCACCGCCATCGTTGCCTGAGGATGAATAGCGGTGCCGGTGCGAGGACACCGGTCGGGATCCACGTGACGCTCTGAGCTCGATCGCATTTCACTGTCATGCCGCTGGCCGTGCGCGTTGGGCCTCCGTGTAGATGGCCAGGACCTTGCGCCGCTCATGCGTGCTGGGTAGCAGGTGAGCGGTGGTGTAGGTGGTGGGGCGCCACTGCGCTGCCCTTCACGAAGGCGTTTTCGGTCGTAGTGGTGTCAGTCGGTAGGGTCGCGGGGATGACGTGGCGCGCCGATTCTGAGGCTGTCTGTCTTCCGGAGCAGCGGCGGTGGACGTGGGAGCGTTCGGGTGGCCTGCGCTGGCTGCTCCTTGGTGGCGTCGGCGTCGAGGGCTCGGACGAGGACGACATTCCGCTGGCGGTGTGCGCGGAGATCGAAGGGTTGTTTGTTGACTTGCCGCCTCGGCGGCGGGAGCGGTTCACGCTTGTCGGCTGCGTTCCGGACGGCGTGCTTGCCGACCTGCTCGATCGGCTGCCCGCTGAGGCGCTCGGCACCGAACGAGCCTGGCTGGGTGACATCTCAGTGATGGCGCTTGCGCGGCCACCAGACACGCCGCCGTCGTGGTGGGGCGAAGACCTCGGCGATGTCGTCGTCCTCGCTCAACGACCGAGTCCCACGATGCCGGAAGCCGTGGACGTCGATCTCGACGGGTTCGTCCACGTCTACGACCGCACGGACGCGGTGGTACGTCCCGGCGGCGTCAACGAATTCGCCCTTTCCGGCCGGGACGACGCGCCTTACGGTACGTGTCGGGACGTCACGGGCGTGTTCCGCGCGCAGGCCGCACCGCCGGTGCCGCAGGTTCGGCTGCTCGGTTGCCGACCGGAGCCACCATTGCTGACCGCGCTCGGTGCGGTCGGGAAGTCGCCCAGGGCGGCACTGCGTCGCCGCCGGATCCGCGCCGAGATGTACGTGGCAGGCACCGACGGTTCGGTCAGCCGGGTGATCGGCGCGGTGGTGTCCGGAACGGTCGATGAGAGCGAGCCATCGCGGCTGGGTGCGGGACTCCTCGACGTGACCGTCGACAGCGACGCACGGGAACCACTGCCGCTGGGGATCCTCGGCATCCTGGAGCATTGGCGTAGCCGACGACCCGCCGAGAAGAACTTGTGGGCCGACTACAACCGGGAGTTGCGCCACCAGTGGGCCGCAGTTGCGCTCGCACACCGGTCCGATACGGCCGACGGGCCACCCGGCACCACCTATGACCTCGACGGCCGGTTCGTGACCGACATCGAAGGGTTCTACTGCGCGATCGGCGAGGCAATCAACGGCCCCGGCGGATACTTCGGCTGGAACCTCGACGCGCTCGACGACTGTCTCAGGGGCAGGTTCGGCGCGCGGACACCGTGTCGACTGGTGTGGCACGAATCGGCCGTCGCCCGCGAGCACCTCGTCGCCGGCTATGACCGGCGTCGACTGGGTCCGGCGATCACCTTGGACGACCTACTGGCCATGCTCGCGGCGCACCACGTCAAGGTCGACTTACGCTGAGCCCGGAACCGACGCCGACTACGGCCACGTCGCCCGGCCGAAGACGACATCAACCAACGACCAAGATCAAACCGCGCAGCCAACCACGCCACTGAGCCCCCTTGACCAGGTGCACGCACATGCCGCTATCCGCTCACAAAGGGCTTGAGGGCGCCTCGCCATTGGCGAGGCGTCCCCCGGACTCGGCCCGGCTCGAACGGGCTGCCACCCTCTCCTGCTGGATCGCGGACGCGGTCATCCGGAGCCACCGCACCTTGGGCGAGGACGGGAAGAGGTTAGGGGGCGGCGACGACGCACGCACATGCCGCAAGTCGCGCGTGGTCTGGCCGAGCGGCCGGAATCTGCCGGGTGAGGAACCAGCGTGCTGCCGCAGCGGTCCAGGTGTGGGCCTGACGTCACGTTGCCGCGATCGAGTATCCATCGGCGGCGATTTCCTCGTGTAGTCCCCCAACGCACACGGGCAGATCCGCCAGCCCGGGGTCGTCGCTGACCTTTGTGAGGTGGGGAGCTCACTTATGTGTCGGGGCGGGTATCCGCCAGCCACGTGGTGAGCATCCGGCTGGTGTCCTCGCCGAGTGCCAACACCGCTTGTGCCGCCAATGCGGCGAGCTCGTCGTGCTGGGCGGCGGTGACCGACAGCTGCGGCCGAGGGGTGCGGCGCCAGGTGGTTCGTGCGCCGCCGCGGGCGAGGCAGGTCGCGTCGGCCTTGCCGCGTTCGGCCAGGCGTGGGTCCGGGTCGAGGGTGAGCATCAGGGCAGCACGCAACTGGACGTCGACGCCGTGGCCACGCAGGAGGCGGTAGCCGGCCCGACGCAACTCCACCCGGCCATCCGCCAGCAGCTCCCACGGCAAGCCCTGCGGCAGGGCACCGGTCAAGGGCCGCAGCGCGGTGGTCACCTCCCGGACCACCGCCGGCGACGGATCCCACAGCAGCGGAAGCATCTCCTGCGCGACAACTGCATCGAGGAGGCGCAGGCCCCGTACCGCCTGGGCGCGGACCTTGGCTTGCGGGTAACTCAGCAGCGGACGCAGCAGCGGGGTGTCCGCTGCCGAGCCGGCCTCGGCAAGCCCAACGATCACACCCAGCGCCGGCTCTCCGGCGCTGACCGCAGTCCGGTAATGCGCCCGGGCGTCGATGCCGATCCGACGCGCCGCGTCCCGCGCTACCGCCCGGACCAGCGGCGCGTCATCGTCCAGGTACGCGGCAACGTCACTGTCCTGACCAACCCGCACCAGCCCGGTCAGCGCCACCACCCGTACCTCAGCACGAACCGACCGGGCCAGACGATATAGAACGTCATGCCGGCGCGTCCAGACCGCCTCACGGCAGGCCGCCTCAGCTGCCCGGACCCGAATCCCCACATCCGCATCAGTTTCGGCGCAGGTCACGTAGTCGGGCAGACGCAGCCAGCCCTGAGCCACGACAATGTCGAACACGAACCGCCGCTGCCTGCGGCAACCCGATCCCAGCAGCCCACGCCACACCTCCGCCGGGCTCGACAGCAACGCCGCCTGTACCTGAGTGACGGCGAAGCCACCACGCAGCCGCGCGTCGAGGCGCAACGCCATCGGCAGCACCGCCGGCAGGTAGCGACCTGGATCGTCGGCGAGCAACAACGCCAGCCCGGCCCGCGCCCGGTCCCGTACCGGCTTGACCCAATCACCGGCACGCAGCACCAGGAACGGCATCACCTCCGGGCACGGCCGACCGACCATCGCCGCGACCGCGCGTTCCCGGATCCGCCCGTCCCCATGCATGCTCGCCAGCGCCATCGCGACAGGCCCCGACGACGCGACCGACAAACGCGCCCCGACCCGCCACAACGCGGACTCCTGGTACGGGCCATACCACGGCGCCTGCCGCGCGTGCCGGTCCAGCCGGACCACCAACCCCGCAGCTCCGGCCACCAGCATCAACGCCGAACCCGCCGTCACCTCATCGCCGGCAGCATCGACCTCGAGCAACACCTCGACCAGATGGTTCAACGCTTCCCACCGGCCCACGCCGGCACCGTCGACCGCGACCCGCACCGTCCCGAGATGTCCGCCCTCCCCCACCGTCGACCGCTGAACCCCGCTTCCCCGTCTGCCCCAGATCACGCCGACATCCTGCCCGAGCCAACACCTTCGATCGAACTCGATCCGGCCCAGTCATCCACCCCGCAGACGGCTTCGCTGCTTCCACCCGCCGTACGCCCGGCACACTGAGGCACCTGCAATGCGCCAGCACCATCCCTGCGGGGACAAGCCACCAACTGGCTGGACCGTCACGGCTACCAGATCAGCCAGCTCGACGCATCACGTTGGGAGACCGAGGACCGACGTGACACCGGCACTCGACTTCCCTGCCAGTGGATGCGGAACCTCGCCAGCCATTCGGTCGACTCCACGTCAGTCTCGCAAGCCTGTCTAACCGCCGAGCCAGAACTCGAGGACAACAACTCCGCGCGTGCCCTACCGGCCTCTCGGCACCTCGCGACTGCGACGACGCGCGCATCGTTGGGGTTCCAGTCGCCTCGAAGGTCAACACCTCGAAATCGAGCTTGACCAGGCGTGTTGGCATCAAGTGTGTGTCGGGGTCGACACAGATCAATGCCCAACGAGAAATGAAACTGTCCACGCTGAACGCTCTTGCGTAGCCAGGTCATTCAATCTTCGGACTCGTATCGATGTAACGGAGCTGTGGGCATGGCCGGTTCGCGTCGCGGACAGGCCATGCCCACCGTCTGGGCCCGCAGCGACCGTTGGAAGCCGTCCTCCGTCGATCAAGCGGCCACCGTGACTCACCCGATCGGCCAATGCCGTCCCACGGCTCGAACGCCCTCCCCAGGACAACTACCTGCTGTCGTCGCCCTATCCTCGGCGGCATGACTGCGGACGGCGTGCACCAGAGCAACTCAGCGACGCAGAACCGAGCCGAGGCTGAGATCGTCGCCGCGCTCGCGGAGTCTCTTGGAGTCGTGTTGTCCAGGCCTGGGCGGATCGCGTTGGCTAGCGGGGCTTCGATCGAGTTGGACGCGGCGACAGCTGACATGAGTGTGGTGGTCGAGGCGTACGCCCGGCAGGGCAAGCTGAAGGGCGCGCAGCCGAAGAAGATCGCTCAAGATGTGCTCAAACTAGCGCTACTAAAGCGGGAGGCCGGCAGGGAGAACACCCGGGCGATCATCGCGTTCGCAAGCCCGGCAGCACGTGACTCCATCTCAGGTTGGCTTGCACAAGCCGCTGCGGCGTTCGACGTCGAGTTGGTGGCAGTAAAGATCTCTACCGTGCTGCGCGAGGAAATCCTGGAAGCCCAGCGGCGGCAGGTCATGGTCAATACAGATCTCGCCGCAGACGACCTGACGACTCCCACCGACGCGGAACAGTGACTTCCCGGCGCACGGCGTTGACCATCGCCCTCAGGCAGACTGAGCTGGGCGCAATTGCGTTCGCTTCGATAACCTGGGTTTGGTTTCTACCGTCACGTCGCTGGTCGGCTCCTGCGGATCAGCGTTGCAGCGCGCTTCGGCGTCTGGTTCCCTCGCGAGGTGATCTTCGAAGCTCGGTGGCGGCGGCAACTGCACCAACACGGTTTGTCCAGCGCGTTCGGAGGCTGGGCGGCGACACAGGACCTGATCGTGGTCCACGAGCGTTCCAACCGGTTGGTCGCCGTCGATCCACGTGATGGCGCTGCGCTTTGGGGTGCGCCGTTCGGGACCTGGCCTCGAGCGGTGGTGATCGCCGGCGACCGGTGCCTGGGAATCGCGCAGAACGTCCCCTCGCTGGTGTGCTTCGACCTTTCGTCTGGTCAACAGGTGTGGAGCGCCGACCTTCCCGGTTTCACGGGCCATCTTGTTTGCGCCGGCGGCGTGGTGCTCGCGGGCGGCTGGCGGGGCTACACGCCGCTGATGGCGTTCGACCTGCGCGATGGGGCACCGCTCTGGCGCACTCCCGGGCCGGTCACGACCGTGGCGCCGATGGTTGTCGGCGCGCAGGTGCTGCTCGCCGACCCGGCTACCGGCGACATCCGGTTGATCGATCCCCTCGACGGCAGCCAAGTCAACACATGGACGATGCCAGAGCCGCTTGCCAGCAACGACTCTCGAACGATGTTCGCGATGCTCGGCGCCCGACGGGGGCTGGTTGCCGGCGCATCGGGAGCCCAGTGGGAGATCGATCTTGAGATGTCCCGCGCCCGAATGTTTTCCACGGCCGGAGCGGGACTGCCAGGGGCGGCGGCCCACGTCGTAGGTGGCCTCGCCTGGCTCCCATCCACCGACGGCCTGGTCGCGATCGAGCCCGACACGGGCGAGACCCGTCATAGGGTACGCATCGACAACCGGCTGGCAGGACTGATCAAAACGGACTTCGGGTTCGTAGCAGCGCATCGCACGGGCATCCTTACCGGGATCGACCGCGACGGCGACATCTGCGGCCGACTGGCCGCCGACCGGCAGATCGCCGGTCTGTACGAGCACGGGAAGGCTGACGCGCTGATTTTCGGAAAGGGCACCCTGAGCGCCGGAACTTTCTGGCCCTGAGCTGCCGCATCGGGGCTTCTAACCCACAGCCCGACGGACCACCGGCCGCCGACGGCTGCCACGTCACCGGACCGTGGACCCAACCGATCCACGCCCCCGTGGGATCCGGATTCCGGACCGCCGCACGCCCCGGACACGACGGCGTCGACCTCGCCGCCCCACGCGGCACCACCATCCGCGCCGCCTCCACCGGAGCCGTCACCCAAGTCCGCTGCAACGCCATCGACCGCCGCGACGGCAGCGACTGGGGCTGCCACCGCGACGGAAACCCCAACCACACCATCGGATGCGGCTGGTATATAGACATACAGCACGATCAAGGGATCATGACCCGCTACTGCCACATGGACAAGCCGCCCCTGGTCCAACCAGGCCAGCCCGTCACTGTCGGCCAACCCATCGGCCTCGTCGGCTCCACCGGCCACAGCTCAGGCCCACACCTGCACTACGAGATCCACACCAACGGCGATCCCAGCAGCGCGGGCGCCCAAAATCCCGTCGCGTTCATGATTGCCGTCGGCGCGCCACTGGGCGAATCCCCACAGTAGGGGGACTGGTCGCGCCGGGGAACTGGCTGGTCAGGGCGACCGCGGGACAGCCCACCCTGACCAGCAGCTCAGGAGTGGCAACAAGCGGTGCGGCGAGGCATCGCATGATCTAGCAAACCGTTGCGCCGCCCGCGAGGGCGTTTGGCGCGAGTAAGCAGGTAGCAGTCAACTCTTTGAACAGAGGTATCCGCTCGTCCCCGCGTTTCTCGGTGTTCCCGGTCTCACGGCGGTTCGAGTGAGACGGCAGCGGTCGGTCGAACAGCGAGCCTCATTCGGCAATCCTCGGCCCGTCGGCCCATGCTCTACGCCGTGCGTCGCTGCGCCGCTACGATCCGCGCATGGGTGACTGGCTCGAAGTCAGCGACAAGCTGGGCTCGGTCATCGGCGCGTTCCTGGCCTTCGTCGCCGTCACGATCACGATCGGTGGATTGCTGCGGCGGCGGCGGACGGCCCGGACGGCCCTCGCCGGGCAGGATTTGACTGCTCTCCTCCAGGCGCAGAACCACGACGCGGCCCGTCATCGCTACCGTTTCTTCGGGCACGTTCCCGCGCTCTCCGAGGTATACGTCCGGCAGCAGGTCGCCGGACCGGGGGCGGCAGACCTCACGATAGGCATCAAGCAAATGCTCGCCAGCAGCCAGCACACAATCCTGCTCGGCGGCGCTGGAGCGGGAAAGTCGGCGTTGGTCGCTGCAGCCGTGGCCGAAAGCGCCCAGGAGGCACTCCGGGGCCGGCGGCCGAAGGTGTTCACCATCGCCATCGCTGCCGCGGACCTGGTCGAGCAATCGTTGCCGGGTGCCCTGGCCCTTGCCTGCCGTCACGATCTGAGGCTCGACCTGCCAGCGTCCACCTTCGACCGGCCGCCGGCCCGCGGTGCCCGCTGGCGCATCATGATCGACGGGGTCGACGAGATCATTGATCCGGACGCGCGGTCACGGGTGCTCTGGTCGCTGCGGAGCCGGCTCGCCGAGCCATCGGTGTCGCACCAGCTCGTCGTCACGACGCGGCCGCTGCCTGAAGACGAGATGTCGGGTCTTCGGGCGCCCGGCGTGGACGTCTACGAGTTGCAACCGTTCGATCAGGACGAGCTGGACGCCTTCGCTCGGCGCTGGTTCGCCGCCCGGCGTCCCGAGATGCCTGCCGAGGCGAAAGAGTTGGCCGTACGCTTCCTGGCTCGGGTGGCGGGTGCCCGGCTCGGCCCAGTGGCCCGGGTACCGCTGCTGACGACGATCGCTGCGATGGTGTTCGAGCACGACGGCGACCGGCCGCTCCCGTCGAGCCGGGCAGCCCTCTACGAGCAGTTCGTCGGGCACCTAGTGGAGGGCCGGCGGGAGCTGCGGCAGCTGCGGGAGGTGATCGAGGCGGCGCTGGCCGACCGGGGCGAGTCCGCATCCGCGCTTGCGTCATGGTTCCGTGCCGACTTCTCCGGACGGGTGAATGGTCTGTTGAACGCTGTCGGTGACGCAAATGTCGACGATCCGGACGCCGACATGGTGGAGGCAGGGCTCGACTGGCTGCGGCGCTCGGCCGGTCACGACCTGGCCGCTCTGATTCCCAACGGCCGCTCGCTGATGTCTGATCTGCTCCAGGCCACCGGCGTGGTCGTCGCCCGGGGGCGCCGGCTGCGTTTCATCCATCAAAGCTTCGCCGAGTACCTGGCCGCTCGATGCCGGGCAGCTACCTTCGACGAGGCCAAGTGGTGCCGTCTGATGACCAATCCGAGTGGCCGCAACCTGGCCGCCTTCCAGGTTGCCCTTCAGTCGGACACCGACCGGCTGGTCGCTAGGCTTCTGAACGAGGGCCTCGAACCGGCTGCCGCGGGAGACCTGCTCGCGGACGGGATTGCGGTCGGCCCGGACACCCGCGGCTGCATCGTGCAGGCCCTCATCGACGACCTGGCCGCAGGTGAGGGTTCGGACTCGCTCCGGATCCTGCGCGAGCTCAGCGTCGACGCGGACGTGTTGCGCCGGCTCGGTGAACTCGCGGAGGACGATGCGATGAACGACTGGACCCGCGTCACCGTGGCGAGCGCGATCGCCGATGTCGATCGAGAGCGCGGGGTTCCGTTGCTGAGATCGGCTGCCGCGACTGCGGACGACGCGGCGGTTCGAGACTTTGCCGAGGACGCTCTTTTCGAGATGGGGCTGTCCGCGAAGCCCCTGCCGTGGGACGCCGGACGCTTCACCGGCCGGCACGCACTCGGCGGCATCGGCCGCCGCGAACTCACGACGAGGGCGAACAACATCGACATCGACGACACCGAGCGGGTCGCCGCGGCCATCCGCCTCGCCGACGACGGTGACGACGCGGCTCTTCGAGGCCTGCTCGCCTCGCCCGGCATCCGGGACAGCGAACGGCTCCGGGGCGCGATCGCGCTGACCGATCGAGGCGACGACACTGCCCTCAGGCTGTTCGCCGAAGGTTCAACCCAGTCGGAGTTCTACGACGGCGCGTCGACAGTGAATCAGTTCCTAAGGTTCGGCGCTCTGCGGGAGCTGCACCGGCGCGACCATCCGGTCATCGTAGAGCTATTGTCACGCTTCGTCTCCGACGCCACCGATGTACCTGCCACCTATGGGGCAGCAGCCATGCTCGGCGACCTGGGCCACTTCGATGCCTTGATCGCGCTGGCGTCCAGCCGACGGGTGCATTCCGCGCTCGCGGTGGCCGCAGCCCGCCGCTTGGCGCAGGCCGCCGTCCCCAAGACGCTGCGGCGGGCCGCCGAGGCAGTAGATCAGCCGGGTCCGGCGGCCTGGCTGGCGGCCGGTCTGGGGCTGCCCACACGGGCACGTCTGACCCGGCGGCAGCGGATCGAGCGGTGGGCGATCCTCGCGCGCCAAGGCGACGCCGAGGCTCTGCGTGAACTGCGGCGGCGCGCACGTAGCCGGATCGCGCTCGGCGTGCTTGTGGCCCTGGGTGACCCGGTCGGTGTGGCCAGAGCGCGGGCCCGCCGACGCGACCGGGTCTTCGCGGCGGCGCTGCTTGGCCGGACCGGTCAGGATCCCCGCTGGGAGACGCTGCGCGGCCTAGACAGCTCCGCGCGCCTTCGTTTCCAGGCCGGCACTCGTCTCGCCTACGAGACAGGAGACCTCGAACCGTTGATCAACCTGATCGAGGACCGGCGCACTCCGGTCCGCGTGGCTGTCCGGGCCGCCGACATCGTCGGCAGACACGGCGACTGGACCGCCCAAGAATGGAAGGACGAGGTGCGGGAGGAATTCTCGCCTCTCGGTCTAGGAATCCGCATCGAGGACCGCGGGATCGATCGGGCGTTGCGGATCTCGGCGCTCGGTATCTGGCGGCGCCTGCCCCATCGGTACGCGGCCCGCCTCGAGAAGGTGGCCGCGGCCCCAGGCACCCCAACCCGACTGGTCCTAGCCGTCACCCAGGCCGGGCTACCCCGGCAGATCTCAGGTGATCTCATCACCGCGATCGCGGTCGACCCGTGCCGGTCGGCCTGGCACCGCTTCCTGGCGGCCCGGAACCTGAGCCGCAGCGGCGATCCGCAAGGCGAGCAGATTCTCCGGAGCCTCGCCAACGACCACACGGTCCCCCGCTATCTACGGTGGCTGATCTTGGAGGATCGCAACTGGCCGGACGATTGGGACGAGTTCCGCCGCCACATCGATCGCTACGAGGAGATCGAGCAGGCCGGCGCACTCCTCCGCTTGCCGCGGCTTGGGCTAATGCTTCTCAGCCGCCCCGACCCCGACACTACGAGACAGTGACCTCGGTCGTGTGAGAGCCAGATCTCAGTCTGGCGTCAGGGTATGGCGGCTACGTCGGCCGCTTGTCCGTTCGTGGTGATGTGAAATGCAGCAGGCGGCGAGCCAGCCGGTGAGTTTCCTCGGACGGTTCTTCGTCGATTGTCTGCAGCGCTTGGGTGAGTGCGGTGAGTCGCGTTCGTACGGCTGCGGTGTCGCCGGTCTGGCTGTGGGCGGTCATCGCGAGGCGGGCGATTTCCTCGTTGATGGGGTCGATGGTGCCTGCCGTGTCGAGGAGGTTGCGGGCGCGGGCGGGATCTGTGTCGGCGATTAGAACGGTGAGGTGGGCGTGGATGTTGACGCCGACTTGTCGGCAGTGATGTTCCCCGGGTTTCTCGGTGAACCGCCCCGGATCTTGTAGAGACTCCACAGAACCCGGGGAACATCAGTGTGGGCAAGTGTTGACCTTGCCGCGCACCGTTGGGATTCGGTTTGTGTCCGAGGGGGGATTCGGACCCCCACGCGCGGCGTATGCGCCGGAAAACGGCGCAAAAGCATGGTTGCTAGCCTAACAGAACCGGATACCGCCGGGCCCTACCGCCGAGCACCCTGCAAGCAATCGCCGGCCAACAGCCGGCTCGATCGGAGAGCACCCCGAAAAAGATCGTCCGTCTACCGCAGGCCGCCCCGACATCACTGCCGCTTGACCGGCAACGAGGCTACCCGCCCCTCTCACCACAGCGGCACGTCGACAAGGGCGGTGACTACGAGACGTGCGACTACGCCCTCTACAACTGGAGGAAATAGCGGGTGCGAGTGGCGAGGATGCGTCGTGGCACGTGAGCAGGGTTACCGGTTGGTCATCGAGCACGAGGAGATCGTCGGAGTCGGCTACTCCACGCAAGGGTTGACCGAGTTCGTCGCTGTCGGCAGCCACTTCGAGCGGTGCCGCTTCGACGGACTCCGATTCCAGGACGTGGCGCTCGGTTCCGGCATGGAACTGTCGCAGTACGTCGAGTGCTCTTTCGACGGCGCGGTGCTCACCGGCACGGCTGGCTACTCGCGGTTCGTCGGCTGCACCTTCCGAAACGCAGAGATTCGAGAGCTGACGGCGGGCTATCTGGAACTCGTCGACTGCCTCTTCACCGGCAGGATCAGGTCAACGACGTTATGGGGTTCCCCACCGCCCGGCTCCGCCGAGCGATTCACGAGCAACCTGGCGTTCCTTGCCGAGCAAGGGCAGCCGGAACCACCGGGATACCGGATGCTCGCTCTGCGGGAATCCAACGAGTTCCACGGCAACGATTTCTCCGGGGCCGACCTGGTCGGCGTGGACTTCCGCTACGGCATCGACCTGAACAGGCAGCGCCTACCGACCGGTTCAGACTACCTATACCTTGAAGACGCCGAGGCCGCTCTGCATCGTGCGCTTGCGCTGCTGGTCGACCGGCCGGCAGACGACCTCACGGCTCGGGTCGAGCGGTCGCTGCGGCGGATGCTCGACCGGGAGATCGGCACCGGCCAACGACAGCTGCTGTTCCGCGAGGTGGACTACTCGAACAAGGGCGTGTTGAAGCCACACGCCCGGCTCATGTTCGACCTCCTGCGGGAGGCCGCCGCCGCATCGCCCTGATCCCCAACACGAGCACCGTCCGCTCCCGGTTAACAGGAGTGGATGCCGGCGAGGGCTGGGCTGGCACGCCAAGTGGAAACCGGGAGGCTCGCACCTGGTCGCGGTACTTCCCGGACGGTCCGCGCGGGGATACTGGTTAGCCTGGCTCCGCGTGCCAGCCGGCCATGGCCGGTGCTGGTGGCCCGCTCACGAAGATCACGACTTTGTCGAAGCATTGCGGTGAAGAGTCGTACGGCGTTTTCAGCTACGGTGCCCAGAAGTGATCAGGTTGAGCGCCGTGCTGCAGGGTGTATCCGAATCATCCGAAAAGCTCGTGGATAACTCCCATGGCTCGTGGCGAGATCGCTTCGTCGGGGTAAAAGTCGCTGCACAGACGTATAGCGTCGTCCACCGTCGCTACCTTGGCCAGCGCCGCCAGGGCGCGAAGGTCGTCCACGTCGCGGGTTCGCGCCGCGAGCGCTTTCATCGCGAAGATGTGCTCTGGAGAGGCGGCCATCACGCGCAGGCCAGGGTGGTCGAAGACTCGCCGCTTGCCCGGGTCGTCCTTGCCGGATACATAAACGCTGGCCTGCTCGTTGAGCCACCACGGCGGTAGGCCCAGTTCGTCGGCCACTGCACGCGCCTCGTCGAGGACGACTCCGTGCGGGACGAACATTGCGTCGACGTCCCTGGTCACCCGTTTCGCGTCGTAGGCGAGCGCCATCGCGGCACCGCCCACAATGAAGATGTCAGCGACGACTCCGCGGCGGACAAGCCGGTCGCCCAGGTGAGCGAACGCGCGTTCGAGTTCCGCGCGCCCCATGAGGACGCCGTCTGATCCGCTCACGCCGCGGCCAAGTCGTGAACGGAGAGGTACACACCGTGCTTCCGGAATGCAGCCGGGGCCCATGCCAGGGCGTCGGCCCGGTGGATGGCCAGTTCGGCCGGGAACCATGCCCGACGCAGCACACGTGCGTCGACCCATGCGGGCGGAGCAAGATCTGCCTGAGCTAGGAGGTGCTCCGCGAGCGCGGCAAGCAGTGCGTCCCACCGTGGGTCTCCGGTTAGCCCGGGCTCATCTTTTAACAGGTCGACCCTGGTTTCGGCGGGTTCCCAGCGGTACTCCTCCAGAAACTCCCATACGAGCTTCCAGCGAGTCTGGTCGGTGTCAGCGGATGCCAGATGCGTGGCCAACCTGGCCAGACTCATCGGTTCGTAGCTGGTACCCATCGGGCAAGCCTCACCTTCGAGCCGACGGTTTCGTCCGTTGCAGACTATCGCGGCGCCGCCCGCGAGCACCGCAGAGGTGAGGTGGCGACGAGCGCCCAATTGTGGGCGGCGCCCCCGCTCGGACCGTTCACTCAGGCTGCGCGCACGGCATCACCCTTGTGATCTTGGTTGTAGGCAGCACGGTCTGTGACGTCGCCTGCCAACTTGCAGGGGTGCATGCGACCGTGACTCTCAGTCAGGATGCTATCGAGAAGACGACGAAGTTGGTCGAGTTTCTCGCTGAGGTGACGGCCGCAGTCGAGCGGGACCCAGTGTGCGACATTCTGGAAGACCCGGACGCGCCTGATCCCGTCATCTGGCTCGATGCCCTGCCGCGGGGCGTTCACTGGATGGCTAGCCCGGCCGACGATGTGATCATGCGGCTGCGTCCGTCTCGGCCACCGGCAGAGCCGACGCCGCCGGAGGTGCTGCACGAGTGGATCGACATGGACTCCGTGGGCGGGTTCGCTGGTTCTGCGCCGCGCCTGTTGGACGCTCGGCTGAGCGGCGATGACAGTCGCGAGGCACCGCCTGGACGGATTGTGCGTGCTTTCGACGCTTGGGGCGAGCAGTGGCAGGCATGGTCCGAATCATGAGGAAGGGGCAGCGTCCGGTGGTAACGGGCTTGCATCCGGTACCTAGGTACAGGCTTACCGTGGTGGCATGACCGGGTTCGAGAGGCAAGACGATCACCAGTGGGTGCCGCAGGCGTGCACCCTGCCAACCGCTGAGCGGCCATTGCGGTTGGCGGAGTTCGACGATCTGTTCGCTGTCGCTCTGCGTGGCTGTGACCGAACCGGCCCGACCCTGTTGCGGCTGTTCTTGGATGCTCCTCCGCAGATCGAGGCCACCGCCCGGGACCTGACTGTCCGTGAGAGCGGATGCTGCTCGTTCTTCGCGTTCACCTTCACTCGCACCCCCGAGCACCTGCTGCTGGATGTGGCGGTGCCCGTCGAACAGGCGGAGGTCCTCGACGGTCTGGCGGCTCGGGCGCGCGCCGTTCTGGCGGTCAGGTCGTGACCGGGCTGCGTACCGGGCAGGTCGCGGAGGCCGCCGGGGTGAATATCCAGACGCTGCGGTACTACGAACGCCGTGGACTTCTTCCCGAGCCCCGGCGCAGTCCCGGCGGGCATCGGATGTATCTGCCTTCTGCTGTGGTGATCCTGCGGGTGATCAAGGCCGCGCAGCGGCTGGGTTTCACTCTGGAGGAGGTCGCCGACCTGATCGACGCGGGCCGGCACCGGCACGGAGCCCACGCTGATGTCGGGTTGCAGTCCCGCGCCCGCACGAAGCTCGTCGAGGTCGACGCCCGCATCGCCGACCTGCACACCATCCGCACGTCGCTGCTGTCAGCGTTGGACGCCGGCTGCGACGACCTGACCCAGTGCGCGGCGAGCCCGTGCTGCCCGTTGCCCTTCTCCGAACTCGCCCACACCGATGGAGTCCTTGATGCCTGATCTCGCCGACCGCGTCCACACCCACACTCACACCGACGCCCCACGATCGGGGCCACCGACCCGCAGCAAGGTCAGCGCCGGACTCGCCGCGCTTGCGTGCGTGGCGTGTTGCGCCCTGCCGCTACTCATCGCGGCCGGGGTCCTCACCGGCGCCGGGGCCGCGTTGACACAGAACATCCTGCTGGCAGGTGCCGCGCTGCTGTTGGCGGCAGCCGGCGGCATGTGGTGGTGGCAGCGCCGCCACGCGGCCCGCACGGGCGGCGGCTGCTCGGCTGCCGGATGCGGCTGTTGAGACGTCGGCGACATCACCCACCGTGAGGCTAACCTTCGAGTCGACTTGAAGGTTTAGGGTTACTCGGTGCTCATCTCCGACGTCGCGGCCAAGTCAGGCATACCCGCGACCACGCTGCGCTACTACGAGAGCCTCGGCCTCATCGCGGCTCGGCGCGGCCCGAACGGGTACCGCGCCTACGACGAGAGCATGCTGGACCGGCTGTCGATGATCGAGGCGGCCAAACAGTTGGACCTGTCCCTGCCGGAGATCGCGGACCTGCTCGTCGTGGTCGACGGCGACAGCTGCACCCAGGTCCGCGAGGCACTCCACCCCACACTCCGGCAACGGCTGCACGACGTCGATACCCGCCTGGCCAACCTGCAACGGTTACGCGACCGGCTCGACGCCGCCGCCCGCCGGGTGGCGACGTGCCCGGACAGCGGCGACTCCTGCCGCAGCGAATGCGCACTCCGCGACGAACAGCACCTGACACGCACGACCACCAGGCCGGCACCCGAAGGAACACGATGGCCATACGGCGCACCGTCGAATGGTGGGACGCACAGCAGATCCCGCTCTACCTCGCCGCGATCGCCGTCAGCGCGCTCGTAGGGCTGGCCGCCCCGCAGCTCGCACCCGGGCTCACCCACGCGATCAACCCGGTCCTGGCACTACTGCTGTTCGCGACGTTCCTCGGCGTGCCGCTGGTCGAGGTCGGACGAGCGTTCCGCGACATCCGGTTCCTGGGCACCATCCTCGCCGTCAACTTCCTCGTCATACCGGCCGTCGCCTACGGGCTGTCCCGCTTCGTCGCCGACGACCGTGGCCTCATGCTCGGCGTACTGCTGGTCCTGCTCACCCCCTGCATCGACTACGTGATCGTGTTCACCGGCCTGGCCGGAGGCGCCCACGCCCGCCTACTCGCCGCCGCGCCCCTGCTGATGGCCGTCCAGATGCTGCTACTCCCGGCCTACCTCTACCTGTTCGCCGGATCCGACGTGCTCGCCGTTGTCGACGTCGCGCCGTTCGTCGAAGCGTTCCTCGTCCTGATCGTCGTGCCATTAGCTGCGGCGGCACTCGTCCAGGCCACCGGCCGCCGCCACCAGGCCGGACGTACGGTCGAGAAGGTCATGGCCGCCTCAATGGTGCCGCTGATGATGGCCACCCTCGCCGTGGTCGTCGGCTCCCAGATCGCCGCCGTCGGCACCGAGACCCTCGCACTGCTCCGGGTCGTCCCCCTCTACGCGGCGTTCGTCGTCGCCGCCGTGCTGATCGGCAGGCTCGCCAGCCGCGCGGCCCGACTCGACGTACCCGCCACCCGAGCCGTGATGTTCTCCGCCGCCACCCGCAACTCCCTCGTCGTACTCCCGCTCGCCCTCGCGCTGCCACCCGCGCTCGACATCGCACCCCTGGCCGTGGTCACCCAGACCCTCGTCGAACTGATCGCGATGGTCACCCTCGTCCGCGTCGTCCCGCTCATCACCCGCGACACCCGGCCGAGGACCGAACAATGCAACACCACCTCCGAATCCCAACGCACCGATTCCGACCCGGCACGGACCGGCAACGGTTGATCGGATCAAGACCAACACCGCTCTCGTAAACAATCGTGGTCCCCGACGCGACGCTCGTGCCGTTCCTGGCTGACCGCTGCTTCTGTCCTCGATCACGGTGTGGCGGCACTCCCAGGTCCCCGCTGACGCTCGCCTTGGCTCGTGCTCGTCGGAGCTGCGCAGACCTGGTCGCGCACTTCAACGGGGGTCGAGGATGGCTCGGACAACGGATGCCGCGCTTTCGTAGAGTCACCGACGGTTCCTCGCACCCGTCCCCCCGACACCAGCGGACGAGTGCTGGCCATCACAGGCGATCTGGAAGGCATCCAGGGTGCTTGAACGTCATGCGGTGGCGGTGAGGTCACGTAGCCGCGTCAGTAGGTCGGCGGGGTCGCCGGTGGCTTTGCCCTGGGCGAGTGCGGCGTTGCCGCCGCCTCTTCCGGCGAGTAGGAGTTTGATCAGGTCGGCGGCGGATAGTCCGCGTTCGAGGCCGGTGGGGGTGACGGTGACGACGATGGCTGCGCCGGCGATGACGCCGACGACGCCGGGGCGGCGGCCGAGTCGGTCGCGGATCTTGTCGGCGAGGCGTCGGCCGTCGTCGGTGGTGGTGACGCCGACGTAGGCGACGCCGTCGAGGTCGGCGGCGTGGGCGGCGTATCCGTCGGCGTCGAGGTCCATGATTCGGTCGCGGAGGTTGTTGGCTTCGCGTTCGATCTGCTTCATGCGTGCGAGGAGGGTGGCGATCCGGTCGGGTAGTTCCTCGGGGCGGGCTTTGAGTTGGGCGGCGAGTTGGCCGACGAGGTCGCGTTCGCGGGCCAGGTACCGGAACGCTTCGATGCCGGTGACTGCTTCGATGCGGCGTTGGCCGGCGCCGACCGACGATTCGCCGGTGAGGGCGAGGGAGCCGATCTGCGCGGAGTGGTCGACGTGGGTGCCGCCGCACAGTTCGCGGGACCATTCGCCGCCGATCTCGACGACGCGGACGGTGTCGTCGTAGGTTTCGCCGAACAGGGCCAGGGCGCCTTCGGCGCGGGCCTGTTCCAGGGGCAGGTAGCGGACGTTGACGGGCAGGTCGCGGCGGATCGCGAGGTTCGCGACCTCCTCGATCTCGCTGCGGGTGACCTCGGACAGGCCGCCGCGCCAGGCGAAGTCCAGGCGCAGATAGCCGGGCCGGTTGTACGAGCCGGATTGCAGCGCGTTCGGTCCGAGAACCTGGCGCAGCGCGGCGTGGACCACGTGGGTGCCGGAGTGGGCCTGCCGGGCGCCGAGGCGCCACTGCGGGTCGACGGCAGCGTGCACCGGGTCGCCGACGGTGAGGCTGCCGTCGAGGATCCGGACGGTGTGCGCGATCAGATCCTTGATCGGCCGTTGCACGTCGATGATCTCGGCGCGCAGGTGCGGGCCGGTGAGCATGCCGGCGTCGGAGTCCTGTCCGCCGCTCTCGGCGTAGAACGGGGTACGGTCCAGCGCGACGGTGACGATGTCGCCCGCGTGGGCGGTGTCGACGGTCGCGCCCCGGGACCAAAGGGCGAGCACCTGGGACTCGGTGACGAGGGTCCTGTAGGCCAGCCAGTCGGTCGGCCCGTGGGCGTCCAGGACTGTCCGGTAGGCCGTCAGGTCGGCGTGGCCGGTCTTGCGGGCCTTCGCGTCGGCCTTCGCGCGGGCGCGCTGCTCGGTCATCAGGGCCCGGAACCCGTCGGCGTCCACCGTCAGGCCCTGCTCGTTGGCGATCTCCAGGGTGAGGTCGATCGGGAAGCCGTACGTGTCGTGCAGTTGGAACGCCTTGTCGCCGGGCAGCGAGGAGCGTCCGGCCTTCTTGGTCTCGGCGATCGCGGTGTCCAGGATGGTGGTGCCGGCGCGCAGCGTGCCGAGGAACGTGTCCTCCTCGGCGTAGGCGGCCGAGGAGATGCGGTCGAAGTCGGCGGCGAGTTCCGGGTACGACGGGGACATACAGTCGCGCGCGACGGGCAGCAGTTCGGGCAGCGCCTTGTCCTGCCAGCCGAGCAGTCGCATGGCGCGGATCGCGCGGCGCATGATCCGGCGCAGCACGTAACCGCGGCCCTCGTTGGACGGGGTCACTCCGTCGCCGATGAGCATGAGCGCGGTGCGGACGTGGTCGGCGATGACCCGCAGGCGGACGTCGTCGGGGTGGGACTGGGCGGCGGCGGGCCCGGAGTGCACGCCGTACCGCTTGCCGGTCAGCTCGGCGGCCCGGGCCAGGATGGGACGCACCTCGTCGATCTCGTAGAGGTTGTCCACGCCCTGCAGGATCGAGGCGATCCGTTCCAGGCCCATGCCGGTGTCGATGTTCTTGTTCGGCAGGTCACCGACGATCCGGAAGTCGGTCTTCGACGCCACGTCGGCGATCTCGTACTGCATGAACACGAGGTTCCAGAACTCCAGATACCGGTCCTCGTCGACCTCGGGGCCGCCCTCGGCGCCGTAGGCGGGGCCCCGGTCGTAATACAACTCAGAGCACGGGCCGGCCGGGCCGGGAATGCCCATCGACCAGTAGTTGTCCGCCTTGCCGCGACGCACGATCCGCTCGACCGGCATGCCGGTGGCCAGCCACAGGTCGTACGCCTCGTCGTCGTCCAGATAGACCGTCGCCCAGATCCGCTCCGGGTCCAACCCGAAACCGCCCTGCTGCACCGGGGTGGTCGACAGGTCCCAGGCGAGGCGGATCGCGTCGGCCTTGAAGTAGTCGCCGAAGGAGAAGTTGCCGTTCATCTGGAAGAAGGTGCCGTGCCGGCTGGTCTTGCCGACCTCGTCGATGTCCGGCGTCCGGATGCACTTCTGCACCGACACCGCCGTCCGGTACGGCGCGGCCCGCTGACCGAGGAAGTACGGGACGAACTGCACCATGCCGGCGTTGATGAACAGCAGGTTCGGATCCGAGATCGCCGGTAGTGGCGCCGACGGCACCACCGTGTGTCCGTTGGCCTCGAAGTGCGCCAGGAAGCGCCGTTTGATCTCCGCCGTCCGCACCAACGCCCCCTTATTGCCAAAAGTGTGCAACTACATGTTAGTGGCAGCAGGGTGAGGTTGTTTCTGATACCCCATGACCGAGCTTCGCCCGGGGCACTGCCGGTGCAGCGGGCGGGCAGGGAGGTCCTGACAGGTGGTGATCCGGTCGGTGTCGCCGGCACGTCTGGTGGCGCCAGCGACACCGACCGGATCACCAACCTGGTCAGTTGTCCGGCGGTGTCGCGGTGGCGGCGACGAGCAGCGACAGTTCCCGGACGAGGTCGTCCAGGGACTGGCCGCTCTGCGTACGCAGCAGTCCGAGGCTCAGGTCCGCCAGGAGGTAGAAACCGAGGGTCTTGGCCTGCTCGGAACTGAACGCGGCGAGGAGTTCCTCGGCGCCGTCGAGGTCACCGCGGTGCTTGGCCGCGATGACCCCGGCGGCGCGTTGCACCAGCTCCGCCGCGGCCGGGGTGAGGCCGGTCACGCCGCTCAGATCTTCGGCGTGGCGGCGCGGGCGGCGTCGAAGCGGGCGATCACGTCCGACCAGTTGACCAGGTTCCACAGCCGGTCCACGTAGTCGGGCCGGACGTTCTTGTACTGCAGGTAGTAGGCGTGCTCCCAGGCGTCGAACACCAGCAGCGGCGTCGATCCCTGACCGACGTTGCCGTGGTGGTCGTAGACCTGCTCCACGATCAGCCGCTGCCCGAGCGGTTCCCAGGCCAGCACGCCCCACCCGGAGCCCTGCACGCCCTTGGTGGCGGCGGAGAGCTGTCCGGCGAACGCGTCGAACGAACCGAAGTGCTCCTCGATCGCCGCCGCCAGATCGCCATCGGGACGGTCGCCGCCGTCCGGGGAGAGGTTGCCCCAGAAGATCGAGTGCAGCACGTGACCGGACAGGTTGAACGCGAACGTCTTCTCCAATCCGACCAGCGTGCCGAAGTCGCCCTTGGCGCGGGCCTCGGCGAGCTGCTCCAGACCGTCGTTGGCGCCCTTGACATACGTGGCGTGATGCTTGTCGTGGTGCAGCTCCAGGATCTGCCCCGACATCGCCGGCTCCAGAGCGCCGTAGTCGTAGGGCAGATCCGGCAGGGTGTAGACCGCCATGAGAACTCCTCCAGGGTTGCTGCCAAGATGATGCTCTTGCCACTATCTTGCAATAGAACCGACGATCGCGCGGCGAGGAGGGGCGGTTGACCACATCGGAGACCGACCGAGTGACCGCCGCCGTGCGGCGACTACGCCGTGCCGGCCTGCGCAACACCGCCGCCCGGCGAGGAGTGCTCGACCAACTCGCGCACGCGGTTGGTGATCGAGGGCACCTCACCGTGACCGAGCTGCACCACGCGCTGCTCGCCCGTGGTGTGGCCGTGGAACTGTCGACGGTGCACCGGGTGCTGCGGCAACTGGTCGAGCTGGGCATCGCCCACACCGTGCCGGTCGGCCGGACGACCACGTTCGGGCTCGCCGACGACGCGCACCACCACGCCGTCTGCGGCGCCTGCGGCGACATGCGGCAGTTGCCGGCCGAGACGGTCGAAGCCAGCCTGGCCGCCGCACGCGCCGTCGGGATCGACCCGGATCCGCCCGGACAGCCCAGTGGTGTCGTCGTCTACGGACGGTGCGCGGGGTGCCGGGCAGCAACCCGATAAGGGCCCAACCCGTCGGCGTACGGGCGGCACCGGCGACGGCGGGACCACCGCGCCCGTCCCGTGCCCGCGGCGCCGGCACGGGCAACCGCAGCGGGCTGGCCGACAGCTACCGACTGGCCCTGCGGGCGGCGGCACTGGCCAACGCGCGGCTCGACGATCTCACCGACGCGCGGACGCTGCTGGCGCAGCATCCCCCACTTCCCGCCGTCGTGGATGCCGACCTGCACAGGCTGCAGGAGGTCGGACATCGCCTGCGTCAGGTGTTCCAGAGCGTGACGGCAGGCGGTGAGCAGCAGGCGGCGGACGAACTCAACGCCCTACTGACCCGGTATCGGGTCCGGCCGATGATCTCCGGCACCTCGGCGGTCGACTGGCACATGCACGTAGCCGCACCCGGCACTCCGCGCTCGGTCGAGTACGTCGCCGCCGCCGTGTGGGGACTCTCCGTCTGGCTGTGTGAACGGGGCATCGACCGGCTCGGCGTCTGCGCGGACCCAGAGTGCCCGACCGCGTTCCTCGACGACAGCAGGAACCGGTGCCGCCGGTTCTGCTCCGACCGGTGCGCCACCCGCCACCACGTCCGCGCCCACCGTGCCAGACGCCGCGCCACCCGACCCTGACCACCGCCCGGAGCACCTCGGCCGGCCGGCGGGACCACCACGAGACAACCCTTACTGCAAACTCTTGGCAATTGCCTATGATAGGTGACTGTGCAGACTTCGACCGGCACTCCGCGCCCCATCACCCGCTACGGCACGCCCGTACTGCACCGCCGCTGCGCCGACGTGACCGACTTCGACGATGCCCTCGCCCACCTCGTCGCCGACATGTTCGCCAGCATGTACGCCGCCCACGGCGTCGGCCTGGCCGCCAACCAGATCGGCGTCGACGCCCGGATCTTCGTCGTCGACTGCCCCGACGCCACCGGCGCCCACACCGTCGCCACCATCGTCAACCCGGTCCTGCACCTACCCGAACACCGCGACCTGGTGACCGACACCGAAGGCTGCCTCTCCGTCCCAGGCCAACACGCCGAACTGGCCCGCTGCGCCACCGCCACCGTCACCGGCTACGACATCCACGGCCACCAGATCCGGCTGGACGGCACCGGCACCCTCGCCCGCTGCTTCCAACACGAGGTCGACCACCTCGACGGCCTCACCTACGTCGACCGACTCCCCACCAAACTCCGCAAACGCATCCTGGCCGCCAGCGCCGAACACCCCGGCGTCGGTGCGGGCACCGACCAGGACGACTGACCGATGCCGATCGTCCTGGGCATCGAAACCTCCTGCGACGAAACCGGCGTCGGCATCGTCGCCGACGGCGTCCTACTCGGCGACGCCCTCGCCACCAGCATGGACGAACACGCCCGCTTCGGCGGCGTCGTCCCCGAGATCGCCGCCCGCGCCCACCTGCACGCCGTCACCCCCATGGTCCGCCACGCCCTCGACCGCGCCGGCATCGGCTTCGCCGACATCGACGCCGTCGCCGCCACCGCCGGACCCGGCCTCGCCACCGCCGTCCAGGTCGGCCTCGCCGCCGGCAAGGCCTACGCCCTCAGCCTCGGCGTCCCCCTCTACGGCGTGCACCACCTCGCCGGCCACGCCGCCGTCGACGTCCTCGAACACGGTCCACTCCCTGACCGCTGCGTCGCACTCATCGTCTCCGGCGGGCACACCTCACTCCTGCTCCTCGGCGACCTCGCCCGGGATCCCGTCGTCCACCTCGGCGACACCGTCGACGACGCCGCCGGAGAAGCCTTCGACAAAGTCGCCCGCCTACTCGGCCTGCCCTACCCCGGCGGACCCGCCATCGACCGCACCGCCCGCGACGGCAACCCCACCGCCATCGCCTTCCCCCGACCGATGACCGGCCCGACCGACCCGCCCTACCAGTTCTCCTTCTCCGGCCTCAAAACCGCCGTCGCCCGCTGGATCGAGAAACACGGCGACCAGGCCGTGCCCATGGCCGACGTCGCCGCGTCGTTCCAGGAAGCCGTCGCGGACACCGTCACCCGCAAAGCCCTCGCAGCCTGCCGCGACCACCAGGCCGACACCCTGCTACTCGTCGGCGGCGTCGCCGCCAACAGCCGAGTACGCGCCCTCGCCGAACAACGCTGCGCCGCCGCCGGAATACGGCTACGCGTACCGTCACCACGACTCTGCACCGACAACGGCGCCATGATCGCCGCCATCGGCGACCTCCTCATCCGCGCCGACATCACACCCGACCGACTCGACCTCGGCGCCGACCCCTCCGCCGTCCTGCACGGCGCACTCCTGCAGGGCCTTCGCCCCTGAGTCAGGCAGGGGCACCCATCCCGGGGGCCTGTGCCGCACGGCCATTCTCGACAAGATCGATACGCCCAGACCCGTGGGCAGGACCCACGCGGCAGCCATCCGCCCCGGTCGTCGAGCAGAGCATCACGCGTGCGTAGGGACAACGCACCCGTCATGAAACGACGATCGTCCGCCTCCCTTTCAGGAAGCCGTCCTCGCCGCTGGAGTTCGACCCGGAAGGCACGAGATCAGGCGGGACGTGACCCGGATCGAGTGGATCACACCCGTTACGCCCCACTCTGGGCCACGCGTTCGTCGGAACCCCCCGCAGCCCCCTTCAGGCAGTCACAGACCAGAAAGAACGAATCCTTCGCTGGTCGGTGACCACGCTTGTCCAGAGCGTCCCGCCACACCAGCGACGCCGGCCCACAGGCCGAGATCGTTCTCCTCCCATAAAGGGCGATCCCGATCGCGGCACACGACGACGGCCGGTGCGCGACCTCCCCCTACTGTCGGCCGCCATAAGGGGCGGCGCGCACCCCCTAACCATCCTAGGAGGATCTCGGTCGCTGCCACTTCCTCGCTTCCGCCACTCGACCGAAGCCGTGGTACGGCAAGAGGCCCGAGGACCACGCCGCACCTGCCACACCACCGCCACCGAGCAGCCTCAGCGGTCAGCTGAAACCTGGCACTGGACTCCGAGCCTGTCCCAGCCCGACAGGCGCCAGCGGACTACTTGTCCGACTCGACCGCGAAGGTCCTTCGTAGAAAGGTCCGGTGTCGGGCAAGCAGAGTGACGATCTCGAGGATCCCCTGACCCAGTGGCTCAACAGCCAGCCGCAGAACGGTCCGCCACCATCCGCCCAGCGGCGGCGTGGTCTGCGATTTGCGTTCTACGGCCGGATGTCGACCGTCGAGCACCAGGACCGGGTGACGTCCCGGCACTGGCAGCGGGACTGCGCCACCGAGCTTGTCGATGGGCACGGGATGATCGTCACCGAATACTTCGACGTCGGCTGCTCGCGCCGCCGCAGCTGGCGGCAGCGTCCGAGGGCCGCCGCACTACTGGCCGCGCTCGACGACCCAGACCGCGGGTTTGACGCGATCGTGGTCGGCGAGTAGGAACGGGCGTTCTCCGCCAACCAACTGCAGCACCTGGCACCACTGCTCGAACAGCACGGCGTGCAGCTGTGGCTGCCGGAGACGGACGGGCCGGTCGACCACCACGACCCCACCCACCAAGCGCTGATCATGATGCTGGGCGCCCAGTCGAAACGTGAGGTGCAGCGCGCCCGGTTCCGGGTCATCATGGCGATGCGGGCCCAAGCGCGGGAGCAGGGGCGGTACCTCGGTGGCCGGCCGCCCTACGGCTACCGGCTCGTTGACGCCGGCCCTCATCCGAACGCAGCGCACGCCCGCTGGGGTCGCCGGCTTCGGCGCCTCGAACCAGATCCGGCCACGGCCGGACACGTGCGGTGGATGTACGCCCAACGCCTGGCCGGCCGGAGTCTCGCCAGCATCGCACGTGGCCTCAACGACGCCGGCACACCCTGCCCGTCGGGCGTCGATCGCGACCGTAACCCCCACCGCAGGGGCGACCACATGCGAGGGTGATCCCGACACCGACGCCGCCGACCACGATGACGCCGATTGCTCCCCGCGCATGCGAGGGTGATCCCGAGCGCCTCGGGGTACGAGGTGGTGAAAGAGTCTCCTCCCCGCGCATGCGGGGGTGATCCCGGGTCGTCGGCGTACTTGCCGCGCCGGGTTCCCTGCTCCCCGCGCATGTGGGGATGATCCCCGGTTCCGGTCGATGTCGACGGGGATGTTGAGCTGCTCCCCGCGCATGCGGGGGTGATCCCGAGCGAGCCCCCGACCGCAGGCACGGCCGAGGCTCTTCCCCGCGCACGCGGGGGTGATCCGGCGTGGCGTCGGTTCCGTCTGTGGGAGGACTGCTCCCCGCGCATGCCCTCGCGATCCACGAAATCGTCGACGGTGGGCCATCCTTCTACCCGGCATAGCTGATCTCGGCATCCATGACGACTAAACGAGTCGAGCGCCAAACAGGAGGGTGTGACCCCCTACTCGTCGAAGTTCATCAGGAGGTACAGGGTGGTGTGGTGTCGCCAGTGGGCAGAGATGCACTGGGCGGCAACCTGCGCCGGCTGTTCGTCGATGCGTCCGATAGGTGGTCTTAGCGGCGGCTTGTGATCGGTCGATCGCTGCGGTGCAGCAGCGCCGGGCACCGGCCGCGTTCAGGTTCATCATCTAAGCTCTTGGGTGAGTGGGTGGGCCTCGCCTGTGAGCGCCGAAAGGGCTTGAGCGACTTCGTAGATGTCGGCCCGTACGTAGGTGATGGTCGTGCTCGCGTCGGACCGGCCGTTGTGTCCGGCGAACGCGCGGGCGACGGCGTAGCCGAAGTTCCGCTCGACCCAGGTCAGGGTGGTGTGCCGGAGCCAGTGGGTGCTGATCTGCTGGACTCGCACCCACGGTAGGTGTCTTCCGATTCGTTGCCACAGGTAGTCGTACCGGCGGTGGGTGATGGGCTTTCCTGAGCGGTATCGGAACAGTTGGTCGGCGGGGCTTGCGCTCCCGCGTTCATCAGCGAGTTCGGCGAGTCGGTTGGCCAAGGTAGGCGAGATGGGCTGCCAACGGACACTGTCCCCCTTCTCGTGGAGGGCTACGACGGACTGCTCTGTGTCGAGGTCGGCCCGTGACAGGGCGAGTGCCCCACCGCGGCGGCAGGCCGTCTCTTCGTGAAACCGCAGGAGCAGCCCATCGAGATCGGGGTCGTTTCCTGTCGTGGCGGCAACGTCGTTGATAGAGCAGAGTTGAGCGTCTGACAGAGCGCGGCGGGTGCTGGGCTGGCGGCGGGGCTTTGGGACGCGTGTCGAGGGGTTGTCTGCTGCAGATATGAGCCCGTCGGCTACTGCGTGGCTGTAGAGGCACCTCAAGGCCGAGATCAGGTGTTCCGCTGCCGAGCGTCCGCCGCGCGAGTTACGTCGGAGTGTCCGCTGATCTTTCGTTGCTTCGACGAGTTGTCGGATCTCAAGTGGAGTAGCTTCGTTGAGCCGCCTACTCCCCCACGCATCTCGCACCTTGTTCCAGTAGCTACCGTAGACTCGAAGGCTTCCAGGCGAGACCGATCTCGATACACGGTCGATGTATTCGTCAAAGGTCGGAATAGATTTAGGCATCATAGCTAGGTTGATCAGTTGCTCTGGAGAGACACCCAACCGCGCGAGAAGGAGGCGGGCAGCTTCGATTTCAGCGCCGCCAGTGTCTCGTTCACTCATGACTGCGCCGCCTCGTCAGCCTGACCTCCCGTGAGGTGACACCCTGGTAGCAAATTGATAATCGACAGAACCATTTCGCCCTGCGCGGTGTCGACGTACGCTATCAGTCGGTCCTGTTTCTGAATTTGGAGGCGTCGACGGACGGAGGCGGGTATCCGCAGATGGCCGCGGTTTCCTATAGTTGAGTCGCCGCTGTGATGGCGTTTAACGGCCACACGACGTCCCTGCCATTCGATTTGGACTCGACAGCCCACTGTCCAGCCAATCGCGCGTACCATCCCGCGATTGGCGAGACGGCCACTGGAGTCGATGGACGATATCACCCAGCAGGTAGACGCCCGCCTTGCACGTCGAGCTACATCAGGAAGCGGTAGGCCGCCATGAACGAGCGCCCCACCGGCACCCTCGTCATTCGACGAGAGCCAGGCCGGCCTTGACGATCCGGACATGTTCAAATCTGGCACATCCAACATTCGGCCACTCCAACCGTCGCCTGAAGTTGTCGCAACAGAGCCTGAACACCACGACCCTGATTCACCCAGAGCCCTTGCCTCTTGAGGCGACGCAACAGGGCCACCCACAGGCTCAGGAATGTGAGGTCAAGTAGCTTTGATTCCAGCACTCTGCCTCGCCCAGGAAGCCGAGCCCCTACGCAGTCCCTCAGTTCACGTACACTATTTCCTGCCGGGCACAGTTATCAACAGACGCAGCTATCGTTGTCCGGATCATGAGGGAATGGCAGCCGATCACCCTCGCCTCAAGCTTGCGGGGTCGTCTGACGTTCAGGTCACAGGTTCGAGAGCCGGCTTCGTCTCGCGTTCGCCGGTAGTCAGTGCCAGGCCGGCAACCCGCCGACCCACCCTTCGAGAAGATCTGTTGCAACGACGGTCGGTATCGGATGGATCGCTACAGCGGTGGGTGTCCGCTCAGCCCCGTGCGTCGTCGGATGGCAGTCAGCATGGTCTCGATGTCGTGGCGGGCGAGCGCCGCTGGGTCGACGGCGGGGGGTGAAAGTGCCTGCTGGGCGGCGGATTGTGGTACGCCACCGACAGTGTGCGTGGCGGATCGAAACTCCGGATTTGGCTACCGCGAAGTCGTACCAGATCTCCAGCACATCGGTAGCGCCTGCCGGGGTGCCCTCGGCATAGCCGGCCGCCTAGAGAATACCCGCGAAGTGCCGGTTGAGGTTGGTGCGCAGGTTCTTCATGGCCGTGAACCCCCTACCGGAGGCCGCGCTATCTAACGATCACCGGCCGCCGCCTACAGCAACAAGCCCCGAGAGTCGGGGTGGGCTAACGTAAGTCATGATCTCGGGAGTCGATCGTTACCTCGTCCGGCCGGGCAGGGTCTCCCAGTCCGGAGCCGTGTGGGACACCGCGTCGGGCGATGACGGGTGCGATGCCGCGGGTGCGTAGCTGGCATCGGTACTTGTCGAAGTCGTAGCCGCGGTCGGCGTAGATCCTGTCGGGTCTGTGCCGGGGCCGGCCTCGGATGCCCTTGATGGGTGGGATCTTGTCGACCAGGGGCAGCAGTTGGGTGACGTCGTGGCGGTTGCCGCCGGTCAGCGCGGTGGCGAGGGGGATGCCGGCCGCGTCGGTGATGACGTGGTGTTTCGAGCCTGACTTGCGGCGGTCGACCGGGCTCGGACCGGTTTTGGGCCGCCCTTGAGCGCCCGGATGTGGGAGCCGTCGATCACCGCCCTGGACATGTCCAACTGCCCGGCGGCGCGAAGTTTGCCCAGCAGGACCTCATGCAGTCGTTGCCACACGCCGGCGTCGTTCCAGTCCCGCAACCGGCGCCAGCAGGTCATGCCTGAGCCGAAGCCGAGTTCCTGGGGCAGGTACTCCCAAGGGATCGCGGTGTAGAGCACGAACAAGATCCCGCACAACACCTTGCGATCATCGAGAGGCTTACGGCCCGGGAACCGATGACGCCGAGGCGGACGAGGCGGCAGCAGCGACGCGATCTCGGCCCACAGATCGTCCGAGACGATCCACGGCGGCTGCCCACCCCTCCTCACACCCAGACAGAACGACCCTCGCGTCCCGAGGACACGCCCACATCATTTCGTTAGGAGCTCTTAGTACTGCAACGGCAGTAGGCGAATCGAGTTCGGCTCGCGTTCGTTGGTCTGCCTGTGACGGATGTTGATGTCGATCGGTGGCATGGGGAGTTGGACCGGTTGCATGCGCGGATCGGTGTGCGTTTTCGTCGGTCGGAGCCTCGTCGGCGGGCGCGTCAGTACTTGTGCGGGTTGGTCTCGGGTCTGGGTCGTAAGAACGGGTGGACTCTGGCGGAGCAGGCCGGTGATGTGTCGCCGGACGGGATGCAGCGGTTGTTGCGGTGGGCGGACTGGGATGTCGACGCTGTTCGCGACGATGTGCGGGATTACGTGGTCGAGCACCTCGGTGATCCGGCTGGGGTGCTGATCGTTGACGACACCGGTTTCCTGAAGAAGGGCATCCGGTCGGCCGGGGTGCAACGCCAGTACTCCGGCACCGCCGGGCGGACGGAGAACTGCCAGGTCGGGGTGTTCCTGGCCTACCGCTCCAGCAGGGGCCACGCGTTGATCGACCGGCAGCTCTACCTCCCGGCATCGTGGACTGATGACCGGGACCGGTGCCGGGCAGCGGGGATCCCCGACGAGGTCGAGTTCGCCACGAAGGTGCAGATGGCCCGCACCATGCTGGCCCGTGCCCTCGATAGCGGGGTGCCGGTGGGGTGGGTGACGATGGACGAGGCCTACGGGCAGTCGAAGTCGCTGCGGGTGTGGCTGGAACACCGGGATGTGGGCTATGTGGTCGCGACCCGCCGCAACGACGACATGATCACCACCACGATGGGGCGGGCGCGTGCCGACGACCTGATCGCCGCTCTGCCTGCTCAGGCGTGGTGTCGGCTGTCCGCCGGCCCGGGCGCCCACGGTCCCCGCGAGTACTGGTGGGCACGAGTGCCGGTGCGGATCTGCTGGCAGCCCGGTCGCGGGCACTGGCTGCTGGCCCGGCGCAACATGAGCACCGGGGAGATCGCCTACTACGTCTGCTACGGCCCTCGCCGCACCCGCCTTGTCGACCTGGCCCGCATCGCCGGCACCCGCTGGGCGATCGAGGAGTGCTTCCAACAGGCCAAGAACGAAACCGGCCTTGATGAATACCAGGTCCGCGACTGGCGAGCCTGGCACGCCCACATCACCCTCGCGATGGCCGCCCACGCCTGGCTGGCCGTCGCCCGGTCCCTCACGACAAAAGGGGAACCGGTCCCGGCGACGACACGATGATCGGCTACACCGTACCGGAGATCCGAAGACTACTCACCGCACTTGCAGTGCGATCGACCCACCTACCCCAACAGGTCTGGGCCTGGTCCCGATGGCGACGACGCCGCCAACACCAAGCCCGAACCTGCCACTACCGACAACGCGGCTACCCCTAACCAACTGCCGTTGCAGTATTAGGCATCACGCGACGACTTTGCGGGTCCCTGCGTTTACCCCTTAGAGACGGTGGAGATTCCACCCAGAGCGAGCGCGAATACGTTCGCCAAGACCTCCCCCACCTCCGCATCCCTATCAATACGTGCTAACGCCTCGAATTTCGCCGGAGAGACGTCGATCGTCGCTACTGCACCCCGACCCCCACCACTTGCTAGAGGAAAAAGGATGGCGCATCGGTAAGAACGAATGATGCCACTTCTCACCTCCCGAATCAGCGGCAAAATCAGAGAGTCACCCTCTTTTACTTGAGCGCGTAAAGCGTCAACAGAACTCCACCGGGTGGCAAATCCACTGCTTTCTGCATCCCGCTGAATTTCCAACAATGACTCAAAACCAATGTGGCATACACGAAAATCCGGGTCCTGCCGCCCAACAATTGACATAGATGCCCACAAACCCCTTGCGATCAGCCCCGACAATACGCTGGGGCCGACATGTGACAGAATTCCATGTCGGCCCGCCGCGCTCTAGTTACACGAGCATGGATGGTGTTGAATAAAAATCGGTGTATCAGGGTCCAGGCGGCCATCTTTCACGCGGCCAACCACCTCATCCACCCTGTGATGCCCGCCAAGGATGCGCCCATCTGGCGACACGAAAATCCCATCGCCATGCCCAGCTTTGTTGATCCCATCCACAAGATCACTATTGTCTAGCATTTCGTGATACCACTGCGAAGCCGGGTCACGACTCGTCTGGCCCTGAGTATACCTGCCTTCAAGATCCTTGGCCTTGATCGTTTCGCCACAGTTGTGCACCAGAACCGGGGCCGTGCCGGCGAGCACATAGTACGTGTGGATGTCGGCGACGGTGAGGTTGTAGACGCGGGCGGGTTGAGTCCAGTGGCGTACGGTTCCGATCTTCGCGCGGCCGTCGGTGGGTGTGCGGAGCCACTGGCCTGCTTGGAGGTCCGCGGCGTCGACCCATTCGTCGAGTTCGGGGACCCAGAATGGGTGCTTGTCGGTGGCCACCAGGGTCGCAGTTGAGGGTGAGGGGCCGGTGCTGCTGTCGATCGTGACGGCGACGAGGTTCTTGTCTCCGTCTCCGGTGATCGTGTCGGTGACCTGCTTGGATGCGGTTTCGTTGTTCTCGGGGTCAGTGGCGAGGACCACGTCGCCGATGGTGATCTTCTCGATCGCTTTGGTGGTGCCGTCGGCCATGAGGACGGGGGTGCCGGGTGCAAAGCTGTTGGGGCATCCACGTGTCTTGAGCTTGGGTACCTTGGCGGGGATGGCCATGGTGCCGATGGTCAGTCCGTTGGTGGTGGCGGCGTAGGCGACGCCGCCCCAGTCGCCGCCACGGGCGGATTGGACTCCCGACCACCAAGTGCCACCGACGCCGACGACTGCCCCGTACAAGGACAGATAGACACCGGTGTAGCCGGAGTAGAACATGCCACCGAGATTCTTGAGTCGGTTGCCTGCGCTTCCCCAGTTGCCGTGCCATGCGTCGGAGGCGGCTCGTCCGGCTTCCGACCAGCCGCCGGTGACGTGCGATACGAGTCCCTTGGCCGCATCGAGGGCTCCGCGGCCAAAGTCCTTGGCGGCGTCGCGTACCCCTGCTCCGACGGACTTGGTGGCCTTTGTCGGGGTCGGCTTCTTCGGTGCCGGCTTCTTGACGACGGTCCACTTCTTCTTGGTGACGTTGTAGGTGACCTTCTGGCTGGACCCGCTCCAGTAGCGCGTTTCTTCGGATCCGCCGCCGGTGGCGAGTGGTCGGAGTCCGTCGGGGTCGCTGAAGCTCGTGGGGTTGCCGTTGGCGTAGCTGTAGCCGTGTGAATGCTGGGAGTCGAGGTGGTCGATGAGTGGGTCGATGCTGATGAAGCGGCCGATGCTCGCGTCGTATTCGCGTGCGCCGAGGTGGGTCAGGCCGGTGTCGTCCTCGGTGCCGCCGACGAAGCCCTTGGTGCCGAGCCAGGCTGTGGGGGCTGTGTTGCGGTGTTCGCCGTAGGGCAGGGCGCGGCGGCGCTGGCTGGCGAGGGTGGTGGGGTCGATCTGGACCTGGCCGGTGCCTTGGTGGTTGTTGATGACCCATTTGAGGTCGACGGTGTCGCGGACGGCGTAGTCGCCGTAGTAGCGGGTGCCGTCGGCCTGGGTGCCGCCGGTGGCCAGTTCGAGTTCGGTGCCGCCAAGGTAGAGGGTGGTCTTGTCGGGGGCGCGGGCGATGAGCCGGTTGCCGTCGGCGTCATACAGGTAGCTGGTGCTCTCGCCGTCCTCGGTGAGTGTGGCCAGGCGGCCTTCGGTGTCCCAGGTCAGGGTTTGGGTGTCGCCGGTGGTGGTGGTGCGGGTGAGGGTGTTGCCGGCGTTGTCGTAGGTGAACGACCGGGTGGGGGTACCCGCCTGAGGACCGACGGCGGTCACGTTGGTGACCGAGTGGGGCTGAGGTTGTCCTGCTGCGGGGCTGGTGTAGGTCCAGGTGGTGTCGGTGCCGCCGGGCTGCTTGTCGGTTTGGGTGAGCCGGTTGCCGATGGCGTCGAAGGTCCACTGCCGCCAGTAGGCGTCAGCACCGGTGCGTTGGGGTGTGACGCAGTTCCAGGTGGCTTCGGTCCACGCTTCGGTGAGGCGTTGGAGGTAGTCGTGGGTGAAGCACTCGACCTGGTCACGTACGCCTCCGGTTCTGCCGGCGATGACGCTGATCAGTCCGTTGTCGAGGTAGGCGTACTGGTTGGTGAACTTGTCGTCCCACGTGTTGGGGGTGGTCTGGTTCTCGGTGTCGGTCTGAGCGACGAGTAGGCGGCGGTCACTGGTGCCGTGCTGGGTGGTCAGTCGGATCCGCTTGCCGGTGTCGCCGAGGTAGGTGCGGTAGGGCAGGCCGTCGTAGGCGTAGTCGACGTTGTTCAAATAGGTCTGCGATCCGGAGGCCGTCGAGGTGAGCAGGCCCTGATCGAGGTAGGTGTAGGTCAGTGTTTCGGCGGGCAGGCCACCGACGCCGGGATGGCTGACGGTCGCGGGCGCGCCGTTGGCCTTGTAGGTCATCGAGGTGGTGTAGATGCCGGCGAGGGCGCCGTTGGCGGTGGATGGGGGGATCGTGATCGTGGTGGAGAGTGGCCGATAGGCGTCGTCGTAGGAGTCGACGCTGGTGGTGTAGGCGAGCCCGTCGGTGTCGTAGCGGGTCGACGCGGTCAGTTGCCCCTTGGCGACGGTGTCGTAGGTCCAGGAGGTCATGACGCGACCGGTGGAGGAGTCCTCGCGGGCCTCGGTGCGGCGGTTGAGGCTGTCGTAGGCGTAGTAGCGTCGCTGGCCACGTCCGTCGGTGGTTGCCTTAAGCGTCCCGTCGGTGTGGTACTCGCTGATGGTGGTGCCCGCGTCCGGGTCGACCGCCTGGGTTTGGCGGCCGAGCAGGTCGTAGGCGTAGGTCCACTGGTTGCCGTCGGAGTCGGTGACCGAGGTCAGTTCGTCCTGCAGGCTGTATCCGTAGGTGGTCTTGTCATAGGCGCCGTTGGTGTTCGACGTGTGATACTGGCGCTTCTCCACGACCCGGCCGTGGTCGTCGACGATCTCGCGGCTGGGGAAGCCACCCGCTGGTGGGGTGACGGTGGTCGAGTTCCAGGTGTAGGCGGTGGTGGTCTTCCACTTGAAGGCGTTCAGGGACCACGTCTCCGCTGCGGTCTGCCGGTCCCGGCCGTCGTAGGCGCGGCGGGTCTGCCGCTCGATCACCGCGTCAGCTGCGGTGACCAGGGTCGACGTCGGCGCGGAGTCGGTGTTCCAGAAGGCGGATTCCTTGACCGTCAGGCCCCGTTCGTCATAGACGCGTTCGGTGATGACCCGTTTACCGTCGGCGGCGGTCGCCTGGGTCTGCCGGTGCCTGAGCAGACCGTCGTAGATGTCGTACGAGTCGATCTGGTTGGCGTTCGGTCCCAACACGCGGGTACGGGTCCACGACGGTGCGGTCTGCGAGACGGTGTAGGTGTAGGCCGCGTCGGGGATTCCGGTGGTGTTGCCAGGGCTGGTGACCGTCAGGAGTCGGCCCAGGGCGTCGTAGGTGCCGGTGGTGACCTTGTCGTTGGCGTCGGTGACGGTCAGCGGCAGACCACGGGCCACGTCGATGCTGGTGGTCGCCTTGTGGCCGGCAGCGTTGGTGACCTGCATCTGGGTGGTCAGCCGGTCGCTGTTCTCGGTATAGCTGGTGGTGGTGCTGCGGTTCCATGCGTCGGTGGACGATGTGACCTGACCATGGGGGTCATAGGCGACGTTCTGCGCGGCGACCTGCCAGCCGCCGTCGACGTAGTTCTCCGTCTTGGTGACGTTGCCTCGTCCGGGCGCGCCGCCGTGGGTCAATCCGTCGTAGTAGTAGCGGGTGTCGCCGAGCAGGGCGCCGGGGGTCTGTCCGCAGCTGCCTGCGCGGACGGTTTCCTGTTTGACGAAATCGTACCGGTGGCCCGTCGGGTTGTCGGCGTAGGTGTAGGTGGTGCAGGTTTGGTCATCGGTGGCGGGGCCGCCCTCGTCGGAGACGGTCAGTGCCCGGCCGTAGGTGGTGTCGTAGCTGGTGTTGACCAGAGACCGCTGGGACCAGGCGCCGTCGACCAACTCCCACCGGATCTTCAGCTTGGTGCGGGTGATGTAGGACCTGTGGACGTTCGGCTCCGCCCAGTTCGTGGACAGGGTGCGGGTGCCGGTCGTGACAGTCCACGGGTCGTGTTTGAGGATCTGCACCACGCTGCCGCCGGCCCGGTCGTAGACCCGCTCGTTGAGCAGGTGCCCTCGCCGGTACTCGGCGTCCCCGGCCGCTCCCCCACCGACGACCGAGTCGAAGGGGGTCACCGTCACGGTGCGGGTACCCGAGTCGGTGCGGTCACCGCTGAGTCCCCGCAGGTACAGGTAGTCGACCTGGGAACGGGTGCCTGAGGTCGGGTTACCGACCCGCACGGTGACGTTGGTGTAGCCCGCCCAATCCGACCATGACCGCTTGTCCAGCGGCGCACCCCACACCGAGGCCCCGTTCTGGTGCGCCCACAGCACGTTGCTGGAGGAGTTCGCGGTGGAGTAGCTGTACTCGGTGGTGATCGGCGCTGACCCGCCGACCAGGTCGGACTCGACGACCCTGGTCACGATCCGCTTATGCCACCACGCCCACCCCGACTGCCCAGACGGGTTGGTGTAGTACTGCGGGAAGCACCGCCGCGGGTTGTTGTGCGGGACGGGGAAGGTGCCTCCGAATGCGCAGCCGGTGTCGTTGCCGGCGTAGGTGACATCGACCTGCCCACCGGTCTCGGTCCGCAGCCGCGTGATGCGGTACTTCTCGTGCGACTGCATCGTCGCGTTCGGGTCGTAGTCCGCCCGGTTCTGCGTCCTGGTCCCATACGTCAGCAGCTTCGGCAGGCTGATCGACCCGCCGGCGGTCTTACCGGTGTGCTCGATGCCTGACAGCCACAACACCGGTGACGGCGCCGACGGGAACGAGTGGTCGATCGCCCACTCGTCCACCACCGAGTACGCACCGTTCTTCAACACCTGCGTGGAGATCTTCGACACGCGGGTGCTCGACCAGAAACTCGGCGTCAGGTTGTTCGCGCACGGCGCGGCCGAACACTCCAGGTCCCACGGGGTGTCCGGCCAGTTGGCCTCGTTGCGGGTGCCACACGAGGTCGTCACGCACCGGTCGGAGTTCGTGAACACCACCCGCGCCGGCGCCGACACCGTCGCCGCGTCCGACCGGTGCGTGCCGTACTCGATCCGGTTCAGATGTACCGCCCGGTGGTAGGCGGCCGTGTTCGACGCCGAGTTCCTCAACCCGGTCCGGTTCTGGTGACGGCTGTACCAGTACGAGACCTCGTTGCCGTTGCGGTCGACGACGTAGTCGAGCATCCACCGCCAAGCCTGCTGACACCGCGACGCCGTCACCGACGCGCTGCTGAAACACGGCTCACCCGAGTGGTTCGCATACACCGGCACTACCGCCGTGGAGTTCGTGTCTCCCTTGCCGTTAGGCATCGTGTGTCGACCGAACCAGTACTCCGTGCCGTCGGTCGTGGTGACCTTCCAGTGCTCACCGTTGTTGTCGCTGTTAGCTCCGCCGGTCAGCAGCTCCACCTTCGACCCGTCGTCGTCCGCGAGTCGCCACTTCCCGTCACTGGCCAGCACGATCTCACTGGAGACGCCGTTGAGCATGATCTGTGCGTTCTGCTGCCGCCAGCACAGGTCCCCGGTGGACGCCAGAGCCGTCCAGTGCGGCGAGAGCACGCTCTCCGAGTCGTCCGCGCACGGACGATATGTCCGCTCGACGAACCCCGGGGTGTAAGTCCAGCCCTCACCGAACGTCGACGGCTGCATGTTCGACCCCGCCGTCTGCCCATCCACCGCACCCGAGCTGTACCCCATAGCGATGTCCGGCATCAACTCGCCCGGCACCGGCGGCACCGGCACCGGATAGGAGTAGGTGAAGTCACCCGAGTTGCCCGAGACCGCCCATGACGACGACGCCTTCAGGTCCGTCTTTCCGAAATCCCCCGCCTGCGACGACGAACCACTCGCCGCCAACACCATCACCTGGCCTGCTTCGACCGTCCGGGATTCGACGAGCCCCTCAATGCGAGCGTCCCGCGCCACCCTCGCCGGACCCGACAGGTCCACCTCGGCAGCGATCACACCACTCTTGCCGTCGTTGACGGCATCCAGCCACGTGACTTGACCACACGACTCCGCCTCCGGCGTGGTCAGCACGCACGCCGGCATCATCGCCAACCGCAACCGCCACGCCCAATCACCCCCATAGGCGTGCGCGAACCCCGAATAGTCCACCCGCACCTCAGCACGCCCCGACCCACCACCGTCGGTACGCTCCACCCGCATCGCCAGCGCCACACCGGCCCGCTGCGCGACCCCCCGATCGAAAACCTCAATCCGCACCTCGCTGGGCAACTCCGTCGCGTCCGCCAACGCCCGCCCCGACGACACACCCGCGACGTCGTCCACCGCCATCACCGTGACCGGCAAACCACCCGGCTTCGCCGTGCCCTGCAACCGCCGCGACCGATCCGTCGACGACGGCAAACCCACCACCGCCGACCCCGCCGAGGGCCACACCACCGGCTCACCCTCGAACACCGGCATCTCCGGGAACGGGTCCGGCTTCGTCGCCGCCTCCGACACCGGCACCGGCCGTTCCAGCCCATCCGGCTCGGCCGCCACCGCAGGGGCAGCCGCAGGAACCCACCCCACCAAGGTGGCAACCAGGACCCCCACCAGAAGAGGAGACAGGCGACGGATACGACGACGGGCCACAACGGCACGACGGTCAGCAGACACGCGAACTCCCGGGGGCAGGATGATCAACGAGGTGCGGCGAGTATCAGAGCAGCTCAGAGAGCTGTCAAGCCACGCATCAGATCAGCCGCATTCGAACCAAAGCAGTCACCCCGGCAGCTATCCAACACATGCAGTTATGGGGCCGAAACCCTGGGCAAGGGAGCATCTGTCCGACTTTGGGGGCTCGCCGCCCAGCCAGGCCGAAACATCCCCCGACAATCTGCGCCAAGGCGTGCATAAGGACTCAGCCGTGGCGTCCCTACTGGTCGGGTGCGTGGGCACCGCCAGTTGGCGTGCAGTAGAAGCTGGCGTCTACTGACCCGCTACGGGCACCCCAGATGATGACAACTCTGCTCGACGCGTCCACCGCCCGGACGCGTACCGCGCGCGCGGCGATCGTCTCCGCCGCCCGACGGCGGCCACCCAGCCCCCGCCTGGCGTTGACCGTCCTGCCGCCGCGCCAAGCCCCTGCGAACGTTGATTCGGGAAATGGAATCCGTCGACAGCAACCCCGAAATGGCAGCCCTCGATCGACAGACAGGAAACTGATGCCATTCGATTGGCGGGCGGGCGAGCCCGAACATCGTGCTGGCGCCAACCGCCACGAGAGTCGCTGCCGACACCCCCGACGGTTCGATTCTCATGGGCGCCCGTCTTTACAACCCGACGTATGGCCGTTTCCGATCGGTGGATCAGATTTTTGGGGGGTGGAACGCTAACTCGTACGAGTACTGCGTAGGAGATCCAGTCAACTGCGCCGACATGAAGTGCAAGGCAGGGCGATATCCGAACTGGAGTTGCAACTTCGCGGCCAAGTGGGGGCATGTAGAGCCACAATCGCTCCGGTGGTATTCGAGTGCCTCCGCGCTTGCGTCAGAAATTTTGGCGATCATAGCCGGACTAATCGGGAAAGGGCCCGGACTGGTGATTGGACTCCTAATCTGGGCACTCGGAAAGGCCCACATCTGGATCAAGAGCCGGATACTCAAGAATCACTGCGTCACCCACTCTGGCGCCTTCGGTATAAACTTGTTCATCCATGGGGCGGGTGTGACCGTCAACCTTCAAATGCAAATAAGGGGAGCTGCTGATGCGGACTCGACGAAAGGCGATCGGCTGGGGCCTACTGGCCCTCGCGCTTCTCTGGTTCGCAGGATCGGCTTTCACACTGGCTCGCGGTGAGGGGTGGTACTCGCCAACCTCCGGCTCTCTACAGTTCTTAGCCGGAGCGGCATTCACCTTTTCAGGAGTTCGCGAGTTCCGGAAAACGAAGCAATAAGGGGACGCGAATGCTAGTCAATCTGAACTAAGGACGTCTCGTAACTGGGCGAAGGCGCTGCCCGGCGCCGCGGCGGTGGTCAGCCGGCGAGGATGATGTTGTGGAGGTTGGCGATGCCGGAAGCGGCGTCGGCAAGTGTGTGGGCGGCGCGGCGGTAGTCGCGCAGGATCTTGAAGCACTTCATCCTGGCCAGGGCGTGTTCGACTCCCGCTCTGACGGTCCGGTGCTCGACGTTGAGGGCTTCTTTCCAGGCGGGTAGCGAGCTGCCGTCGATGGGTTTGCGGTACGGCATGATCACCTCGGGGTTGCCGCGGTAGCCGCCGCCGGCCATCACGGGCCGCCCGTCCAGCTTCTCGGCAACGCCCGAGGTCCGGTAGGCGATCGTGTCGGGGCGGTTGCCCGGCTGCGGGTCGCCGACGGCGATGACCAGACGGGTGGAGGCGTCGATGGCGACCTGCAGATTCGTCGAGTATCGGTAGTTCTTACTCCGGGCCGCTAACCGGTGGTCACGGGTCGGGACCAGAGTCCCGTCGACGATCGCGATCTGCGCGACCGGCCGCTTCCGCAGCGGCGCCAGTGCCAGCAGCGGCGCGAGGGTGTCGATCACCCGGTGCGGCCGCGGAGTGCGACACCCCGAACAGCGGACCGATCTGGCGCATCGTCAGGTTCGTCCGCCAGTACACCGCCACCAGCAACACCCGATCCGGCAGGTCGAGAGCCCATTGCCGGCCCGGCCGGCGTCAGCGATGCCGCACCGCCACGCTCGGCGACCAGCCGAACCAGCGTGCGGAACTGAGCAGGCTGCAGTCCGGTGAAAGGAAAGATCCACTCCGAGCGAGCTGCCGAGATCACCTGCACCCCGGCATCCTGCCCCACCATCCTCAACAGACAGACTCCCGGGGCTACGAGGTCCCGCTTCGCAGAGTTTTCGTCAGTCAGCAGTCCGCGCCTGCGCCGGCCCGCCTTGCATAGCCACAAACGTCGTGCACCCAGTAGTCCAGATACTTGGCCACGGCCTCGCGATCGGCAAGGTCCAGCGATAGCCACTCCCGCGCCGCCCGGACCATCTCAGCTGCGGCCTGCTCATGCTCGTCAGGCTTGAGCTCCACCCAGTCGGTAAGTTCGCCCCAGATGAGGTACACGTAGCCGGCCGGATCCACCTCGATCGACGCATGCGCAGACACCCCGTGGATGTCCAGCGCTACCTCGTAAGGATCCTCCGCAGCGATGAGACTCTCGGCCAGCACGGTGACCTCCCGCATGTAAGCCACCTCGGCGTCATCCTGCGCTGCGCCCGTCATGCCCCGAGGATCGCATCCGGACGCGAACCCCGCTCGGATTTACGAGACGTCCCTGAGAAGCGCTTGGGCGCCTGCGCCGCCATGCCCGAGCCAAACCTAGCCCTTCGCACCAGGGCGGGGTGGACAGCCGGGCTTCAACCCAGCGTCCACCCCGTCGGCGGTATAGGCGCCAGGAACAGCACCACCGGCAGGTTGCAACCCCAGGCAACCGGAAGCATCCAGCGACATCGAGGCAAATCGGTGGATGGCGGCAACGTCATCCACCGAGGTCCGAGACACCCTTTAGTCTGTCGCCATGACGGCGAGCCATGAAGTCATCGATCTGGATATGCCTGGCGCTAAGCTTGGTGACTCGGATGGGGGCCGCTCCGCCGGATTAAGGCCCGGACGGAAGGGCGCTGTCTACATCGTCGTTGCCTTGGTAGTCGGCTTGGCGCTCGGTAGCGTCGGTGGTGCCGAAGTGTGGAGTTCTCGCGAGGAAGGTACCGAGGCCAACACCGTAACACTGGTGGCCTTGCCAGGCTCGTCCAACAGTTGGGGCCGCTTGAACGGCGTCGGGACGGTGCGACTCGATGCGCAACTGGTGTTGGTCAACGCCGGCCAGGCACCCGTCATAGTGCAGGTAGATGAGGCACGGAAACCGGGCGTCCTGGTACGTGGTACAGGCCAGTCCTGGCTGGTCCGCCCGGGCGGAACGAGCTGGATCGACGTCGAGGTCACGCTCGAATGCGCAACTGCCTTCACGCCGGAGCCGCTGTCCGTCAACTTCTCCGTACAGACAGCCGACCAGCGGATTCGACGGACAAGTTATCCCCTCGCTCTACAGAGCAGCCCATGGCAGCGAGCGTGCGAGCCTCCACCCCGTATGGTGCCGGGTCCGCTCACAGCCACTCGTTGATCGCGGCGATGTGCACGGTGGCTTCGTAGCGCACGGCGAGCTTGTCGAATCGGGCGGCCACGGCGCGGTTGCGTTTGAGCCGGCTGATCCCCGCATTCCACGGCGTGGCGTTGCTTGTCCCGCTCGCGGTCGAAGGCCGGTGGCCGGCCGCCCTTCGACCCCCTTTTACGCCGGTTGGCGTCCTGATCGGCCTTCGACGGAATGGTTGAGTTCCCCACGCTCCCGCCGGTGCAACCGACGGGTCCTCCGCCCAGCCCTCCACGCTCAGCACCTCCAGATGCTTTGGAAGAGGTCGCAATTCAGCCCGAACCACGGGCGTCAGCTTTCAGGCGGAGCAGACACCGGAACTCGCTTGCGAGCATCGTGTCCCGTGGTCAGGCAAGGTTGCCCAGATCTACCAGTGTGCCACTGCGCTACCTCGGACGGACTGGTGGCGACGGTCGCTGGGACGGGTGTTTCATTCGCAGCGGTCCTCGGCGCCTCTACCGTGTGATTCGCAGCAGTCGGGGCGGTGCCGGTAGACCCGCAGGTCGTGTCCCTGGCGGTGGGCGACCTCGGTCGTGATCTGGTACAGGCAGGTCCGCCAGACGACGGTTTCCCCGCCGCCCACGACCATCCGTCGCCAGGTCCACCGCGCAGCAGCAGCCTCATGCCACCCACCGTAGTTACCCTGAGCCCCTGAGCGGAGCCGCGGACGTGAGGCCGGCACCGCAGGATCATCCGGCACCGATGGGGAGCTCGGCGACCGAACGTGTCAGTGAATCGCGTACGGCATCACGTGCGTGTGGCGGCCCAGGTCGGCACCGCCGTCACATGGCCCCGACCGCGGCGCGGTCGAGGCGCGGGCAGGTGTTGGCGTGGGTGGTTTACCTGCCGGCCTTCGCGTGGTACTCGTCGACGATCTCCTGCGGGATTCGTCCTCGGTCGGAGATGTCCTTGCCGGCCTTCTTGGCCCATGCACGGATCGCTTTGTTCTGCTCACGGTCGGTGCTGACGGTGCCGTGGCCACGCGCGGCGCGGCCACCGACTACCAATCCCCCTCGGCCGACCTTCGTACCGTGGGTGACATAGGGGGCGAACAGTTCACGCAGCTTGTCGGCGTTGCCGCTCGACAGGTCAATTTCATACTGCACGCCGTCGAGAGCGAACTTGACGGTCTCCTCGGCGTCTCCGCCGTCCAAGTCATCGATCAGCTTCTGAATGATTTGCTTCGCCACGGTGCGGCACATTCCCTTCGGGCAGGGTGGTTCTACGAACGTAGAGACACGGTATCCTGCGCGGCGTTTGCCGCATCAACCAGATGGACTCGGCACGGTTCGCGTCGCCTGCCTGGGCCTTCCGAAAACCACCCCTCGACCTGCCGCACCCTGGCTTCGGGTAGGTGAAGGGGTGACCCTGGTTGGCCTGGTCTGCGACTTATTGGAACGAGGGGCGACCTGTATTCAGTGGGCGGCCGGCTCGGCCCTCGGGTCTGCTGCACCGATAGGTGACATCTGAGTTGGCTTGCCCTGACGGTGAGCTGGAAGGATGTCGCTGTGCCCAAGCCCTACCCCCGAGAGTTCCGCCATGACGTTCTGCGGGTGGCCCATGACCGGGACCAGGGCGTGACCGTCGAGCAGATCGCGAAGGACTTCGGAGTCCACCACATGACGCTGTTCAAGTGGCTGCGCCAGGCTGACCTCGACGCGGGAGTCAAGCCGGGTGTCAGCGGCAGCGAGTCAGCCGAGCTGCGGGAGGCCCGCAAGCGGATCAAGCTCCTCGAACAGGAGAATGAGGTCCTGCGCCGGGCTGCGGCGTATCTGTCGCAGGCGCATCTGCCGGGAAAGGCTCTGCCCGCTCGTGAGCGAGCTGGCCGCCGACGGGATCGGCGTGGCGGTGACGTGCCGGGTGTTGAAGATCGCTCGTCAGCCCTACTAACCGTGGCGTGCCCGCCGTGTCACCGATGCTGACCTGGTGGCGGCGTATCGGGCGGGCGCGTTGTTCGACGCCCACCGTGATGATCCGGAGTTCGGCTGCCGCTTCCTGGCCGATGAGGCCCGCGCCGCCGGTCAGCCGATGGTCGAGCGCATCGCTTGGAGAATCTGCTCGGGCATGGGCTGGTGGAGTGCGTTCAGCAGGAAGAAGCGTCGGGGCAAGGGCGGTAAGGTCGGTACGCCGGTGCACGACGACCTGGTCCGGCGGGACTTCACCGCCGACGGCCCGAACCGGCTGTGGCTGGCCGACATCACCGAACACCACACCGACGATGGCAAGCTCTACCTCTGCGCGATCAAGGACGTGTGGTCCCACCGCATCGTCGGCTACTCCATCGACTCACGGATGACGTCGAGACTGGCCGTCGACGCCCTGCACGACGCCTTGGTGACGTGGCCGGCTGCGTGCTGCACACCGACCGCAGATCCCAATTCCGGAGCCGGAAGTTCGCCCATGCCCTGAGCCAGCACCAGATGATCGGGTCGATGGGCAGAGTCGGCGCCGCCGGCGACAACGCCGCCATGGAGTCGTTCTTCGGCCTGCTCCAGAACAACGTACTCGACCGCCGAACCTGGACAACCCGACAGCAACGTCGGACCGCGACCGTGACCTGGATCGAACGCACCTACCACCGCCGCCGGCGACAGCGGTCGTTGTCCCGGTTGACCCCCATCGAGTACGAGACGATCATGACCCCACCGGCCAGTCAGGCCGCCTTGACCTGCGAAGGTGAAGTTGTATTTGCTCGATGTGGTCACCAATGCCGGGAATTAGTAGAACCATGTCCCTGCGACTGGGACTCGTATAGGAAGAGGTAGACGCCAGCGTCTCCGCCTATGAGGAGCTTCTCGGAGTCGGGCAGCCATGTGCAGACGTACGTCATTGCGTTGACACGGACAGCTGCAGCTGCGACACCCCCCACTGGGTCCCATACACGGACCGACCCGTCCCAACCCGTGGTGGCTAGCCATGTGCCGTCCGGGGCGATGGCGCATCCGGTTACTCGGTCGGTGTGGCCGCGCAGGGTGTAGTTGATGGTGCCGGTTTGGGGGTTCCATATGCGGGCTGTTCCGTCGTTGCTCGTGGTGGCTAGCCATGTGCCGTCCGGGGCGATGGCGCATCCGGTTACTCGGTCGGTGTG
>NZ_JBSFSO010000014.1:0-68819 GCF_053589795.1 Micromonospora sp. NPDC003241 | reverse complement strand
CGTAGTTGCTCGTGGTGGCTAGCCATGTGCCGTCCGGGGCGATGGCGCATCCGGTTACTCGGTCGGTGTGGCCGCGCAGGGTGTAGTTGATGGTGCCGGCTTGGGGGTTCCATATGCGGGCTGTTCCGTCGTTGCTCGTGGTGGCTAGCCATGTGCCGTCCGGGGCGATGGCGCATCCGGTCGCTCGGTCGGTGTGGCCGCGCAAAACATCGCGGACCGTACCTGTCTCAGTGTCCCGAATGCGGACCGTGCCGTCGTCACAAGTGGTGGCCAACCAGCTGCCATCAGGAGCAACGGCGCATCTGATCACCCACTCGGTATGGCCGTACATGGCATGTCGCACATTTCCGGAAGCTGTATCCCAGATGCGATTAGTCCGGTCGTAGCTCGTGGTAGCCAACCAACTGCCATCTGGGGCGACGGCGCACCCAGTTACCCGGTTGGTGTGACCGCGCAGAACGTGTTTGACGACGCCGAGTTCCGGTTGCCATATACGGGCCGTGCCATCGTCGCTGGCGGTAGCCAACCAGCTGCCATCAGGAGTGATTGTGCAGCTCGTCACCCTGTTGGTGTGACCACGCAGTATATGCCGCACGGCGCCCGACTTCGCATCCCAGACGCGAACCGTGCTGTCCCAGCTGGCGGTAGCCAACCAGCTACCGTCGCGGGTAATCGCACATTCGGTTACTCGATCAGTGTGGCCATGTAGAACGTGGCGCAAAGTTCCGGAAGCGTCCCAAACTCGGACCGTACTGTCCCAGCTGGCGGTAGCCAACCAACTGCCGTCAGGGGAAATAGCACACTTGGTTACCCGGTTAGTGTGACCGCGAAGAACGTGGCGCACGCTGCCGAGGACCGGGTCCCAAATGCGGGCCGTGCCATCGTCGCTGGTGGTGGCCAACCAGCTGCCATCGGGTGCAATGGCGCAACTAGTCACTCGATCAGCATGGCCACGCAGGATGTGGCGCAGTGTGCCGAAGGCCGGGTCCCAGATACGCGCCGTGCCGTCATCGCTAGCGGTAACCAGCCAACTGCCATCGGGAGCGATGGCGCACCCGACCACCCAGTCAATGTGACCAATCAAATCTTGGCGTACGGTGCCGGAGGCCGAATCCCAGATATGGGCTGTCCCGTCAGCGCAAGCGGTGACCAGCCAGCTGCCGTCGGTCGCGATGGCACAGCAGCTCACACGGTCAGTATGTCCATACAGCGTGTGCCACAGCTCGCCTGTGGCTGTGTCCCAGATGCGGGCAGTATCGTTCCAGCTGGTGGTCACTAACCAGCTGCCGCCTGGGGCGATGGCGAAACCCGTTACTGCGTCGGTGTGGCCGGACATAGCTCGACGCAGCGCTGGGTGCGGCCGGTCTGGTGGCGGCCATGCGGCCGTCAAGTGTGAGCCAGGGGTCCTGCTGGCGTCGTAGCGCTCGACAAACTCTTGAAGATCCTCAATGGCGGCGAGTCGGCTCATCAAGGTATCAGCGATGGCGGTCTCTGGTTCTATAGGTGTAAATAAATGAGCGTTCTGCTGAAGGACTCGACGCAGCACGACCGCAGTCGGATCAGCGAGCAAGGCGAGGTCGGAATCGACAGAGGTGATGCCTGCATGGCGTATCTGGGCTTCGATCCACCGTAGGTCTGTAGCCAGGCCGTTGAGTTCGTCAGTCTGGCCGGCCTCGGCTAGGTGCTGGGCTAAGTGGCTCCAGAGGTAGTCGGGCTGGTCGGGTAGCTGCCACCAGGGGGTGGGTGTCTCGGTGTTGATCTCAGACAAAAGCAAGCGAGCGGCAGCGACGAGTGCGGTATGAATCGCAGGAAGACGGTTGCCCGACTTCTGTCGAAGGTAGGCGCGAATGACGTCGTGGAGCCGTAAGCGCTTGTTCGTAGGGTCGGTAACGAGACTGAGATCGGCGAGCGCGTCACAAAGTCGATCGGTTTCGGTTCGTGCGAGCCCGCCGGTTTCTGCCCACAGTATCGCCAGCATGTCACGGGGGATGTCGATGTCTTCGGCAAAGATGCCGAGTTCCATGTAGCGGTCTTTTTGCGATTCGGTAAGTAGGTCCATGCTGGCGGCGATGCTGGCCGCGACAGCCTGGTCACGGCTGCTTTGATCGCCTAGGTCCAGGCTCGTTGGCCCATCGGCGCGGAGACGCTCGACCAGTCCAGCGACGGCATCCGAAGGTGTGGCACCGCGCTTGATGTTGTTAGCGAGGTGGCGATGAGCGAGGCTCAGCAGCAGCGGCCATCTCCCAGTGAGCGCGATCAGTTCAGTCATCTCTTGCTCAGGCGGGATCGATTGCCCGCCGGTCAAGAGCGTCCTGGCCTGGTCGTAACTGAGCTCATCCACTAAGATCGCCGTTCGTTGGGCAGGCGCAGGAAGAACACTACTGCGGCGGGTCGTCACGAGGCGCATGCAGCTGTTGGTTCCGCCGTTGAGAAAGGGCCGTAGCTGCTCAGGCCGCCAAACGTCGTCGATTACTAGCAGAACGCTAGGCCGGCGATCGAGCTCGGCTCCCAATCGGAGCCCCGCTTGCTCCGGGTCTGTCAGCGCAGGTCGTTCACCAGTGAGTTGATAATGTACATCGAGGATCCTCTCTGCAAGTGCAGCACCCTCTACGTGCTCACCAATTGTTACCCAGGCGCCCTCGCGAAATCGAGATCGGACCGCGGGATCTGAACATACCAGTTTGGCCAGGGCGGTTTTGCCGAATCCGCCGGCACCATTCAAGCCGGACATGGCTACGGTGCCGGCCTCGGCTTGAGTCAGCCGCTCAAGTAGTTGACTAGCCAGTTCGGGGCGGGCAACGAGTCCAGCGTCGGGCCTTGGTATCGTCCAGTTGCTACCGCTAGCCGGTGCGAGCAGGTCCTCGGCCCGCACCTCTTTGAGCCGGTCGCGGATGGACGTGATTGCAGCAGCTATGGCTGCGGCGACGGTGACAGCGCCCGCAGTCGCAGCAAGATGCCAGCGGTAATCGAACATGTCGAAGGAATTCGTGGTTACATTCAGAAGCGCATTGACGGTTGCCAACCAAATTACGCCACTGAAGGTCCACAGACCTACGAGCCAGGGTCGCTTTCTCAACCGTGCCTCCGCCTCAGATTTGTTTATAGGGTATCGAGTCGGCGCAAGGTGTGCCGAGAGGAGGAGTCCGCAGGTCCGCATCGACGTCCATGATCCAAAGCTCTTCACTGTGATCTTGGCGTTCGCCGGTTTGGGTGGGGGCCGGATCACGACGTCGTGACTAGGCTCGCAGCCCGTCATCTGGATCGACGAGGTTGCTTGATCACCTTGATCGAGCGACACGCCGAACGGGACACCCAGTGGCTCACCCTGGGGGTCGGAGCAGGACTGAAGTTTCTCGCCCACCATGCACGCGACCGGGCGGCGGCCGGAGGGCTTGCAACCGTCCGAGCCGCTATTTGGCCCCGGCCAGAGTTACGACCTGGCCTATGAGCCAAGAACCAATCACGTTGGTGTCCAACGTTGGCTGGCCTAACGAGCCGATTGGTCCCGATGCCGTCACGGAGCAGCCATACGCCGACACAGTCGCCGACATCGATGACCTCTGCACCGGAGGTAGCGGCCTTGTAGCGACGACGCACCGCCTCGCCAGCGAACTGTTCCAAGCGTTCGGAGCACCTGAGGTAGCACAGGTCACTGCAGAAGGAGCAATCCGCATCCGGCATTGGCATCGGTCCGGCCAGGCAGAAATTACTCGTTGGGCCGAGGCGTCGGGCGTTCCAGTGCTCACGGAGACGCTGGGCTGATTCCGACAACAGCGCAGTCCTGAGGAGGGCCGAGCCGGATGGCCGAGTGGCGAGGCCACTATCGCGCGGCGAGACTCCTCCGCCCGGAGGTACGCCACCCCGTGCACCAGCGCGTCGAGCCGGTCTGGGGAGTCCCCGGACTCAGACGTCCATGTCGTCTGCTGATCCTCCAGCAGCGGGAACGTGCCGACGTGGTGCACCCGGGGTGGCTCGACCTCGTACCGGGCGGCGACCGGCTCGGCGCGTACCCGCTTCGACTGGCGGGCCTGCACCACGTCGATCGGCGGATCACCGCCCGGCAGCAGCCCCTCTGCCTGCATGGCCACCCAGGCGTCGACCAGAATGTCCCGCAGCCACGCCGACGACCCCTCGTAGATCACAACGTCGGCGTCGACGGCGCACGCCGACCGAGTGTCGCGGCACCATTGGACACGCCCTCGCCGGCGCTACGAAACGCGGCCGACAGCGGCCGCCCCTTGAACCGCTGAATGTCACGCCACGCCGCAAGCTCGTACTCTGAGGGCTCCGCAATGCCGCCCAGGTTGGTTTGCGTTGGGCGCCGTGGATGGTGCACAATCTTGCCGGGCCGGACGGCGGCCTTATCCAGGCACCGCGCTGCCCCGTTGATGCGATGCCGCATGGAAGAACCTTCCGATCGCTGGGAACGTTTAGCATCCGTGCGCCCGTTGGGCGCTTGATCGGTTGTCGAATGGTCTTTGGGGCAGCAGGCGATTCGGGAACGGATCATGCGATGACCCAGGATTGGGCTTCAACGAAAGCCGGCCGCCGGATTCACTACACTGGGGAGCCCTTCCAGCACGCGTTGAATGACCTACGCCGCTGCGGGCCCGGCGGAGCGATCATCCCGGCTGCGGCTGGGGAGCAGGCTGTCGCCGAGTCGATGGTGATGGAACTGCTGTGCCGCGGCGGCGAATGGTGGCCACAACCGCTGGGCGTCACCGCTGCCTATATCAGCGGCACCTCGCTGTTGCTGAAACTCGGCTCACACACACTGGTCGGCACGGGTCGGCATCTAATGCTCAGCGACCACGCTATGCAGGTCCTCCTGCCGGTCAAGCAGCCGGCTACACGGGAGGTCGAGGGCATTCCAGGACTGCGAGTGGAAGCCATCCGTGATGAAAGCGCCGAGGTGTGTTTGGCCAGCACGAGCGGCGATGTCCGCCTGATCCTTCGCGGAGTGCTCGGCACGCGGTGGGCCGATGCGATACGCGCCGCGGCCGACGCCGCCCTGCTCGCCAAAACAGTGCCCCTCTGGGAGCAGAACTCCCTGGACGAGGCCGAACGAGAGGGCCGGCGATCTCACCGGAGGCGCCATGAGGGCGGCGTAGGTCTGGCGTGGCTTGGCTCCGGCCTCCTGCGGCGTATCGCCCTGTTCGGCAACTCCAGCGCGTACTCGATCAGGGCGTGGATCAGTGAGGGCCGCTGGCATTTGCACCTCTACACCAGCAGGAGCGTTGCCGACCATCGGGTCCGTCACGACGAGTTCCTCGCCCGGCTCATCGACGACGATTGCGGCCTACCCCTTGTGGTGACTCGGCAGCGCTGCTCGTGTGACCGAGCCGTTTCTGGGTCTGACGGTGACCTCGACTGTGTCTTTGAGCTGCAGCATCGCGACCGCCGGACCCTTGGAGCTCTTCACCTCACGTGTCGATGGGAGGACACCAGCCACGTCGACTTCGCCGAGACACTGCGTCGGGTCGGAGCCGGCTCCCATTGGATCGAGCGGGTGCTGCCCCCGCCCGGTGGTCCGGCGGCTCCTGATCGCCACGAGCTTGCCCGCGGTCGCGCCCGGTGCACCGGCGAGACCGCACCTCAAGCTCTTCGGGCAATGTCGACGCCGGTGGGCAGGCATGTCATTCTTCCAGCCGGCTCTGCACAGGCACAGCTTGAGTCGCTGCTTCTGAGCGAGATCGGTAGCGGAGGCGTGGACCACGCCGGCTGGCGGCCAGGCGAACCGGCGTTGATGATCAGCAAAGTTGTGGGCGATCATGATTCGCTGACCCTGCACGTGCCGCCTCGCCACCTGCCGAAGTTCATCAACCGCAGCCTGCCATGGCACATCGACGATGGCTCCGAGATCTTCGGCATCACCGGCCTGCGCTGCAAGATCAGCGGTAGTGGCGTGACTCTCTACCGACTCGGCCTTCCCGGGCGGATCGACCTGCCAGGCATAACCAAGAAGCAGTGGCGGGTCGCTGTCGTGCTTGCCAGTAGCAAGGTCCGTGAGACCAGCAGCACCGCCATCCCTTGCTGGACCCACGACCCCTATGACTTCACTCCACAGGAGAAAGAGGCGCTGCAGAAGCAACGTTACGAGTATGCACATGACGGACCGGTACTCCCTGACGGCCTTCACGAGCTCATGTCGGCCGTCCTGCGACGGTTGCGGATACTCGACTCCGACCCTCGTCACACCGGCGTGAGCCTCTGGACAACCCCGTACACGACGGTGCCGACAGTCAACATTGAATGGGGTACCGCGCCCAGTCTCGACACCGTCGCGGCAGCGTTTCAAGACCCCTTCCTCGGGATCCCCGGCCTCACCATGTCCGACAGCCCATACTCCACACGCGTCAATCTTCGCCAGGACCAAGGCGCGATGCTGTGCCTCCGCTTCAGCGCCGCCGGCTTCTGGAACAGCGAACGGGCCGACCTGTCCAACCAGCGCCGAGCGGTCCGCAATCAGCAGATGCCTTCCATCAACGAAGACGCGGAGGGCGGCTGGTGAGCGTCACCCTCGCGACAGTGGTAGCCGTGTCCGTACCGTTCTTCGCCAGTGTCACATGCATAGCCTTGTATGCATTGAGAGGCGCAACTCCGGCTGAGCGCGCCGCGATCCTGCGTGCCTTGGCACAGTTGACCAGCGCGATGCTGGCCCGGTCGCCGCGTCACTCAAGGCGAACTTCAGCGCAAAGCAATAGCCAGGACGCGTGAATAGAGGTCGCGTCCAGCGCCCGGCGGCCGCAACCCAGTTACGTAGCCGCGTCTGCTTGAGCCACTACGACCGCGACGTGCATGCGACAAGGCGACATGGTCACGGCAGCTCAAAGTCAACCCGGTACGGGTGCACAGCGACGTCCGGAATGATCACGTGTATGGACATCGGCAAGACCGAGCACACCGTCTTGATCGATCGACTGTAACGCTGCCTGCCGCGCGGTCAGCGGCAGATCAGTGAGGGCATCGAGTGTTATATGGAAGAGCTATGCCAGTACGGGTTGCGGGTTCCCGTGTCCCACCCTCAGGCTGGGGCATACAGCTGTACGCGTCTACTGGACGAGCCGTTTTCGGGGACCGTCGAGGCCCGGAAGCCCCCAGCCCGTGGTTTTGAGCGGCTCATCGTCCCGGCCAGTCCGTTGGCCAGGCATAAAGGCTCGGAAGGGCTCACCATCTGCCGGCCGAATCTTCATGGTTCTTCCCGCACCGCGACCCGCTTCAAGTTCAGCCAGCAGGCCCAACCGATCGGCGATCTCGATTTGTGTATGAAAGTATGTGATAGTCCCCAGTTCTAGGCGCATGCCGAAAATCTCCATCTGGACATCGGCGGTTACCCTTATAGTCGAGGTCTCCCGGTTGAGTAGGCACCGAAGGGTATCGTCTACCGTTCCGTTCAGGGTTGTCGTGTAGCTGTCCATCGTGCGCATCACCACGCAATGTCCCTCGATGAGTAGCCGGGCGATCCTGAGGTCGATGCGATCTGCGGCGGAGATCTTGTCTGGGATTGGGAAGTATGCTCGGCAGTGGCGCTGGACGACGTCCAGGTCATCTGCCAGCATCTCGGTGATTCGAAGCAGTCGGCGTTCCTCGTCGTCGACCGCGGATGGGGCGTCGCGATTGAATTTGCCGAGACGTTGTCCGTCGAACTCAAACTCGATCGAGGCGCTGTCCTGCAGGCTGCGGTACAGCGCGATCGTCTGCAGGACCGTGGCGGGCATGGCACCGGTAAACCTGAAGCTTCCATCCATATGGCTCTGATGGTCGCTGCCGATGAGCATTTGGATGATGGCGGTGTTTTCGAATTTCAATGTCAGCGAGTTGCCGAGATGGCCCCTCCCGACCCGCCCCACGGTGCCCTGAAAAGAGGCGATGGGCTGGCCGTCGCTGGCATGCGCAGTCAGTCGTGCTGTCACCTCATGGTCCGTCGGCAGCTCAGCCGGAACCGCCTCAATCTCCAGGTGACCACTGGGCGCAGCCAACCAAGGCGGCCCGGTGTAGGTGAGGTTCCGCGTAACCTCGGGCGGAAGGATCAGCCGCTCGGCGCTGCCGAATCCGATAACCCGTCGCAAGACCGGTCGCAGGTCGGCGTGCTCGGGCCCAAGCGCATCGTCACTGATTGTTAAACCCATCGGTGAGACGACATGTGCATGCGGGTGCTTCGCCTGGATCCGGTGCACAATCGCGTCGCCATCCATCACCGTCCTGACAGCCCAGTGAGGGTCCAGTGTGTCGGCGACGCGAGCAAGCGCTCGGGTTCGTGCGGATAGATCGGCTAGTCCGCCCGCAAGGATCGCCTGCTCCTGCTGGAAGACTTTGGCAGCTTCGCGAAGCTGATCCCTGTTGAAGTAATCCACAAGGTCGGTATGCCTGGCGAACCAGTTGTCGAGCTCGGCCCTCCCCAGAATTTGAACCTTGAGATTCAGGTGCTCCACACCGAGCTCGTGGACGAATCGCTCCTCGCCGGGAGTCGGATTCGTTGGAATCACCAAGATCCACTCGTGGGGTCGATGTGCCATGGCTTCGCGAAACGAGTTGACGATCTGCCTGCGCTGTGTTCGGCGTTCGGTTCCGAATCCGTCTCGGAAGTACTTCAACTGGAAGATGCGGAGACGTTGTCCCTGTTGGACGACGACGTCACGACCGCCGTCGCCACCCCGGCCGTCGTAAACCCGCACTTTGTCGTCCGGGCCGCTGTACAGCCGACAGATTAGAGCCTCGACCCGCAGATCGAACTCCGGCTGGCTGAGGTGGTCCCAGTTGATGGAATTGGTGCCTCCCAATCGCCTCTCCGTCTTCTTCTCACGCACCAAGTGGGGTCAACGGCACTGATCGTTGCGGAACCCACGAGTACAGCTAGCCTCCAGTGGCCTAATGCCTACCAGGTGACCGGAACTCTCGTCCAACATGCCCTGATCAGGTGCACTGCCATCGGCAAATCCGCGCACTGAGGAGACGGCCGGGCTCAGCAACAGCATCACCCAACGTCACCGACTCGATCACCGCCAGGCCAGGCGGCGGGTCGCTGGACGTGGACGGAACTCGATGCCGGTGTGCCTGCAGCCGCGTCCACCTTTGCACTCGGCGCTGTACGCCGACAACAGGAGGCCGGTCAGGTGCGAGTTGAGTCCGCCGCTTTCATCATCACGTCGCGGGCCTGCACGTGGCGGCATCGGGTGTCCCGCAGCTGCGTCACTGCGTCGTGCAGATACGCCGCTACCCGAGGCGAGTCGACGGTTCTGGTCAGGTCCAACGCGTGATCCAATGGCTCGCATGCGGCCACCGGATCTCCCGCGTGCAGCCGGGCGGTGGCCAGGTCGCAGAGAGCAAGTAGTCGGTCCCTCGGGTACGCGCTGTTCGCGGTGGTCGCTCGTTGTGTGAGGTGGGCGGCAGCGTGGTCGGGGTGGTGTAACGCCAACCATGCGCGGCCGGTTGCCCCGTCGATGGCTGCCGGTGTCAGCCACTGCGACCACCACGGCTGATCGCCCCGGCGGGCATTGTCGAGGAGTTCGTGGGCACGCGCGCTTGCGCGTCCGACGGCATCGACGTCCCCTCGACGCCCGGCGATGGTGATCTCTCGCTGTGCGATCACCGCGCCCACTCGGCTCGGCAGCGCCTCTGAGCGGGTGGAGGCGATCGCGATCAACGTGGCGGCTTCGGTGTGGTGGCCCAGCCAGGACTCCTGGTAGGCGGTCGAGGCGAGCAGGTTCGCCGTGGCGTGCTGCAAGGCCGGGTCCGTGCTCGCCTCGCGGGCGACCCGCAGCCCGGTCAGATAGACCCGTTGGGCTCGCGCGTGTTGGGCGGCGTCGAACAGCATCCAGCCGTACGTCTCGGACATCTCGATGTAGAGGCGGTGCAGGTGCCGCCCTTCGGTGTCACCGTAGGAACATCGTGTGACGATCTGGCCGAGGAGTCTCCACAGTCCGCCCGCCCACAGCAGCGCCGGCCTGCTGCCCTCGGTGTCGTCCAGCTCGCGGCTGCGCCGCACCGACGCCTCAATGTCGGCCAGCAACGTCGTGGACACGCGGTCACCATCGAGCGCCGGCCTGAGGCCGTCCGCACCGGGCAGCAGGAGGTCCAGGGCGCACGCCGTCACCGACGATCCGGTCAGCAACACGAACCTGCGGCGTTCCATGTCGTCTCCCTGACTGGCCAGCAGCTCCCCGGCGGACAGCGTGTAGAGGTCGTCGAAGGCGTGCGACCGCTGGGCAGGTTTGTCCCAGCCTAGGTCCGCAGGTGTGAGCCGCACACCTCGATGCAGACGCAGAACCGTGATGATGTCGGCCGAGACCGCCGCCGACGGTCGGTGGCCCTGCACCCATTTGTATGCACTCTTGGGGTGCAAGGCCGCTGCTCCGCGTCGCCGCCGCACCTCGTTGATCCTGGCGATTAGCTGCTCCGGACTCCACCCGAGCGCTGCCAGGTGCGTTCGCAGCGGCGATTCCCGCTGTGCGGTCACTATTCTTCCCGGTCGCTCTTGGTGCCTGCATTCGTGCCGTGGCCTCCGGCGCTGGCGTCGGCAGAGTCGGCAGCGGAGTGGCGGGTCGGGCAGGAGCGGGCTGGTGCGGTGGGATCGAGATGGGCCGGGTCAGGCGGCAGTCGCAGGGCTGCGTTCGCCAGTCGGGCGATGATCATCATGATCTCGGGCAGATACCAGCCCACCAGGCCGCAGACGATGAGTACAGCGGCTGTGCTGACGCCGCCGCGTGGCGACGTGAGGAGATCCGGTGCCACCACATGCAGGGCGGTGGCGGTCACCACGTAAATGACCGCGCCTGCGATCAGCGAGATCGGCGTGTAGACGAACACGATGACCACGATCGGATGCGCCACACGGATCACCCGGACAGCCGCTGATTCCGATTCCGCTGGTGCCGAGATCCCCATCATCGTCAACCGCCCTTGCCGGACGGTGCTGTCGGGAATGTCAGGGTGGCGGTGATGAGGCGGTGGTCGGACGGCGGCGGGTCGGTGTGGGGTAGGTGGACGTGGTAGCTGTCGGGGATGACGTGCGGAAGCATGGCGGTGTTGGCGAGGAGCCAGTCGATGAGCAGGCCGCCGCCGACGTGGTCCTTATCGTTGACGGTGGGCAGCAGCTCAGTGTCCGGGTTGGTATGCCAGGCGAGGTCGGCCAGGGCGTGGAAGCCGCATCCGTCGTCGCGTTGTCGGGTGTGGGGGTTCCAGCGGCCGATGAGGTGGTCGACGGCGTCGGTGTCGGCGGTCCAGGTGCCGTCGGGTAGGCGTCGGCCTTTCTGGGCGCGGGTGCGGTGGTCGGCGGCGGTCCAGTCTCGCTGGGGGAGGTGGTCGCCGCTGGCGGTGGAGTTGAGGTCCCCGCCGATGATGACGGGTCGGCGGGCGGTGCCGTAGCGGTCGAGGAGCGCGGCTTGGTGGCGGCGGCGGATGCCGCAGTGGGGTGTCCAGTGGGTGACGGCCGCGGCGAACTCAGCGCGGTCGGTGTCGACGTCGGCGGTGTCGGTGACGGCGAAGACCGCGATGTTGCGCTTGTCGGGGAACAGGTGCGGGTCACCGGCCTCAGGCCAGCTTCGGAGGGTCAGCACGGTGGGGTCGTAGATGATCGCCGACGGCATGGGGCTGTCGGGATCGTGTCCGAGCAGACCGACGTAGCGGGTGTGGAACCGGTCGGCGAGCAGCTCGGCCGCCTGGTGCAAGGGTCGGCTCCCGTCCTCCCGCCAGTACTTCGCCTCATTGAGCAGCAGCAACGCGGGGGCGTGTTCGACGGTATGGAACGCGTCAACGAGCAGTCGCAGATCTCGCCCCTGACCTTGCCGGCGTAGGCCGCCGGCCTCGAAGTTCAACAGAGCGATCTCCACACGGGTCATGGCTACTCCGATGACGGAAGTCGGTGCGGTGAGGTGGTACGTGGCCGGTCGAGAGGAGTCGTCCTCATACGGCGGGCGGCCCTAGTGAGGGGGCCGGCTGTCTCCGTGGGGGCGGTGCGGGGTGAGGTTCGGCGGGGTCGCTCTGGTGGGCCGTGTCGCTGTGGCCGTGGGTTCGACCGTTTCGGCTCGCGGTGACCTGGTGTACGCCGGTCCAGCCGCTGGCGACTTCCCATTGCATGCCGATTGCGTCGAGGGCGGCGATCCTGTCCTGCGAGAGTTTGCCGTCGCGTCGTGCGAGACGCTGATGGGTGATCCATCTCGATAGATCGACGCCGCCTTCACGGTGGCCTCGGCGTGGGTGGAGGTGTCTTTCGCGCTCGTAGAAGGCTTTGGCGGTGGCCAGGGTGCGGTCCCAGGTGGCGTCGAGGATTGACCATTGCATGCCGAGTGCTTCCAGGCTGCGGATGGTGTCGGCGTCGAGGCGCCCGAGTCGGTGGTCGGTGCGGCGACTACCGAGCCAGGCGTAGAGGTTGACGCCGTTGACGATCAAGCCGTACGGCACCTGGATATGGCCATGGGCGGCGTGGAATTGCTGGAGGGCGGCGAAGCACTCTTGAGGGGTTCGGCGGTTGGTGGTCCAGTTGATCCCGAGGTCGGTGAGGGCGGTGACCCGGTCGGGAGCCAGGGTGTTCTTGCGGTGGTAGCCGCGTTGTTGTCGTAGCCATAGGGCGAGGTCGAGTCCGTCGACCACGTATCCGGTGGGAACGTCCAGGTGACCGTGTTCGGCGTGGAACGCGGTCGCGGCGGCGATGCCCCTTTCCCAGGCGCGCCTCGCCGGTGTGAAGTCGAAGCCGATCTCGTTCAGGTACTGGACCCGATCTTGTGGAAGCCGGCTTGCCTGGTACTCGACACGCTGCCACGCGACCCAGCGGTCCAGTCGTATGCCGTGGCGTACGTGTCCGGTGGGAACCCTCATGTGTCCGTGGTCAGCGTGGAACGCCGTCAGCGCGGCATAGCCGACGAGCCACTGCGAGGTGATCTCCTCCAGAACTCGCACGGTGAGTGTCCGCAGCAGGTCGTCGGAGGCATAGCCGTCGGGCAGGCGGACGAGCAGACGCGGCGGTAGCTCCGCGGCGACACCGCTCGACATCTTGGTCCGTTGAGTGTCGAGGTCAGTGGCCAGCCCGTTGTCGTGTGCGCGCAGGGCGCGCAGGATCTGAAGGAGGGTGGTCCATCCGGTCAGGTCTGCGGCGAGATCGCGGGCGGCTTCGTCCGGGTCGTCCGGCAGCAGGACCGGCAGGAGAACGGTGGCGATACCGGATCCGGCCCGGTTACGGCGCAATGCCCGGCCCACGGTTTGGATGACGTCGGGCTCGGACTCCTTCGGGGCGGTGAACACCACGGCGTCCACGGCGGGCACGTCGACGCCCTCCCCAAGGCACCGGGCGTTGGAGATCACCGTCCAGCCGTCGGCGGGCGGGTCCGCGAGGCTAGCCAGATGCAGCTCCCGCTGGGCCAGCGTCTGGGTGCCATCCACATGCCCGACCGTCAGGCGGCCCTTGGGACGATCCTGTTCCGGCAGGGAGGCCACCGCAGCCGGCAGAGTACGAGAGAACTCTTTGGACTGCGCCACCCGTTGGGTGAACACCAACACCCGACGAAGGCCGAACTCGGCGGCGGCGCGGACAAGAGCGGTCTGCACCACCGCGGTGCGCAGCGGCGCCGCGCCGGCACGCACGACCGCCCGGGGATCGAGCCGCCGCAGGGTCGCCAGCGCCTCCGCGGAGGCGATACCCACCACGACGATGCGGTAGTCGTCGAGCCAGCCGTCAGCGATCGCGTTCGCGAACGGGTAACTGTAGTGGACCGGCCCGAACACCTTCGCGTCGTCCATCGACAGGACGTCCTCACCGCCGCCGCCCGCGCGACGACGAGTACCGAGGACCCGGGGCGTCGCGGTCATATACAGCCGCCGCGTAGCCGGCAGGTGCTCGTCCCGGTGCACCAACGCGACATGCTTGCCGGGCCATCCCGCCGTATGGTGCGCCTCATCGATGACCAACAAATCGGCGACGGCGTCGGCCTTGTGCAGTCCTTCGCCCACTACACCGGCAGAGGCATGCGTGACCAGGATCAGCCGCATGCGCGTGCTCGGCGTGCGCCGCACCCAGTCGGCGATCTCCCTCGGCCGGGTGGTGACCGGACACTGAAGGTCCGCCACCCGCACCGCAGCATCCGCGACGGTCTCATCACTACACACCGCGAGGACCTGCGCCCCCATCCCGGCGGCGGCCCACACCGCCAAGGTCTGCGCCAGCAGCGGCAGCGACGGGCACGCCACCACCACCAGCCCGGCCGGGCACAGCCGCGCAGCGGTATGCACCGCGACCAGCGATTTTCCGGTGCCGCAGGCGGCCCGGAACTGGCCGCGACCACCGGCGGACTGCCCCCGCACGATCGCCTCGACAGCCTCCCGCTGATAGTCGCGAAGCACTGGCAGCCGCTCGACCAGCCGCGCGCCCGTCACCTCAGCCCCTTCGTCAGTCGCAGGGCCGCGCTCGCCAGTCGGGCGATGATCACCATGATCTCGTGCAGGTACCAGCCCACCAGACCGCAGACGATCAACACCGCAGCCGTGACGACACCGCCGCGTGCCGGCGCGGGAAGATCCGGTGCCACCACATGCAGGGCGGTGGCAGTCACCACGTAGGTGACACCGCCGATGACCACCGAGATCGGCGTGTGCACGAACACGATGACCACCATCAGATGCGCAACACAGATCACACGGGCAGCCGCTAATTCCGACCTCGCTGGTTCCGGAAGCCTCACGGCCGTCACACGCCGTCGCGGGACGGCGCGGTGGACGACGTCAATGTGGCACCGGCCCGCGTCGTGGTGTCACGAGGCGCGCGGCGGCGCAACGGATGCAGGGGCAGGCCGTCGGCGACCGTCATCGCGTCGCCGGGCTCATAACCGTTGCGAGCGAACAGGCGCTGCCCGGCCGCGAGCGTCACGGTCCAGCAGGGCATGGTGACGTGATCGATACGGTGGTGCATGGCCGCCAGCAGAGCCTGGCCCCGCCCGGTGCCTTGAAACGGTGGACGGACGGCGAGGTAGGCGAGGTGGTGGTGGGCCTCGTCGGGTTGAGCGGCAGCGAGCAGATCATGCACCGCCACGAAGCGGTCGACGGGCGGGCCGGCGGCCTCGGCGAGACGCACGGTGTAGTCGGCCGGAGGCGGCAGCGGACCGTACCGGCGTAAGCAGACGCTCGCGGCGCTGAAGTCGTCGACGAGATGGACCTCGCCGTAGAACATGGCGTGCTCTACCCAAATCGCGGCGACGGCGGCCAGGACACCGGCCCGTTGCGCATCGTCGGGCACCAGCCACACGGCGAGCGGGCTGGGATGCAACGCCTCGGCGATCACCTCGGCGGCTTCAGCCCTTTCGGTCCATCTGGCGGCCCTGATCCGGTACCCCACCTCGTTCTCCTTCGCTGTCGTCGGTCCGCCGGGAGACGGCGTGCTGGTGTGGGTGGCCGGCGGCAGCGCAACGGGGGCGGTCCGCTGCCGCCGGCCGGGAGACCAGCCGTCGCCTGCTGCTCGGGTCCAGGTTCGGCGGCTGGCCACGTCTTCACCTCTCACCTGACGGCGGGTGGTGTGACGGTGTCGGTGCTGTGGCCTCGCATCAGGATGAGCACCTGCGAGAACAGGCCCGGCCGGATGCCGCTGACGCGCTCGTGCGCGGCGAGCAACTCCCCCGTACTCGGGTCGATGACCAGCACCGTGGTAGACCCCTCGGCGGTGACACGGAACGCCAGACCGGCGCGCCCGGCGAGGTCGGTTGTCGGGCCGCCGTAGGTGATGCCGGGAATCCGTGCGAGCACACGCAGTGCCGTGGCCCGCTGGGAGCGGTCGAGGTGTTGGCTGGTGGCCAGGCCGATGACACCGCCAGCGAGCAGTCTCGGATAGGCGGGCTCGCCGACGAGCTCGGCTGGCACCAACAGCCTGGCCAACCGTGCTGAGTCGGCCGGGACCGGCTCAGAGAGGTACGGGTGCAGATCTCCCGCCCGGTGGCGGCGCGTGGTCGGGGCGGCGTGATCGAACAGGGCCCGCTCACCGGGTCGGGGTCGGTGCTCCACACCCGCCAGGGCCGGCGCCCGACGGATGACCTCACGGCCGGATCCGTCCGCGTGCCGCCACCGTCGGACGTCGCTGCGGACGATTCTGTTCGTCGCGCGGGCCCAGGTTTGGAGGTGCAGGTAGGTGTAGGGCAGTCCGGCGGTGGTGTCGTCGGGTGTCGCGCCGATGGTGGTGGCGAGCAGCTCCAGGCGTTGCTGCGCGGTCAGACCGGCGGTGGTGGCGGCCGTGGGTGGGAAGGTGGCCGGCTGCGGTGACGGCGGCGGGGTGGTGTCCGGTCCTACGGGTGCGGTGCCGTTGTTCTGGCATGCGGTGAGCAGGACGAGGCTGCCGCCGAGTAGCGCGGTGAGCAGGCGGCGGGCCGGGAGGATCAGGTGGGTCATGGTGGTCGTGCCTCAGGTGCGCTCGCGGGCGTGGATGACCCGGGATTCGTAGCGGCCCAGTAGTACGCGGGGGTCGGTCATGAGGCGGGCGAATCGGTCCGCGTCCGCGTCCGTGATGTCCAGGTGGGGGCGCAGGTGGGTGACGATGTCGGCGTGCAGTCGGCATCCGGGGCCGGCGCCGGTCCAGGTTTCGGTGCCGATGTGGATGCAGTGCTCCGCCAGGCCGTGGCTCATGAGCAGAGCGCCAGGGTCGGCGGTCCAGGTCGCACCGTGCGGGCCGGTGAGGGCGTGGTGGACCTGCTGCATCACGGTGTGGATCAGGGTGCCGGCCTCGTCGTCGGGGGCCCGGTGGATCCGGGGCGGGGTGGGGGTGATGTCGGCGAGGACGAGCCACCCGCCGGGACATAGGCGGACGATCATCTGCTCGATGACGTCTGCGGGGTCGTGCAGGGTGCCGTGGGGCCAGCGGGCGACGATGTGGTCGTACCTGGCGGCCTGGCCGGGCAGGAGGTCCCGGTTCGGGTCGCGTCGCTGGACGTCGATGACGGGGGTGCCGGTGAGGCGGCTGGTGTCGGCGTCGACGGCGGTGACGGATCCGTAGCGGCCGACGAGTTCGGCGAGGCGGGCGGTGATCTCGCCGGCACCGGCGCCGATCTCCAGCACCCGTTGGTTGGTTTTGATGTCGAGGCGGTCCAGGACCGTGTCGATGCAGGGGTTGAGCAGTTGTTGCGGCGGGCTGGAATGGGTCGGCAGCGTGGTTGTCATGGCGTTCCTCCTGTGATGGGTGATGCCGGCGGCATCAGGTGCGGACATTGGTCGTAGCGGGGCGGCGGTTTGCCGCTGCGGCGTGGCGGTGACGGTGGTTCTCCCGGTCATGGCTGGTAGACCGCAGCGGCGGGTACCGGGGGCCGCCAGCGCAGCTCCACGCGGTGAGGTGTGTGGACGAGGGCGTGGTCGACCATGCGGAGCAGGTGCTGACGCAGGTCCGCCCGAGTCGACTGGTGCCACCGGTGGTAGGTGATGAAGGGCCGTTCGGTGGCGGTGCGACGGTCGTACGCGGCGGCGTGCCCCACGACAAGGGCCTCCAGGTGCTGCGCGTCGTAGAGGGTGAAGCAGAAGCAGACGTAGAAGCGTCGGCGTGCGCAGGTGTGGGGCTGGAGACGCTGCCAGCAGGTGGTGCAGCGGGCCAGGTCGGTGAGTAGCCACAGGCTGGTGTCGTCGTCGGTCACGGCGTCACCGGCCCGAGGTCGGTGGTGGGTGGGGTGGTTGGCGACGGTGTTCGGGTCAGCGTCGCCAACCACCCGCCGCCACCCGCAGCGCGGTGTGCGGTGCGGGCGGTGGTGTCCACCGGGCGCGGCCGGGCCGTCGCGCCGGGCGGACGGTGGCGAGGCACGGGGGTGACCTCGCCGAGCCGGTGATGATCGCGGGTCCCGGTCATGACTGCGTCGGTGTGGTGGTCGGGACGGTGAGCAGGTCGTGTAGGTCGGTGGGGTACTCGCGGATGTCGGCCGTGACGACGTGGCGGACGACGCGAGCACGGTCCAGGACGGCGATGTCATGCGCGACCTGGCAGGCCAGGGCGAGGTTCTGCTCGGCGAGCAGAACGGCGGTGCCCTCGTAGGCGAGGCCGGTGATGATCGCGGCGAGCTGCCCGACCACGGCGGGGGCAAGTCCCTCGGACGGCTCGTCGAGCAGCAGCACGTCGGGGGCCGCGAGTAGCGCGCGGGCCAGGGCGAGCATCTGCTGCTCGCCGCCGGAGAGCTGGTGGGGCCGGTGATGGCGTCGCTCGGCCAGGGCGGGGAACAGGTCGAGTACCTGCCGGGCGTCAACGGCCCTGGTGCGGGTGGGCTGCGGTCGAGGCAGCGCGAGGTGCTCATCGACGGTAAGTCCGGCGAACAGACGGCGGCCTTGAGGGACCATGCCGAGGCCGGCGCGGGCGCGACGGCGGGTGTCGCACCCGGCCAGGTCCTGCCCGTGCAGGACGATGTCGGTGCCCGGCCCGGCGGGGTGCATGCCGGCGATGGTGTTGATCAGGGTGGTTTTGCCGGCGCCGTTGCGGCCGACGACCGCGGTCACCCGCCCGGCCGGCACGTCGAGGGTGATGTCGGTGAGCACCGGCGCGCCGGTGTAGCCGGCGCTCAGGTTGCGTACGCGCAGGACCGGCGTCCCCGTCACGGCGGCATCCATGGCGGAGGTGGGGCTGGTGGGGGCGTCGGTGCCGAGGTAGGCACGGCGTACGTCGGGGTGTTCGCGGATCGCTGCGGGGGTGCCGGTGGTGATGTGCTGGCCGTGGTGCAGGACGGTGATGGTGTCGCAGGTGGCGGCGACGAAGTCGAGGTTGTGGTCGACCAGCAGCACCGTGATGTCAGCCGGCAGGGCACGGATCAGTGCGGTGAGGTCGGTGATCTCGCTCGTGGAGAGGCCGGCGGACGGTTCGTCGAGCAGGAGCAGGCGGGGTCGGGCGGCGAGCGCGACGGCGATCTCCAGGCGGCGTTGGTCGCCGTAGGCGAGCTGGCCGGCGGGCCGGTCGGCGTGCGCGGTGAGGCCGACCTGGGCCAGCGCCTCGTGTGCGGCGGCCATTGCGCGCGAATCGGTGCGTAGGCCGGCCAGGCGCTGGCCGGGAACCGCGAGCAGCACGTTCTGTAGGGCGGTGAGCGGGCGGGCCAGTGCCGGGTGTTGCCAGGTGCGGGCGATCCCGGCCCGGGCCCGGCGGTACGCCGGCCAGCGTCCGATGTCGTGTCCGGCGTAGTGGATGCGGCCGGAGGTGGGGCGCAGGGTGCCGGCGATGAGGTGCAGCAGCGTGGACTTGCCGGCACCGTTGGGGCCGATGACCGCATGCCGGGCCCCGGGCCGCAGGTCGACGCTGACGTCGTCGACGGCCCGTCGGGCGCCGTAGGAGCGGCTGACGGTCTCCAGGCGGAGGAGCGCGCTGGTCATGGCCGCCTCCTCGGGAATCGGATGGTGAGGCCGGTGAGGCGGTGCCGGGGCATGTAGGCCAGCAGGAGGAAAGCCAGGCCGAGCAGGGTGGGTCCGTGGCCGCCGAGCAGGCCGCCGACCCAGTCCCGGGCGGCCACGAGGAGGATCGCTGCGGCACAGGCGCCGGTCATGCTGCCGGATCCGATGAGCGCGGCAGCGAGGGCGAGGGCGGAGACGCCCATTGCCGCGTCGGCGGGCGAGACGTACCGGGTGACCGCGATGGCCAGTGCTCCGGCCGCCCCGGCGATTCCCCCGGCGATCGTGTAGGCGGCGAGCAGCAGCCGACCGGTGTGCTGCCCGGCTGCCTGCACCCGGGGTTCGTGGGCGGCGATGCCGCGCAGCAGCAGGGCGAAGCGGGTCCGGACGACAACGGCGACGGCCGCGCCGATGAGCAGGGTGCAGGCCAACACGTAGAGATACACCCAGCCGGGCCGCACCATCGCCGACAGGCCGGGCAGCGCCACGACGGGCGGGGCGTGGACACCTTCGCTGCCGCCCGGCGCCCACTGGTTCGCAGCAGCATGGATGAGCTCGCCCAGACCGACGGTGACCATGAGGAACGTGGTCCCCCGTGCCCGCACCGCCAAGACGCCGGTCACGGCTGCCGCGACCGCCCCGGCGGCGGCAGCCGCGAGCACCTGGACCGGGCCGAGGCTGGTCAGTGTGGCGACGCTCGCTGCGGTGTAGGCGCCGACGACCAGGTAGGCGGCCTGGCCCAGCGGCGCGAGCCCGGCGAGCCCGGCCAGGAGTTGGGCGCTCATCGCGAGGACGGCCATGACCAGTGCGGTGGCGGCAAGCGAGACGAGGTAGGCGTTGACCAGCCACGGCAACGCCACCGCCGCCGCCAGACCCACCACCCCGGCAGTGGGCAGGCTCCATAACGGCAGGCGACCCGGGCGACGGGTCGGGGTTCCCGTGGGGACGGATGTGGGAGTGAGGGTGCTGGTCATGCGAGCCGTCCCGGGAGTGCGGTGCGCTGCCGGATGGTGAGCGCGGCGAGCATGGCGGCAGCGAGCAGGAACGCCGCAGCGCCAGGAACGAGGGCGACGCCGAGGGTGAGGGCCTGTCCGACGCCGAGTGCGGCGAGCAGCGCGCCGCGGATGCTGCCGAGTCCACCGACGACGCAGACGATCAGCGAGTACACCAGGATCGTGGTGTCCACCCCTGGTGCCGGGCCGATGACCGGGGCCCCGAGCACCCCGGCGGTCACGGCGAGGACTCCCCCACCGACCATCACCCCGGTCCGGACGATGCCGGTGCGTAGGCCGGTGGCGGCGGCCATGCCCGAGTCGGCGACCACCGCACGGACGACCGCTCCGATGCGGGACCGCTCGACGAGCCAGAACAGCCCCACCACCACCGCGAGGCCGACGGCGATGAAGCCCAGCCGGTAGACCGGGTACTGGTAGTCGCCCAGGCTGACCGACCCGGCGACCGCCCGGGGCGGGTCGACCATGCGCGGCTCGGCGCCGAACACGGTGCTGAATTGGTCGGCGGCGATGTAGGCGATACCGAGGGTCGCCAGCACCTGGTCCAGGGGCCGATCGGTCAGCGGGCGCACCGCGGCGGCAAGGCCCGCTCCCCCGAGGACGCCCACCGCCACGGCGACGGCCAGGGCGAGGGCGAGGCCGGTCCAGGCGTCGTCGGCGAGGTGCCAGGCGAGGTAGGCGCCGGCGAGGTAGAGGGTGCCGTGGGCCATGGAGAACACCCCGGCCACGCCGACGATCAACGTCAGCCCGGCGGCGATGACGAACAGCAGCAACCCGTACGCGACGCCATCCAACGCGGTGATCGTGTAGGGATTGACGAGCCTGTCCCAGCCCACGACACCCTCCCTTCTTCGTCTCGGGGATCGGTCAGGCGGTGGTGGGGCGGCGGCCGGTGGTGGTGTGCATCAGGTAGCCCGACAGCATCAGCTCCGGGTCCATCAGCACCTCCCGCAACTCGGCCAGATCCTCGACGGTCATGCCGGCGGCCAGCAGCTCCTGCTCGCGCTGGATGGAGTTGGAACGGTGCAGCAGGCAGATACCGGTGCCGCCGCGCCACAACCGGGACTCGATACGGCTGTCCAGGTCGACCAGACCGGCGCGCCGCATCGCCTCCGGTGCCCGCTTCGCCCAGCCCATGTCCACACCCCGCGACTCACCGAAGGCCAGCAGAGCGTCCTGGAAACGGTCGATCAGGGCGGTGGCGCGGGGGCTGGGGCTGGCGCGGATCATGTCCCGCCAGGTGCAGTCCCAGTCCGCCACCACCAACACCCCACCCGGCGCCAACGCCGCCATCAGCTGGGTGAGGACCTGGTCGCGTTCGGGCAGGTGCATCAACACCAGACGGGCCACGATCGCCTGCTGCGCCCCCTCCAACTTCATCTGCCGGATGTCGCCGGCCCGCACGGTCACGGTCGAGCCGGCGGTGATGTGGCGGGGGTCGAGGTCCACGGCGGTCACGTGCCCACCCGGGGCGACCTGGTCGGCCAGCCAGGCGGTCAGCGTGCCCGCCCCGGCCCCGACGTCGGTGACCTTCCAGCCCGGTCCGATGCCCAGCTCGAACAGGGTCCGGCGGGTGCCCGGGTCGAGGACCTCACCCAGATGACGCAACTGGTGGGCGGCCTCGTCGGTGGCGTTGTCGAACATGTACCCGGCGGTCTGCCCGTCGGCGGTGGTCGTGGTCATGATGGATCTCCTCAGGAGCCGAGGGTGGTCAGGGTCTGCACGGTGCGGTTGACCCACACCTGCCCGTCCTGGGCGACCTCGCGCAGGTAGTACGCCTGCACGGGGGTGTGGTTCGTCGGCCCGAACTGCCAGGCGCCCCGGGGTGAGTCGATCGACCCGACCCGCGGCAGGGCCGCCGTCAACGACTGCGACGTCAGTTCACCCGCGACACCGCTCGGGGCATCTGGTGACGGTGCCGTGCTGTTCACCTGCGGGTTGCCCACGGCAGCCGGCGTCGTGGCCGCGGGTGCGGCGTCGGGTTGGGTGATCGCTTCGGCGATGGCCTTGTCCAGTACGAGCGCGGCGTCCCAGGCGCACACGTGGTAGATGTTCGGTAGCTTCCCGTCGTTGGCCGCCGTGTAGCGGCGTACGAAGTCCCGGTTGGCCGCGTTGTCGAGGGTGGTGGAGTAGTTCAGGGCGGTGTAGATGCCCTTGGCCTGCTCCCCCAAGGCCGCCAGTGGGGCGCCCTCGGTGAGGAACCCGGAGGCGTACAGCGGGATGGTGACGCCGTACTGGCGGTACTGCTTGACGAACTCGACCGCGCTGGCACCGGCGTAGAAGGTGTACACCGCCGCCGCGCTGGAACCCTTGATCTGCGTGAGGTACGGGGAGAACTCGGTGGTCGGGGCCGGTGCCCACGGCGTCCAGGTCGGTTTCCCGCCGGGGTTGGCGAGCTGGCCGCCGGCGGTGCGGAACGCGTCGACGAACCCGTTGATCTGGTCGTGGCCGCCGATGTAGTCCGGGCCGATCACCCACACCCGACCGTCGCGCACCTTCTCGTGCAGGTAGTGGGCGATCGACGCGCCGGTCTCCTGACTCAGCCACGACGTCGACCACAGGTAGGTGGGGTCGTCGACGGTGGAGGGCCGGCCGCCGATACCGATCAGCGGCACCTTGGTCTCGTTGAGCAGTGGGTAGAGGGTCTGGACCGTGTCGGCGGTCGCTCCGCCGACCAGGGCGAGGACCTTGTCCTGCTCGATCAGCTTGCGCGCCGAGGCCAGGGCGGTGGCCTTGCCGTCGCCCTCGTCGGCCTCGATCACCTTCACGGGACGGCCCCCGAGCCGGCCGCCGAGCTTGTCCAGGGCCAGGCGCCAGCCGGCGGCCTGGTCGTCGCCGATGGCCTTGTAGGGGCCGGACTTCGGCACGATCAGACCGATGCGGATCTCGTCGCCGCCGCTGTCCGGGTCGCCGAGGCTGGACCCGGAGCATCCGGAGACGGCGAGCAGCACGACGGCCACAGCAGCGGCGATGGTCAGCCGCCATCGGGGCCGGCGGGCGGGTAGTGGAGGAATCACGGGATGAGGGGTCCTTTCGAACGGTGACCGGGAAGGGAGAGAGGTCGGTGGTGCGGCGGGTGGTCGGTGGGCTCGGGCGTGACGAGGTGACGCAGCACGGCCAGCACGGATTCGGGTTCTGTGGCGTCGCAGGTCAGCACCGGGACCTGCGCGGTGACCCGCAGGGCGTCGCGGATCTCGTGGCGGTTACGGGCACCGCCGAGCGGCCGGTTGATCGCCACCAGGTACGGCAGCCGACACGCGTCGAGGTAGTCCAGGACCGGGTACGACATGGCCAACCGGCTGGTGTCGACCAGCACCACCGCCCCGCGCGCGCCGACGGCGAGGTGGTTCCACATCCACCACCAGCGCCGCTGGTCGGGGGTGGTCCGCAGCGCGACGGTGATACCGCCGGGCAGCGTGGCGAAGCCGATCTCCCATACGCTGCCGGGCCGACCCGCCAGCACCGCCTGGCCGTGGCAGGCGGCCCGTAGGAAGCAGGTCTTGCCCACCCCCGGTCCTCCGGCCACCAGCACCTTGGCCACCGAGGGGCGCTGGCCGAGCATGCGAGGCTCTGATTCCATGGTCGACATCGGTGTGCACGCGGTCAGCCGGTCGTGCGGGGGCCTGGCTTGACCGCCTCACCGATACGCGCCGCCAACGCCGCCAGCTCGTAGGCCACGGCGGCCGGATCGCAGTCGGCACGGGCCAGGGCCGCCAACGATGACCCGTCCGACACCTGCTGCACCACCAAGATGCCGTCGTGCATCATCAGCATCTGGAACTGCACGCCACCGGTCTCCAACAGGTCGGCGGTGCCGCGCGCCAGGCTGACCAGACCAGACACGATCGCCGCGAGCTGATCACCCCGGTCGCCGTCCAACGTGGCGGTGCTGGCCAGCAGCAGACCGTCACCGGACACCGCCACGACGTGCGCCACGTCGGGCATCTGCCGGGCCATGCCATCCAACACGACCGACAGCTGGGGATTGCGGGCATTCGCGGTAGAGGTGATGACGCTCATCAGCGTTCTCCTGTCGAAAGGGGAGGAGTCAACGCGGCTTTCAGGCCGCGCATCGTGCCGGCGACCTGAGCCCGAATCGCCGCCGGATCTATCGGTGGAGCAGCCCCAGCAGACAGACGGGGCGTCGATGACCCGCCCGGCACCACATGCGCCTGCGGACGTCGCCGAGGAAGACCAGACGCGGTCCGCCCATCCGTGGACGGGTCGGCGGCCGACGCCGCCGCCTGCCACCCCGCGTCCGCACCGGTGTGGAACCCGCCGTCACCAGGGCCATCGCCGCGAACCGGCCACAGCCACGGCGACTGAGCCGAGAGATGCCGGAACATCGGCGGCTCACCCGGCTCCACCGCCCCTGGCGGCAGCGGCAGGGGCCCGCGCTGACGAGGCACCGCCGGCAGTTCCATCGTCACGTCGGACGGCACCGGCCGCGCCCGCGGCGGCACCCCCGGCGCCGGTGCGCTCGGGCCCGCCCAACCGGTGCCGGTCCGAGGCATCGACGAGACAGCCGGCGACGCCGATACCGGATCAGGTCCGGCCGGACGGGGAGCCGCCTGGCCCGGCACCACGATCTCCCGCACCCGCACCCGCGTCACATACTCCGCCGGCACCACGACCTCAGCGGTTACACCAGTGGGTCGGGTCGCGTTCAGCCGTGCCCGCACCCCAAACTCGCGCGCCAGGCGGGAGACCACCACCAACCCCATCTGGTCGGTGACCGCGACCTCCACCTCCGGACTCGCCAACAACGTGTTGGCGCGCGCGAACTGCTCCGGCAGCAAACCCAGGCCGGTATCGACGACGAGGATCTGCACATCGTGTCCGGCCCACACCCCGAACACCTGCACGTCACCGGCGGAGAACCGGGTCGCGTTGTCCAACAACTCCGCCAGGATCGACTTGACCGCATCCACCGCACGAGCGTCGATCTCCACCTCGACCAGCCGCCCCACCCTGATCCGGGCGAACCCCTCGGTCTCCGACAACGCCGCGTTGACCAGATCAGCCAGCACCACCGGCTCCCGCTGCGACTGCCCAGGACCCCCACCGGCCACGATCAGCAGGTTCCCCCCATACCTGCGCAACCGGGTCGCCTGCTGATCCGCGGTGAACACCCGCGCCAACCGATCCGGGTCCTCCTCGTCACGCTCCAGCAGATCGATGCTGCCCAACAGTTGATCGGTCAACGTCTGCACCCGCCGCCCCACCGACGTGATCATCGCGCTGACCACGGCACGACTCCGCGCCTGACCTGCCACCGCATCCACCGCGGCCTTCAACACCTGGTTGAACGCCCCCGCGACCTGACCCACCTCGTCACGGCCGACGACCGGCACCGCCACCCCACCAGCGCCCTCAGCCACCTGCCGCGCCACCGCCGGATCCGACGTCGCCCGCAACCGCTGCACCAACGCGGGCAACTCCACCTCCGTCACCCGCCGCGCCCCCTGCTCCAACGACGACAACTGCGCGACCAACGACCGCGCCACCCGCACCGCCGTCACCACGGCAACCAGCACCATCACCACCAACACCACGGCCTGGACCACCGCCGACCGCACCTGCGCCAACCACAGGCCACGAGCAGCAGCCGAGATATCGGCATCAACAGACCTCTGCACCTGCGCCAGCAGATCGGCCCGGCTGGTCATCACCCGAGCCCACTGCTGCGCACCACCCGGCAACCGCACCGGCTCATACACCCCAGTGCCGGACACCACCCCGTCCAGCCGCACCGCCGCCAACACGTCCTCACCGGTCAACGTGCGGCCCAACCGCGCCCGCCACGACGGCCGCGCCAGGCCATCGAACTCGCGTAACGCCTCATCCTGCGCAGACCGCGCAGCCACAATCTCGGCATGCAACGCCGGCGTCAGCCGCCGCGCCGCCACCGCCTGCAACACCGCCACCTGCTGCTGACCCACCGACTCACGAGCCCGCGACAACGCCGCCGACGCCCGCATCTCATCCGCCAACTCCGGCGCAACACCACTCTGCGCCACCGCAAGAAGCAGATCATCCAGATCAGCCACCACACCCCGATAAGCGAACGCCACCGCTGACAAGGACACCGCCCCGTCACCACGAACGCGCTGCCGCTGCGCACTGACGTCCGACAGACCGCTGTCCACCCGCCCCAGCGCCGCCCGCACGCTCGTCGGAAGAGACTCCAGCCCGCCACGCCGCTCACGGAACCGTGACACCGCGTCTCCCGTGTCCTGCACCGCCCGCTCAAAATCTGCGGGGGTCACCTTCGAGCCCGGAAGAAGCAGACCCAGCGCGGCGATTCGCTCAGCTTGCAACCGCTGCGTCACCTCCGCAGCAGCCGCACTAGCACCGAACAACTCCCCCGCGCTCTGTGCCGCACTGGCCTCAGCGGCCGAGGACCAGAGGCCAAAACCAGTCGAGACCACCGCAGCCAACGCAGTCGGCACCACAATCAGCGCCGCCTTCAGCCGCACCGGCATATCCGCCAACCGGCGCAGCCTTGGATGGGCACCCCGCCTCGTTGCGCACTCCGAACCCAACACACTGCCTCTGGCTCTGCTAGTGGTTATCAATCTGACTCGCCGGCAACGATTCGCTGAACTGGTCTAGCGGCTAGGCGCGATGCAGTGGCGATGGTGGCCGCGGCCACCCAGACCATCATCGGGACCCGGATGGGCGACCATCTGGGTCAACCAACCGCTTGCCACCGTTGATCAAAACTGCGGTGGCAGGTCCCAAGCAGGCGTTCCGTCTACTCCGACACGTCCAGCTCAACAACATTTCGGTTGCCTACTTCCAGCTCTCCCTGCCATTCATTAAGATCTTGCCCACCGGACATTCATGGCGGGAACAGGGGGATGCACAGGTCTTGTACCAGTCTTGTACCAGCAACCCTCGCGGCACGTTAAGATCCAGCGACACCTGGCCAACCGACTTTGGGAGGCAGCCTCATGACGATGGTTGTGCGATGGACCGGCCAAGAGGCGCGGGCACTTCGACTAGCTCGCAGGATGAGTATCCGAGCATTTGCCACTCACTTGGGGATCTCTGCCGCCTCAATAGGGAACTGGGAGAAGCGGGGCAGCGATATCCGGTTGCGCCACGAGACGCAAGAAATCCTTGACCGTGATCTCAGCGGCGCCGCAGCGCATACCCGACAAAGATTCTTGGCAACTCTCGCCACGCTGACATCCCGTCGAGGTTCTGACCATCAGGTTCCACGCTCGGCAGAAGAATCTGACGGCCCTTGGCTTGATCGCGAGCACGGGAATGAGCAGCTCGAGGAGCTAGACATCGGTCAGGTCTTTCGTCTCGTGAAATCCGTCTCGCAGGAGTACCTTCATGCCCCACCAAGCACAGTCTTTCGGAAGGCTGTGCACTTGGCCGAGAGTGTAATGCGACGCGCCCAATTCTGTGACGGCGCTAGAAGTAGAGATTTCCACCTCGCCGCTGGATACCTCCACGCCATGGTCGGCTGGATGGCAGGAGATTGTGACCATCTGAACGCTGCTCGACAATACAACTGGACAGCCTGGTTGTGCGCGGACTTAGCCGCCGATCCGACCCTGAAAGCCTGGGTATTATCCAGCATGAGCAAGACTGCGATGTGGGCCGGAGAATTCGCTCAATCCGCCGACCTTGCCGCCCGCGGACGTTTATACCCTGCGATCGGTTCCGTCCACACGATGCTGGCTTGCCAAGAGGCAGATGCTCTCGCGGAGGGCGGTTCTGCGGCACGAGCACGGCAACTCATCACCGCCATCCCCTGCTCCACAGGGGCAGTTTCTGCCGACGAAGTCTCCGGCCTGCTCTCCTGCAACCAGACTCGACGTATCAACTACGTGACCTCGGTGTTAGCGAGGAGCGGCCAGCCAGAGCATGCAGCCCGTACGGCTATGGCTCTACTCGACGGCACCGACGGCGCCCATGCGGCGCAAGGCACTCTCGCCCAGCTACGGATCACCGCGGCCCGTGGCTACGCCACGATGGGTGATGTTGAACTAGCCGCCCACGTACTCGGCCCTGTCCTGGCAGCACCAGCAGAGAGGAGGCTGGCTACTGTCGCCCATCGCCTAGCGCAACTAGACAGGACAATCACTACCCTGCCAAGCCTGCGCGCGCAGCGCTCCACGCCGGCACTATCCTCTGCGATAGAGACCTACTGCGAAGGGCACCCCGCTCCCATCGCACCGAGCACCGAGGTCCCTAGCGCGGCAGGAGGAGTCACACATGAGCAGCGTCCATGCTGATCGAGTCCGCGACCACTGGTACTGGCGCCCGGGATGGTCCGTCGGAAGGCGCTTCTACACCTGGCACATCACTTTCGCTCACCAGCCACAGGTCGCAAAACTGGCCGACACTTACCGTACTGCGCTCGACACGATCCCGTGCCTCGATCCCATCCCCCCACAATGGCTTCACTTGACCATGCAAGGCGTCGGCTTCGTCGATGAGGTCGACGAAGCCGACGTCAAGCGCATCATCGAGGCGACACAGGCACGGTGCAAGGTGCTGGAGCCATTCGATCTCAGCCTCGGTGCACCGAATGTCGATCCGGAGTCAATCCAGATCGCCATCGAGCCCGCCAATCCCGTCCGCCAGCTTCGATCTGCCATTCGACGCGCTATAGCCGATGTATGGGGAAGCGAACGGGTTCCAGAAGCCGAAGGCCCCTTCAATCCCCATATGAGCCTAGCTTACACAAATAGCGAGGCATCCGGGGAACCGCTGGCAGCGGCCATCCAGCAGGTCTCCGCAGATCCGGTTATAGCTCATGTACGCGGGTGTCAGCTGATCGTTCTTCATCGTGATAACCGAATGTACGAGTGGGATGATTATGCTGCCGTTGAGCTCGGATCCGGGTAGCCAACCGGATCAAACGACAACGGGATTTCGTCATAAGCGAAGCATGCACCGCGACATGGCGAAAGCCTCATCACGACGGCGACTAAACCCAGTACCCCTGTATTGAACGACTGAACTGGGACGCCCCACCGACAGCACCCACGGACTTGTCACTTGAGCATGGAACACCACGCCTACACCCCCCGAATCCGACAGTCTACGCCTCACATCCGTCGCGGTTGAGGCATCACGACGACGTCGACTGCGGAATCGGCACCCAGTTGAATTCGGGGCAGTAGCGGGCGTAGGTGACGAGTTTCCACGATGCGTAGTCGTCGAGGCGGCCGGCGCTCCACAGCAGGTGCTTGATCCATGTGTGAGCGATACGTTCTTCACGGCTCATACTGGTGTCGATTTCGTCGAGCATGCGGCAGGCAATCTCGAAATCGTGCTCAGTGAGAGCAGAAAGGTCGATCTCAATCCCGTCAAGAGTGAAACTATAAACCAGACGGGTGGTTTTGAAGCTCGTGTATCGCTCGCCTTTAAAGGCGGCGTGGCCGTTGAGGGCCTCGTGCAACGAGTGTCGTTCTGTCACTGGGTAGCCGATGCCCAGGTCGAGGTCGGAGTTGTCCAGATTGAGCTGATTGCCGAAGCTGCCGACATCGCGCGGGGTGCGGCCGGTCCACGATTGGACCAGGTCGGCGGCCTTGCTGCGGGTTGCCAGCAGCGCCGGGTCGTGAACGCGGCGCTGCTGCCAGAAAGCTTCGGCCCGAGCGAATTCTGCCGGGGGAAAGGTGCTGGGATCGGCCCAGCCTGCGGCGACGACGGCGTCGAGGTCCAGCGCAGCGTCGGATGTGGTTGACCAGAGGGAGTGCGGTGCGTCTGACATTGCCATACGGTATTCCATGTTCTGACGGTTGACGGGCATTTGTGACGTTGTGTCAGTGACCAGGCGCGTGGCGTGGAAGGGCTGGGTCAGGTGCCGCAGGGATCGCTGGCGTTGATCAATTGCCAGTCGCCGTAACGTCGCTGCCAGCGGCCAAACTCGCGGCTCAGGAGGTCAGCGGCGTCGGCAGGCAGGGCCGGCAGCACGCGGGCGACGGTAGCAGCCATGTGGTCGGCAAGGTCAAGGAGTTCTCCATCCATCGCGACGCGCAGGGCAGTGTCGAGATGGGCGGGCTCGGGCGGTGCCGGCGATCGGGTGGCAATGAGGTCGAGGGATCGAGCAAGGACGTTGAAGGCATGGTCTTTGATCGTGGCGCGTGCGGTACGGATGGCCTGCTGCGGGGGGCCGTCGAGGATCTTCTCCAGGGACTTGCAGGTGTAGTCGAGGGCGAAGTTTCGGTCGATCCATAGCTGGGCGTGATAGGCAGCGCGGCCGATGCGCCAGTCGGCGTAGTGGGCTTCGACGCGGCCCATGGTGGGGTCGGGGGCGCCAGTGAGCCCGGCGGCGTGGGCGCGTCTGGTGTAGGCAGCGCCGATGAGGCACTCCATGCCGACGAGCATGTAGGAGATTGCGGTGTAGAAGGGGCGACCTTGGCTGTGTGTGGCGACGAAGTCCTGGTCTCGCACACCATCAACGATCTCTTCGACGGCGAGTTGCGGTAAGGGCTTCAGCAGCAAGTCTGTGCGTGCCTGGAAGTCGTGGGTCGCCTTGAGTTCGTCAAGGCTCATCATCTGGTCGAAGGTGATGTAGGTAAACCGGGTCGGCACGCCCAGTGCGGACAGCGTTCTGACGGCCAGCACGTTCTGCTCGGCGGTGGTCTCCTTGTTGAACCGTTGCAGGATGGAGGTGACGCCCGACTCGACGCCGAACAGCATTCGGCGTAGCCCGAGCGCCAACAGGTGTCGCCACATTGTGGCTCGTTCGATGTGCCAGGCGCGGTCCCGGTCCAGGTCCACGACTTGGTCGATGCGACATGAGGATTCCCACCGGAAGCCGCTCTGGTGCAGGGTGGCGGCCAGGCTGAGTACACGCGGCACCGCGTCCGCATCGCCCCCGATGATTTCCTCGTCGACGAGGTAGAGGGTGCGGGAGATGTCGGGGTGGCGGTCGAACACGGTACGGATCTCACGCAAGATCCAGGGCAGCTTCTGTGGTGGGCCACCAGCCCACCGTCCTTTATGGGAGCGGGGGCAGAAGCTGCATGTGTTGGTGCAGCCACGGGAGGTTTCGAGCTGGGCGACACCTCTATGCTCAAAGGTGGAGCCGAGCAGGTCCAGCTCGGGAAGAAAGTCCTCCTGTGAACGGTTGGCCACCGTAGCGGTGTGCCTGATCGTTCTGCCGATCGTCAGGCGTCCGGGCGTGGCAGCGCCGGCATAGCCCAAACCGCGAACCGCGTGGAGTGGAAGGTCACCGTGGACGTGGCTGATGATGTCGGCGATGGTGGGTTCGCCGGCACCACGGGCGATCAGTAGGTGTGGGTATTGCTGAAGCAGCACGCGCTCGTTGCGGGCGGTGAGACTTCCGCCAGCCAGGACCAGCGGTGGGCGCTGTCGACTGTATAGGTGGTCGAGGAGGCGGATCATCAGGTCGTGCTGGCCGAAGGTGGCGGAGATACCGACGATGTCCGGTTGCCGGGTCTCGATGGCGGCAGTCAGGTCTTCGAGGGTGTTGCCGAGCTGCATGTCCATCAGTCGGACCTGGCCGGACAGGGTCGCGCGGGCGGCCCGGGCAAGGTCGGAGATTGCCAGAGGGAAACGCGGCAGCGGGAAGTGCTCAGCGTGGTAGAGGGCAGTGAGCAGGATTGTCGGATGTAGCAGGCGGTGGGCGCCGTCGTCGGTGAGGGTGCCGGTCGACAGCCACCGGTGTGGGTGCTCGACGTTGATGCGGTGACGGGTCCATGCGGGCCAGTCGCGGGAGGCAAGGGCTTCGCCGTTGAGTTCGGTCACGGTCCAGCCAGGACGGTCGCAGTGTTCGGCGAGCAGGAGTCGTCGATCCAAGGTGCCGGTGAGGGTGAAGCGGCCGGGTAGCCATCTGGCGAGGGCATCGGTCATGGCGGTCGGTTCGGTCAGGGACACGTGCCGTAGACGGGCGTCGGCGCTCGCGTCCTGTCCGGTGGCGTGGGTGATGGTGTCGAGGAGCCTCTGGTGCACGGGATCAGACATCGACTACTCCCAGAGTCCACGTGCTGACGTGGTAACGGTGTGTGATGGCGGATGGGTGTGGAGTGCCTGACCCAGGACGGTGAGTCGTGGGTCTCGGCCGGTGACGAGTCGGTTAGCTGGCCAGAGGTAGACGCAGGGTTGCGGCGAGGGCCGAGTGGTCGGACAGGGCCTGCGTGCGGGGGGCGTGCAGGTAATTGCAGTGGAGCAGGCCCGGTAGGTCGTGGGTGGTGCAGAAGAGGTGGTCGAAGCGGTAGCCGAGACCGGCGCGACCGAACCAGGAGTGCTCGTCGGCGTCAGGGTGTCGGTGACGGAAGCCGTCTGAGAATCCCGCGTCGGTGAACGCTCGGTAGAAGTCGTACTCCCAGACGCCGAACACGCTGTGGTGGGGTTGGTGGCCGGGTTCGAGGACGTTGAGGTCGCCAGCGATGAGGACCGGCAGGCCGGTGAAGGCACTGCGAAGGTGTGGCAGCAGGGTCGCGATCTCGGTTTGGAAGGCGCGCTTGGCGACGTTGCGGTGGGCTTTCGGGCCCCGGGAGGGCACGTACAAACCGGCTATGGCTAAGGCAACACGGCCGGAAAGAGCGATGCTCGCGGTAACGAGTCGACCTGGGTAAGCGCCGGTGTACAGGTGGTCGGCGGCGGTCAGCGTCCCGACTCGGGTGGCGAGCAGGGTGCGATAGTCGCCGGTCGGTGCGGGACAGAGCACGGTGTAGCCGTGGTCGGCCAGCAAGGCAGCGTGCGCGTCGCCACTGGCGGGTACCTCGGTGAGGACCACGATGTCGGCATCGTCCAGCGCGGTGAGCCAATCGATCTGCCGGCGGGCCCGAGCAGCGGAGGCGTGCTGAACGTTCCAGGTGATCAGGCTGACGACGTCGGTGCGCGCCGGCGGGCGGATGCGAGTCTGAGTGAACAGCGAGGGTTGGTAGGTCACCGGCCTACCGCCCTCCGTCGGCGGGTTCGTCGAGGAACACCTGTCCGGTGCTGTCGAGGCGTTGTTGGACCCGCCCCATCACCGTGCGGGCGGCGGTGAGGATGTCCTCGTCGGGTGGTTGGGGGCCGAGACAGGTCAGGTTTCTTAGCACCTGGTCGGGATGGGTGAAACCGACCAGGACCGCCGCCTGCTGTGACCGTGAGAGGCACGACCAGAGCGCGACTCGGATGAAGTCGCGCGGTCCGACCGGGCTGTCGGTCCAGGGGCGAGTCGGGTCGCGGACGAGTAGCGTGCGTAGTTCGTCGAGGCCCTCGTTGATCGCCGCGGTGGCGTTCGGGTCGGTGAACCAGCGTTTGCGGGTGCGATGGTCACCATCGCCGAACGTGCGCTGCCCGCTACGCGGGTGAGTGCCGGTGAGCAGGCCCTGTCCGAGCGGCTTGTTGATCAGTACACCCACCTGATGAGCTTCGGCGAAGGCGAAGAGACCCGCCGAGCGATCAGAGGGGGTCAGCAGGTTGTCGCGTACGGCGAGGATGTCGGGACGTATCACACCGAAGAGGCGGTGAAACCGTGCGATCTTGTCATCGCGCTGGTCGGGTGCAGTGGTGAACCGGTCGAGAGCATAGCGATGAGGACCACGCATCCCCACCGCTCGGATCAGCCCCTCAGCGCGAAGCTCACGCATCATCGCCGCCGCAGCTTCCAAATACTGATCATCCGGCCCGAAGCTGTTGTGGTGCAGGAAGTAGATGTCCAGGTAGTCGGTACCGAGGTTGTCAAGACTCTGCGCCAACTGGCGACGCATATGTCGTGGCTCATAACCGTGCGCTGCGGTGCCCGCAAAGTAGCCGACCTTGGAAACGAGCACCAGGTCATCTCGACCCACCTCTGACACCAGACCACCGAGAAGGCGTTCGGAATGACCATGACCGTAGACATCTGCGGTGTCGAACAGTCGCGCCCCCAGCGCGTATGCCCGCCGAAGCCCCTCTGCGGAGGCGGCGTCGGTGCCAGTGGACCAGCCCATGGGAAGACCAAGGTTATGGTCGGGACCACCGATCGCCCAGCAGCCGAGGCCAAGGGCAGGCACGGCCATACCAGTGTTACCAAGTATCCGCTGCGGCAGTGCCGTGAGGTCCATACAGCCTCCGAAGGAAGCGGGCCGCAGTTCGAGGGCCAGAATCGTAGCAGTGGACGGCATCACCGTTCATTAGCAACGACCTCTGCCGTCGAGCCTGCTGGCAGAGTCCGGCACTTAACACTGCCGCAACCGAGCAGCGTCCCTGCGGTACAGCGGACGACTCTCGTCCGATCCCCAGTGATGTGATTCTGCCTCCGAGGGGTGCGGCGGGGAACGCCAAGACGTACAAGTTCTGTGCTGGTCCTGTACTACTTCCGAGCCAATGGAGCACCGGGAATCGGCCGCATGGCTCTCCTACGGCGTGGGCCTGTCTCGCCAACGGCTCTGTCTCACATTCGTGGTGACTGAGGGTGCTGGTCAGCTAAGCAGGATTCGGTGTCGTAGGAAAGCGGAGCCCGCTCGTCCGCACATCTGTCGTTTGATCAGTTTGGTGTTTGTGTTCTAGCTGTGCGACTGCCGACGGATGACAGGACACCGGACGATTCCGCCAATCAGAGCCCAGCCTGGCCTTGATCTCGGCCGCGTCGGCCTTGTGTCGCGCGGAGCGCGCCGAGCACGCGGATGGCTGCAGAGTTCGGCGCGGTATGCGGCGACATCGCGGTCGGCGCGGGCGGCTGCAGCGCGGGCGGCTGCGGCTTCCTACAACGCCTGCTCGGGCAGTCGGCGTGGAGCCTGTCGGTCAGCAGCGCCGTGGACGCCCTTACGGGTAGCGCTCCTCGGCGCTGACGGAGCCGATGAACCTCGTCAGCTCGGTGGTGAGTCCCTGCTCAGCTCGGGCGGCACATCGTCCGGTAACGCCCGGGCGGGGCACCATGTGACCGGGCAAAGGCACGGCTGAACGCCGGCGCGGAGTTGTAGCCGACGGCTGCCGCGATGGACTCGACGGGCTGGTCGGTGGTCCTCAGGCGGCTGGCGGCGACGTCCAGCCGCCATTGGGTGAGGTAGGCGGCGGGTGCCAGGCCGAGAGCCGCGGAAAAGCGGCGGGTGAGGGTCGACCGTGAGGCGGCGACCGCGGCAGCGAGGCTCTCGGTGGTCCATTGGCGGGCAGGGTCGGCATGGAGGTGCTGCAATGCGCGGTGGACCACCGGGTCGCCCATCATGCCGAGCCAAGTGCCTCGGCGTTCGCCGGCACGAGTGGGCAACCAGGCGCGCAGCACCTGGATCAGGGCGATGTCGATAAGCGAGGCGAGCACCGTCGTGGTGGCAATCTGCGGATGGGCGAGTTCGCGGCCGAGCATCCGGACGGTGTCGTCGAGGTCGCCGGCACCGGTGCTGCCCTGGACGTGCATCAGCTCGGGCAAGGCGCAAAGGAGTTGGGTCTTTAAGGTGCGGTCGCAGTCCGATTCGTAGGTGATGGTGATGATCCTGGTGTCCGGGGCACTGGTGCCGAGCCGGACCGCCTCGCCAGTCCGCCGGACCCGGGCCAGCTCGACCGGATCACAGGCTGTCACCGGCGAACCGGGGGCGTCACCCAGCACATAGGAGACTCCCGCCGCGAGTAAAACGACATCACCGGCGCCCAGCCGCAGCGGCGAACGCCCCGCCCTCGTCAGCCATGCCTCGCCCGCGGTGATGGCGTGCAGACCCGCAGCCGAGCTGTCCTCGCCGGCGACAGCCCACCGCCCGCCGGCCTCGACGCACGCGCCGAGCGTGCCTCGAACCCTGGCCACTCTCAGCACATCACTCACCACATCCATGATGCGCAAGGTTAATCATCTGACGCAGAAGAGCATCGACTGGGTCATTCTGCGTTCCGTACGGTTTCAACATGATCAACAAGGCAGTGCGGGCCCCGGACGCCACCGAGCCCCGGCACGATCGTCGTCACCGGATGCGGGCTCTGCAGTTCGACCGCTTCGGATCCCCCGACGTCCTCGTGCTCCGCGACGTCACCACACCCGCACCGGGCACCGGCCAGATCCGGATCGCGGTGCGGGCGTGCGGTTTGAATCCCGCCGACTGGGCGATCGTCGCCGGCCTCTTCGCCGACCAACTGCCGCCACCGCCGCGCGGCCTCGGACTCGAGGTCTCCGGTGTCGTCGACGCGGTCGGCCAGGGCGTCACCGACATCGAGGTCGGCGACCGGGTGTTCGGACCGGCGCCCTACGACGGCCCGACGGCCGGCGCCGCCGAGTACGCGCTGATGACCACATGGGCACGCCTTCCCGACGGTGTCGCCGACGAGCAGGCCGCCGCGCTGCCGATGGCCGCCGACACGGCGTGGCACGCCCTCGACGACCTCGGCGTCCAGCCGGGTGAGCTGCTGCTGGTGCACGGTGCGGGCTCCACTGTCGGCGAGGCGGCGGTGCGCCTCGCTCTGCACCGCGGCGTCCGGGTGATTGCCACCTCCGGATCGGCCAAGGCCGCCACCTTACGGCAGGCCGGCGCTACCGTGACCGGCTATGGCGAAGGCATGAGCGAGCGGGTCGCCACCCTGGCCGCCGGCCGCATCGACCGGGCTCTGGACACCACCCCGATCGCTGGCCGGGCCGACCGCCCCGGCCAGACCAGCCCGTCCGGTAGTTCGCTGCCGACCCTGATCGACCTGACCGGCAACCCCGACCGGGTCCTGACCATCTCGGACTTCGCCGTTGCGGCTGAACTCGGTACCCGGATCACGTATATCGACATGCGCTTCGACCTACTGAACGAGATCGCCCGGCTGGCCGGCAGCGGTGTCCTGACCGTCACGATCGCCCGCACCTTCCCCCTCGATGCCATCCAGGAGGCCGCCGAACTCAGCTGCTCCGGGCGGCCCGGCGGCAAACTCATCCTGCTCCCGTAATCATCGCCCAGTCTGCTCACGGCGAACGTCGGCGAGATCACGGCGAACGAGATCGGCACCCGACCGCCCTCAACGATCTGCGGTGCCAATGCGGGCCAGGTGCCGTTCCCAAGGCGTCCACAGGGCGCCATCGGGTCCGAGAGCGATGCCGTGCGGCTCGGAGTGCGGGGCAGGGCCCGACAAAGTCGTGACGGTGTCTAACTTGCAGGGCTTGGAGTAGAAGCGCCGTTGTTGCTCGCAGCAAGACGGGCATGACTCGTTCGGAAGATCATCAAGGTTCTCTACGCCATGGTGATCGCCCGAAGTGAGTCATGCCCGCGCTGCCATCATCGCTGATTTCGCCTCTGTCCCACGCACCGGCTCTGACCGTGCCGGAAACCGCTGGTGGGCCGCCGGCGGCGCCCGTCGACCTACCCGAGCCACGAGCCGGGCGAGGTGTCCGGCACCGGTTGACAGTCGTGGTCACCGCAGCGGTGTGTGCCGTGGTCGCTGGCTACCGCTCGTACGCCGCGATCGCCAAGTGGGTCGCCGATGTTCCGGCCGAGACGGCTCTCGCCCCGGGCATGGCTGCGGATCGGCGCCCCACCGGAGGCGATGATCCGCCGACTGTTGCAGGCCATGGACCTGCAATTGCTGACCGCGGCGGTCAGTGTCTGGCTCGCCGGGCCACCGCCACCACGGCAACGGCCGGCCGGGCGATCGCCGTCGACGGGAAGACCCTGCGCGGCTCCCGCACCACCGACACGGCCACCCGGCACGTGATGACCGCCTGCGACCAGGCTACCGGTGTGGTCTTGGCCGGCATCGACGCCGATGGCAAGACCAACGAGATCACCCCGGTTCGTGCCGCTGCTCGACCAGATCAGCGACCTGCGCGACGCCGTGATTACCGTCGACGCCCTGCACTGCCAACGCGAGCACGTCACCTACCTCGCCGAACGCGGGGCGCACTGGATCCTGACCGCCAAAGGCAACCAACCCCACCTACACGCGCAGCTCACCGCGCTGCCCTGGCGGGCAGTCCCGGCTGGGACGTTTTGTCACATGCGCCCGATATTGTCGCCGCGCATCCACGTCCCCACCGACGCCCGCTCACGGAGGTCAACCCATGACTGGTTCCACGCTCGACACCGTCTCTGCCGATGAGGCCCGCGCCCGGCTCGCCGACCGACTCCTCGCTGACCGGTGGATCACCTCGCCGGCGGTGGGGACGGCGTTTCGCCGGGTGCCGCGACATCTGTTCGCGACCGACGGCGTCAGCATCGACGCCGCGTACGCCGACGACGTCGTCATCACCAGACGCGGCCCGGACGGACGCGCGACGAGTTCGATCTCCGCGCCCTGGCTACAGGCGTACATGCTGGAGCAAGCCAGGCTGCGGCCCGACGCCCGGGTCCTTGAAGTCGGCTCCGGCGGCTACAACGCCGCACTGATCGCCGACATCGTCGGCCCCGACGGCACGGTCGTCACCGTCGACATCGACGCCGACGTCACCGACCGTGCCCGTACCGGCTTGGACCGTGCCGGCTACCGGCAGGTGACGGTGGTACACGGCGACGGCGAGTACGGACACCAGCCCCGCGCCCCGTATACCGCCATCATCGTCACCGTGGAGACACCGGACCTGCCACCGGCCTGGATCGACCAGCTCGCCCCCGCCGGTGTTCTCATCGTGCCGCTGCGGATACGCGGCATGACCCGGTGCCTCACTCTGCGGCGCCACGAGGATCACCTTCTCGCCACCGCGGCACTGCAGTGCGGGTTCGTACCGATGCAGGGCGACGGACGCCACCCCACCCGCCGTCTGGTCTTGCGCGGCGACGACATCGTCGTGGCTCTGGACGACACCACCACCGAGGTGAACCCGGCCGCACTCGCCGCAGCCCTGCACTCGCCGCGGCGGGAAGCATGGTCGCCGGTCACCATCACCATGCAGGAAGGCTCTTCTTTCGAGTCGCTGCACCTGTGGCTGGCGAGCCAGCCCCGACCCTTCGGCGCTCTCGCCGTAGACCGCGAGCGCGCCGCCGGCCTGGTCGACCCCCAAGACCGGTTCGTCTGCCCGACACTGCTGACCGCCAACAGCTTCGCCTACCTCGCGATGCGCAAGCGCGACGACACCACCTGGCAGTTCGGCGTCCACGGCTTCGGACCCGATGCCGACACCCTCACCGCCGACATGCTCGACCTCATCACGATCTGGGAAAACAACCACCGGCATAGCCCCGGCCCGACAATCACCGTGCACCCCAACGGCACACACCCGCCCAAACCTGACGGACCTCAGCTACTCGTAACCCGGCGGCACGCCACGATCGCCGTCAACTGGCCCGCCTCGGGGGAGCCGCGATGACCCCCGATCCGTCGCGTATTGAACGGTTCTCCCCACAGTTCCCGACGCTCGTGATCGTGAGCGGCAACTCGGCAAGCGGAAAGACGACGGCAGCCCGGGAAGCGAGACGCCGCTACGGGCGCGGCTGCGCCCTTCTCGAACAGGACTACCTGCGCCGAACCCTGCTCCGGGAACACGACAGCGCCCACATCCAGCCGGTCGCCCCGACCTTCATCACCGCGACCGCCCGCAGCGCCCTCGATCTCGGCTATCACGTCATTCTCGAAGGCATCCTGCACACCGAACGCTACGCCACCGTCCTACACCACCTCATCGACAGTCATCCCGGACCGGTCGCCGTGTTCTACCTGGACGTCTCATTCAACGAAACCCTCCACCGCCACCTCAACCGGGCCGAGCCCATCCCCGTAACCCCCGACGAGATGCGCCGCTGGTACACCCACTGCGACCTGCTCGGCGTCCCCGGCGAAACCGTCATCGGCGAAACCAGCACCTTCGAACAAACAGTCACCACCATCCTGCACGCCAGCGGCCTCACCGCCGTGACACCGCACACGCCGTGCCCACGGCGTTGCCAGCACTGCGCCCGCGAATCCGACCGGACCGCTACCGTCACCGCAGCGGGCTTGGTGAAACATCGTGCGGACGCACGCTGGACCGCAACAACTCGCCTTGACGGCGGACACCTCCAGTCGCCGACCGAAGACCGGGTGCCATAGACACCCGGGCAGAAGAGTCGAGCACTTACGAGAATGCCGATATTGACATAACCACAGGAGGGAATGAACACTTGCTTCCCTGCCGCACTCCCGAGAAATGCAACCATCAGCCGATTAGTCGATGCACACAATTGCTGACTAATCTGACATGCAGCATTGCCAGACTCCACACCCGTCGATACGTTTCACCTCCTGCCAATATCGAGGAGGAGGAGCTATGCGCAGAGGCGTCGAGTGGGACTGACCGCAGCCGAAAGCTGATACTGTGACACTCCTCAAGCGAGAGTGGACCTACAACCACGGGGGTCTAGTCCATGTCGCTGCGGCGTGACAACGTGCCGATGATCCTTTTCACGACGGCAGGCGTCACGGTAGCGGGGGCCTGCCTCGCTTGGGCGATCCCGAATCTTGGATCACCACCACCTGACCAGCAGATATACCTGTGGCTGTGTGCCGCACTCATCGCTGTAGGTACGGCCTTCTCGCTGCGCCTGCCCAGGACGTCCATGCGCGTGACATTCACGGCCATGGCGATCCTTGTCTGCGCCTCGGCCGTGCCCGCGCCGTGGGTGATCGTGTGTACGGCGGTGGGCGTGAGCGTGGCCAGGTTGGTGTCCCGCCGGCCGAGCTCAGCTTGGATGCACAAGCTCGTGCACAACACCGCTATGGACGTCATCGCGGCGGCGCTGGCTGCCGGAGTGATGATCGCCCTCAACGTCCGGCCGATCCTCGGACAGTCTGTGTCGGATTCGCCCATCACGAACGGCTTGGCTGCCTTTGTGATCGCAGCCGTTGCGGTGGTGGGGTTCGGGGACCTGGTGACCGCGGTCGCGGTCACGCTCTCGACCAGGCGGCCCTTCGGTGTCGCGCTGCGAGGGCTGTGGCTGACACGCTTATCCGTCGCTACGGCTGAGGTCGTAATCGCAGGTGTGATCACGATGGCCACAAGTCTGGATGCACGGGTGCTTGTGGGGCTGCCCGTGGTGATGCTCGTGGTGCATCTCTTGTTGGCCTACCGCCTGAGAGTCTCCGAGGAGCGCCAGACGTGGGGCCGGTTGGCTGCGCTCAGCGATGCGATGAGCTCGCGTGATCTCGGTCAGGTACTGCAGACCGGCGCCGGTGGCGCGGTGGGGCTGTTTGGCGTCCAGGCGGTGGACATCGAGGTGTCGCCGCGGGGACGTCTGGTTCGCGCAAGCCAGCGCGGCGGCATTGCCCACCTGGTGTACGACGGACCCGCCGATGACGCGCCCGAGATGCATGGGGCGCGGCACGCCCTGCCGTTCGGCGTCAGCAGCGACTCCGACGGGATCCGGGGAGTCCTGGCGCTCCATCTCGACGGGTCAGGTAGGTCGTTGTCGGCGCGAGAGGAGGTCACCCTGAGGAGCTTCGCTGCAACGTTGTCGTCCAGCCTCGATCTGGCGCACGCCTACACACTGCTCGCTCGGGAGGCACGCCGCCACGAGGTCGACGCCCGCCACGACGTCGAAACAGGACTATTCAACCGTGCCGGGCTACTGGCTCACCTTCGTCAGGAGTTCGACGAGTCCGGCCACTCCGCTCACGCCGTGCTCATCCGGCTGGACAACTACGTGTTCCTGGCCGACTCCGTGGGCAGGGACCGTGCCCTGCGCCTGCTGGAAGTCCTCGTCGAACGCCTGCGGCTGGCGTCACCTGAGGGGACCACGCTCGCTCGTGTCGGCGACGTCACGCTCGCGATGGTGATGCCACACGTGTCCGTCGGTGTCGCCTATCAACGATCATGCTGGGCAGTCGCGGCGTTGCGCCGTGAGATAGGGATCGACGGCCGCCGGCTCATCGTGCGGGTGAGCGCGGGGATGACGTCTGGCCACCCAAGCTCGGATCTCCTCGACGCAGCTGAGCGCGTCCTGTGGCGGGCCAGTCAGCAGGGCGAGGATCGCCTGGTGTCCTATCAGGTGGGCCCGGTGCGGGAATGGTCACTCGCCCGCGAGCTGAACAGCTCTCGGCTCTCGATGGCCTTCGTGCCGATCGTGGAACTGGTCAGCGGCAGGATCGTGATGATGCAGGCCGTACCACGCTGGCTCTACTCACACAACGAGGTGCTCACATCGGACGAGTATGCTTACCAGCTCATCGATGGTACCGACGGTAGCCTCGATACTCTGGCTCGGCGGTTGGTGGCGGAGTCGCTTGCCGCAGCGGCGGTATGGCGTGAGGTCCTGCCGGATGTGGCCCTGGTGGTGCCTATTCCCTCCGCCGCACTCAGTCAGCCTTTCGTAGAGGCCGTTCGCGACCTACTTGGCAGGCACCGTGTTCCAGGGCGATCGTTGGTGCTGGCGCTCGGAGCGCCGCCGGATGCGGCAGCCTGTGAGGCCACGGAGTGGATCAGGCAGTTCGGGGTACGGCTGCTCCTGAACGATTTCGGCAGCGGGCACGTGGGGCTGGAGACGCTGGCAGCAGCTGAGTGGAGCATGCTGCGGGTGGATCCCGCCTACGCACTGGATCCGGGATGGCAGCCAGCGGGGTCGGTGGTGCGCGCGGCGGTGGATCTCGCTACAGATCTGGATCTGACAGTCGTCGCGCCCGGTATTCGCACGGAGAAGGAACGGCGCGAGCTCGCTGGTCTCGGGTGTGCTCTAGGCAGCGGTCCGCTTCTGGGGGGCGAGATGTTCCCCACCCAGGTCCGTGATCACGCTGCCCTCTGGCAGCCCACGGCGTTGAGTGGTGGAGCGAAGGTTGTGCAACTTCACCGGGCCCGCCGAGCAGCATCCTCAGGAAACTGAACCCGGGAGGCCACCTCTCTTCGGCTCGTGTTGGGCGCTGTGCGTACTTACCTCGGCGTCGGCGGCGGCCAGCGTCGGGATCCACCGGGCGATTTCGGCCATGACTAGTGGTGAGTCGTGCAAGGCACAGGCCATGCGAGCGAGGCGTCGGGCTTCAGACGACACGTCGTGCCGTGTGTCCAGCGCAGGCGCGCCGCCAGCCATGGGGGGCTGCGAGGTACGGCGGTGACGCAACGCGACGGCGATGGTGGCGGCATCGGCCACAGCCGTCACTGCCTCCGGGCCGAGTCCGTGGCGGCGAGCACGCTGACTGGCACTGTCATGCACGCGTGGACTACACCACGGCTGGAGGAGCCTCAACACCTCCAGCACCTCGATGACCGTTCGATGGCGTTGCCGTCCAGTGCTGATCTCCGTTGGGGCGGGGACAGCAGTGCTGGTACTGACGATTGCGGCATCGGGAATGCCGTCTCGCAGGGTCGTCCACAGTTGCAACAGGTGCCAGTCGGCGCGACGATCGGCTAGCCAAGCCGGCCCGAGCCACGCCGGCGGCTTTACCGCGGCATCTCGCTGGAGTGCGGCAGGTGCGGCCCTTCCAGCTGACGTCAACCACCGGCTCAGCACGTCGGCTGCCGCCTCAGCCTCAGCCTCAACGGCCGGATCGATGTCGTCATGTAGCACGTCGCCGTCGTGATCCAGAACGAGATGTGCGACTTCGTGAAGAATGGTCTGCGTGCGGGTGAGCTCGGGAAGCGTGTCGTCGACGACGATGATGTCCTCCTGACGTCGCCGGATCAGAAGTCCCGGCGGAAGGTCTACGCCAAGTCGCAGTTCCTGGACTCGCAGGTCGCGTCCTCGCTCGCGCCCGATCGCTTCGCACCAAGCATCCGCGCGGTAAGGCGCCGCTGGGGAGGGGATGTTCGCCCGCCTCAGCCGACGCGACAGACGTGCCCGAGCCAGAAGCATGCACCCTCCCGACGCTGGAGCCGATATCCGGATCGAGCGTCAGAGTGTAACCATGAGGAACCTTTAGCGATACCCTCCGCCACACCCCGTAGGCATCCTAGGAGGATGCAGATAGGCGGTTCCACCGAGGGAAAGCCGCCGCCCTCGCCCCGGCCCGTTAGAACCTGAAATCAGCGGGGCGGTCCAGGTTAACCATCAGCCCGACGTGCGTATAGAAGTTCAACACACTGAACAGGAGGAATCCCAGCCCGGCGATTGACCAACTCCACCGGACGACCTTCCATGCGGCGTCAGCTCTCGCCGAGACAAGCCAAGGAAACGCAAGCGAACCAGCGGCCGATAACGCGTAGAGAGTGACGAAGAACGAGTTCTCGACGAGAGGGTAGTCGTTCAGCAGCCCGGTGATCGGCTCAGCAGCCGGCGCTGCGCCGATCAGCGTGAACCGCAAGATCGCTGCCGCGCATGAGACCAGGATGAGCCCCACCGCAAAGACGATCGGCGAGACGGCCCTGAACGCCCCGGTTGACAGGTGTCGACGCCGATGAACGTGGAGCCCCGCCCCGATGAGCAGTACCCCCAGCCAGAGGCAGGGCTCCCCGAAGACGAGGTTGACTGGCGGGTTGGCCGTCAAAGGGTGGGTGGTGGCCATTGCTCCACCAAGCCCAGTGAGGATGACGCCGAGCACCAGGAAGGTGGGCGCGTAGTCGGCGACTTCTTGAGACCGGTCAGGCGTCTCTGACGCACGAACCTGCGTCCAGAAGCGAACGACGGTGAGCATCGCCAGTCCAGCCGCCACACCCATACTCGTGTTGTACAGGATCATCATCGCCCTCAACTCAGTCAGATGCGTACACATGGCAAGAGATTCCAGACCGCATGGCGCCCAGCCAGGCAGCAGAACGCCCGAACTGCACCGATCAGACGGGTGCCGGGAATGGATCTCTACTCCCGCAGTCGCGACATGATTGACCGGACCACCTCAGTCATGCGGTCGACGAGGTCTGCGGGTAACTCCACATCGTCGAGAGCCGGGATGACGGCGACGGTGAGGTACAGGTTGCCATCGTGGGTCACGACGAACCTGCCGGTCTGGCTGCTCTCGTAGGTGTAGGCATCGCTGCCGAGGCCGACGATCTCATCCAGGACGCCGTCCGTCTGATGCACCAGACGCAGACTGTCGAAAATGTCCTGACCTGAGCCAGGGGCCCCGGTGGTGGCATTCACCTGGACGAAAGCACCCTCCGGCATTTCTCCCAAGGTGGTCGAGCACATTGCCTCGGTAATGCCCGCGACGTCATACGCCTGACCTTGATAGGCACCGGCTGCTCCCAGTGCCGCAATCAGGGGTGCGAGGTCCACGTGGGCGCAGAGGTCGTCCACCGTACGGTAGCGAGCGCCGGCAGAACGATCGTCGCCGGAGGCCTCCGACGACGCCACCGGTGAGGAAGGTTGCGGCTTGTCGGTGGGTGAGCAACCCGTCAACATCGTCGCCCCCGCCACCACTGCGGCTAGTACAAATCCGCTGCGGCGGCGGGCACCCAGGAATAGACCTTGAACGAGCCCGATGGCGGAGATGGTGGACCTCTTCCGGCTACCACTTCGGACGATCAGCACAGTCATGAGAGAAACCAATTCCGGGGGCGCACGGGAGACTACGGAGGATCACCCACAACCCTGCTCCCCCGTAACGGACCGTGGGTGAACCGAGCCCACCCCACCACGGCAGCGTCGATGCGACCTACCGATACGACTAGACCTAGCTCGATCCCACCCACCCTCCTTACCCCAGCAGCAGCTACCGTGAACTGCTGAGACTCTGTGATGCAAGCGCTACGGACACCTGAAGGTCACGAAGCCGCCGCACAATCAGCTAGGCTCGGCTCCACAAAGGAGACCGCACCAGCAAGGGACAGACCATATGAACCAAACAGGTCCACATAGCCTTGACACTGGCCGCGCCACCTACTCACGCATGTACGACTTCCTTCTCGGCGGCACACAGAACTTCGAATCCGATCGCGAGGCCGCCCGACAGCTCCTCCTCGCATTTCCCGAAGCGGCGGAGACAGCACGATCGAACCGCCTCTTTCTAGGCCGCGCGGTAAAAACATTGACTGACGCCGGAATCAAGCAATTCCTAGACCTAGGCTCCGGCATTCCCACGCAGGGAAACGTGCACGAAATCGCTCAGCTCATCGATCCGGCCATCCGCGTACTCTACGTTGACATCGACCCCGTCGCGGTCGTCGCCTCCAACCAACTCCTGGCAGGCAATCCCACCTGCCGCGCGATCGAGGCCGACTTCACCCAGCCCCGATGCATCCTCGACGCTCTCACCGATGGCGATCTCGCCACAGTCATCGACCTCGACCAACCCACCGCGGTGCTGTACTGCTCCGTACTCCAAGTAGTGCCCAACGACCGGATCAACGACGTCGTCGCGCCGATACGGGAGCAACTCGTGTCGGGCAGCGCGATGGTCATCTGTCACCCGAGCACTTCGGTCACTGACCAGCACGATGAATCCACCGTCTCGAAGGTGACAGACGTGTACCGCACCAAGGCAGCCACCGACATCGTGCTGCGCACCGATGCCGAGCTGACCGCCCTCTTCGGCGACTTCAGTCTCATCGAGCCAGGGCTGGTACCGGCTGACACCTGGCGGCCAGAGCTGGGCGAGCCAGACCCCTACGCCACCACGCCCGGCCGCTCACCAATGCGAGGCGCAGTGGGTCTCCGCCCCTAACTTGATCTTTAACCTGTGCGGCGTGGTCTCGGGTTATTCGAGGTCTTCGTTTTCTTGGTGTTGCTGTTCGGCTTATTGCTGGTGGCCGCTGTGACGATGTGGACGTCGTGGCGGGCTGCTCGGTGGCGGTTGGGGTGTCCGGGCGGTCGTCCGGGGCCTGGTCGGCTCGGTTTCGGCGCGGCGGCGGGGCAGCCGGCTTTGGTGCGTAGGTGCCGAAATGCGCGGCGGACGCGGGCGGGTGAGAGCCGTTCGGGGGGCGCTGGGCGTTCCCAGGGCCGGCGGACGTCGCCGACGGCGCCTCGGGCGAGGCGTAGCTGGGTGTAGGCGGTCAACACGAGCCAGGTCCAGCGGTCGGCGGCGTTCGGGTCGCGTAGTTTCGGGCTGGTCCAGCCGAGGGTCTGTTTGAGCATGCGGAAGGTGTGCTCGATGTCGAAGCGGCGCAGGAATGCCTGCCAGAGCAGGTCGACCTCGGCGGTGGTGGCGGCGGGTTGGGACCACCAGAGCCAGACCGGTTTCGCGGTGGCGCCGGAGGGCAGCCGGTCGACGGTCAGCAGGATCACGGTGCCCTCGATGATCGGCAGCGGGCCGTGCTGGGCGGTCCAGGCGGTGCGGTGGGTCAGCCGGGGGTGCAGCCGGCGCCAGGCCCGCGTGGTCGCGGTGCCGTAGAGACGGGTGTCGGTCGTCGTGGCGACGTCCGGGTCGCCCCAACTGGCAGAGTCGCCGAAGATGAACTCGCCGCCATGGCGTCGCGGGCGGCCGGTGGTGCCGGGCAGCCGGGGTGGCGCGGGTCGGCGCAGCACCCGGTCGGAACGCATCCGCACCAACACCTGCACTGGTAGATCAGCGAGGAGGAACGCCAGCCGGGGCCCGTCGTAACCGGCGTCCGCGACGATCCACACGTCCGGATCACCGGGCTGCCACTGCCCGGCAGCGATCAGCCGCTGCACCACGTCGCGCAGCTGGCCGGCGGTGACCGTGGCGGCGTCGTCGCCGGGCGCCAGCCTGCGGGCGTCCAACGGCGCGGTCCACGAGGTGCGCCCGGTCTCCAGGGCGGTGACGAACGAGTACGGCCAGCCCGGAACCCCGACGTGGGTGTCCTTGCCGCGCCCGTAGGTGTGGCACAGCACCCGCTGCGGGCAGGTGTGAGCTTCCGGCCGCAGCCAGCAGGTCACATCCACCGCCAGGACGATCCGCCCGTCCGCGGCCCGTGGCAGCGGCACCGCCGCGACCACGGTCCGCAGCCGCTCGATGTCGATCCGGCCGCGGTTCAACGCCGCATACAGCGAGCCGTGACCGCGGCGGTGCTCACCTACCAGCGACAACTCCACCAGCGACCGCACCGGCGCATCCCCGCACAACAGCGCGTCAGCCAGCTCGAACAACGCGTCCCGTCGAGCGGTCAGACAGGCGTGGAACTCGCGCCGGAACGCGGCCAGCCGCCCGACCTCGCCGGTCGTCCCGGCATCGTGCACACTGATCACCAGACAGCCCTTGGTTTGCGATCTTCTTCCCTAGACAAGAGGAATGATCGATCAAGGGCTGTCCCCACGATCAGCCGGGGTCGATGCCACCGCCCAACAGGTTAAAGATCAAGTTAGCGCGACGTGGGAGTGGGGCGGGGTTTCCACTCGCGGCAGTTCAGGCTGGCCAGGCAGCGGGGCGCCGAACGTAGAACGAACTCGGTGCCGGTGTGCGCTTGCAGCCGTACCTAGCCCTGCACTCGGAGCTGCACCCCGACACCCGGAGCTGCGGCGCATTGCGGTGCGCGAGACGGGCGACGAACTGGAGGCGCTGGCCCTGTTCCTTGGGCACGGCGGGCTGATTGGGGCAGTCGCCGTGGGATCGGATCCGGTTGGTCGCGTGGCGGCGCATGCCTCGGCTGGGTGCTCGGCTCCGACCCGACCGACAAGGGCCGAGACGTGTGGCGGTCGCTGCGCGCGGTCGCAATGGGCTCTCGGACCGAGATGCTGAAGCTGCTCGCCGCTCAGCAGGCCACCCGGAGCGGCACCACCGAGACGGTCGACGACGCACCCCAAGCCCCACGCGAGCGGCCACGCCCCGAGGTAGCCACCCTGCACGGCGCCCCACGATGCCGCCCACGCTACGGAGCCCAGCGGCCCGGCAGCCACGGAGCCGGCTGCTAACATCAGAATCTCTTCGGCCTCATGGCGTTCGCGGTGTGGGGTGAGGATTGTTGGTTGTTTCAGGCGACCGGGGGGTTGCCACTTCGTCCGCGGATGAAGTCCTCCGGTCGCTTCAACCGCCGGTTCGTCTTCGTCGCGGGCAGGGACAGGCATGGAGATCCGGAACATCGGTGGCCAACCGCACACCGACATCGCCGGGGCGGCCGAGTTCACCCGTCGGTCCGAGGCGACAGTTCGACTCAAGACCTCACCCAAGCAACGACAACAGGGCTCGGGCTGGCCCGCGCCGGTCAAGCTAGACAAGAAGTCATGGTTTCCCCTCGATGACTTGAAGCGCGTCCGCGACGTCCTCTTGCCGCAGATCGTCGAGTCCGCCAGAGCACGCGTTCATTACGTAGATCTCGTCGGCGACCCGGATGAACTGATCTCCGCCACCGAGTTTCGAAAGATCCTAGAGGTCAGCCAAGGGACATGGGATAGGTACGCCGACCTTAGCCGAGTGGCGTGGCGTCGCCACGAGGACGGCTACCTCCCGTTTTTCGATCATGAGGAACCGGCACCCGGGCCAGGCATGGTTCGTTACTGGAAGCGCCGTCGCGTGCAGGAGTGGATCAACCAAAGAGGCAGGAGCGATCCGCTGCCCGCGCAATGCGAGTGACAGCCGACAACTCCCCGGGGGCCCGCCCATCGCCGGTCCGCCTCCCCGACTGCTTGACGAGCCAACGGTGATCGCCCCGTCGCAGCTTCGTCCGCCAACGCCGTGCCCCAGCTTCCGCCAGCTGAAATCGGCCTGCGGCCGATGGCCCCCGGCCCGGTCAGCGTTCCGCCGCTGAACCGCAGCGCCTCGCCGGCGAGGCAGGCCCCGGGAAGGGGAAGGACAAAGCAGCGACCGATTCTCCCCAGCAACCTGCCCAAGGGCAACCATTCTTTGTGGTGGGGGGCAAGCCACACACCAGCTTGCCCCCCACCACAAAGAATGGTCGATCGCAGATCAGGCCGCCGGGAAGAATCTCTGAGCCACAGGAATGCGCAGGGCACGCCGCGTTCGACACGCGCAATGACCCGGAAGGCTCCCCGCTGCTCGCGCGCTACCACCTTCCACTAACAGAGATCCAGATCAGGTCACCCATCACCAAAGACCAGGGAATCCGGCTAGACACCCGAAGAGGCGTCATGTATCATTAAATACATGAGGAAGGGGCGGCAACCCCCGACCGAATAGCCAACAACCCAACCGAAGGAAACCGTCGTGAGTGACGCGATCAGCACCATTCCCCTGACCGCTCGACACGCCTCGCTGGCAGACCTGACTGACATCCTCAGTCAGCAGCAGGGATACAAGCTCGACATCGTCGCCGGAACCGGAATGTTGCGAGCCGAAGCCGGCAACCTGCGCATCACCGGCGCGGAGCCGGTCCTCACTGACACCGGCGTCACCGCCTCCGATGGGCTGTACCTGCCCACCGAACTCGGCGACGCTGGACTCGGCGAGAAGCTGGGAATCCCCACTGGCTACCTGCGGAAAACCCGTGCTCAGGCCCTGCACCTCTATGACGCCAACGTCAACGGCTGGCTCGATCTTCAGCACGGCAAGCGATACCTTGCCCGCTGCCTATCTAACGGCTACGGCGGCGGCATACTGCGCGCCTTCCTCAGCGACGGATACAAAATCATCGACCATCTCGATGTTCTGATGTCTGTGCTGTCCGGAATCCGTGAGTCCGGGCTGCGGGTGAACCTTGCGTGCGACCTAAGTGAACGGCGCATGGTCGTGCGAGTCCACTCCGAGGCGATCAAATCCCTCGCTCCGACGCTGCTGCGCAACTACCGCAGCCCATTTACCGGAGCGACCGGCGCGGACAACCCGGTTGTCTTCGCCGGTCTCGTCTTCACCAACAGCGAAACCGGCTCGGGCGCGATGACCATCACTCCGCGCATCGTCGTCCAGGTCTGCGACAACGGCGTCACTATCACCAAGGACGCCCTGCGCGCAGTTCACCTCGGCGCAAAGATGGACGAGGGCACGATCCGGTGGAGCAACGACACCCATGAGGCGAATCTCAGCCTCATCGGTAAGCAGGCCCGCGACGCCGTGCGCCGCTTCCTCGATGTCCGCTACGTCCGCCGCAAGATCGAGGAGATCGAGGAAAAGGCGGGCCGACGCATTCCCGACCCCGACCACACCATCCGAGTCGTCGGGCAGCGACTTCGCTTCACTGAGGACCAGCAGCGCCTGATCCTCAACCACTTCATCGACGGCGGGGACCGCACCGCCGGGGGCATGCTGCATGCGGTCACCAGCGCCGCGCAGACCATCAGTGACCCCGACGCCGCGTTCGACATGGAAAACGCCGGCATCCGCGCCATGGAGATCGCTGCCATGCTCTGACGCTGGTCGGGTGCCGCCGCCACAGCGGCACCCGACCCGCAGGGGTCCACACATGCACGTCTCGCCGATGCCACCGCCATCCGCGCTCGATCCTCGCGTGCCGCCTCGCGACGATCCCCTTCTACCGATGGAGCAACGATGCCCATGTTCATCGGGCTGCCTCACGGCGTATCGCTGCCGCGAAACCTCGCGGAGCCCGACGCACGACACCTCGTATCCGTTCTCGCCCGCACCTTCCAATGGACCGGACCCCTGTTCGGCCGCGCAGAGGTCGAGGCATACCTACAGGCCCAGGCAGACGACCCCGCCAGCCTGCCCAGCCCCGCCCTGACCGACGAGGACTGGCAGCGCGTACAGCAGACCGCCGCATGGAAGGGCCTCGCCGCCGACGCCCGCCGCGCAATCGCCACAGCGGACGTCATCGGTCAAGCCCTCCGGCAGGCTGGCTGCTGCTGCGCGCACTGCGACACCTCGATCTCCGGACCGCCAACCGCCAACTGGGGTCTGTGCCCCGTCTGCCTCAATCGGGCACACCTCGCTGATCTCCAGCTCCTGCCCTGTCCGGCGGGTGACGGTGCCAGGCCGCACCGTTGGAACGGCTACACCTGCACCGACTGCGCCATGCCGTCACCGCCCAACCGGCCACACCTCACCGCTCTTGCCACCGCCGCCTGACTGATCGAGCACCGTTCCTTGACAACTCCACAGCGATCCGCGCGAAGCCCGCCACTGCCGCTCTCGACAGCGGCCCCCACAAACCACCGGAGCGCTCTGGACGGCAGCCCCAGACGCGCCCCCGGCCAACCAACACCCACAATCCGAAGGGAGCACGAACCGTGCTTACGAAAACCGCACCCGTACCGCAGATCGACAGCGAGGCCCCAGACGATTCCTCGGAAGCCATCAGCCTTCCCGCAGCCGCTACGACCGACGCCCGCTCCCAGGGCACCGGCGACGACCAGGACATGCCCGAGCTGCCCGGTCGGCACTGCATGGTCGAGGTCGCCAACATCAAGCCGAACCCGGGTAACGCCCGCGACGACGCGCAGGCCCTGCCGGGCATCGTGCAGAACCTGCACCAGGACGGCGTTCGCGGCCTCCTCTCACCGCTCATCGTCACGCCGCTCGGGCTCGGCGACGACGGCCCGTACCTCATTATCGACGGCGAGCAGCGCTACTGGTCCGCCGTCGAGGCAGAGCAGAAGTGGATCCAGGTCATTGTCCGTGACGACCTGGCCGCCAACCGGGAACAGCTCATCAGCATGCTCCGGCAGGTCCACCGCACGGACCTCACCGCAGCCCAGCAGGCCCGAGGCATCCAGCAGCTCGCCCTCGACGGCATGGATGACGAGGACATCGCTCGGCACACCGGCTACCAGCCGGAGCAGATCAAGGCTGGACGGCAATTCGCCACCCTGGATAGGCGCTCTGCCGAGCGCACGCAGACCCTCGGGCTCGACCTCACCCATGTCGCCGTGCTCGCAGAGTTCGCCGACGAACCCGAATGTGTCGAAATGTTGCTGGACGAGGCCGAGAATGGGCCTTTCGCCTTCGCCCGCGCCGTCGAACAGTATCGCGGCAGGAGCGCCGCAATCGCAGCAGAGGCTGCCCGACGCGCCGAACTTGTCGACGCCGGGGTCACGCTGCTGACCGAGCACCCCCGTTACAACGATCCCAAGATCAAGGAGGTCAACGACCTACGCGACGCCGAGGGCCAACGCCTCGACGCCGAAGGGCACAGCGGCTGCCCCGGACACGCCGTGCGGCTGCTCCTCACCTATGACGACCGGCTGACGGAGACCTTCTACTGCACCGACTGGCACGCGCACGGCCACGCCGTGCCCGCCTACGCCGCGGCCCCCGCCCGCAGCGGTCCCATGACGGAGCAGGAGAAGGCCGAACGGCGAATGGTCATCGAGAACAACAAGGCCATGGAGATCGCCAACACCGTCCGCCGTGAATGGTTGACGACGTTCCTGACCGCCAAGACCCCGCCGAAGGGCACGGCGAAGCTGATCGCGGAGATGCTGGCCGACTCCGGATACATCCTCTCGACCTGGGTCAACGGCGGCCGGAAGATGCTCGACGAACTCCTCTCACCGGGCAAGGCCAAGCGGCCCGGCACCAAGCGCGTCCCCGCCCGAGGCGTCAGCGACGGCCGGTACTCAGTCATCTCCCTCGCCGCGATCGCCGCCGCCAACGAGAGCGGCATCACCCGATCCTCCTGGCGAGCACCCGACCCGGCGGTCGCCAAGTGGCTGCAGTGGTGCGTCTCCAACGGCTTCCAGGTCGGCGAGGTCGAACAGCTCATCATCGACTCCATCGCCAACCGCACGACGCAGCGCGCCGACCTCACCGTCGTCACGGCACCCGAGCCCGACGAACTGTTGGACGTACTCGACACCGACGCCGTCGACAACGGGAGTGAGCCCCGGCAGGCCGAGGGTAAGCCTGACCCGTCGGACCGCACCGAGGAACCTGCCGGGTCCGCGCCCGGGAACCTTCTCGCCGCCTGATACAGCCGGGCGGGGACCATACCAGGCCCCGCCCGGCACCCATGATCGCCTCAGGTTGCGCCTTCACCTCGTATCGAGGCCATCCGCTGAACCAGAACCTCGATCGCTGACGCCCCACTACTGGCAGCACCACAACAGCCCAGGCCGCAAACTCGACCGTCACACCGCACGCCGCGCGATCCCTTCGGATGTCCTCAGCCCCGATGTCGCTTCGGCCCGTACCGGCGTAAACCATTACTCCCGCAGCCAAACGGCCACCCGGCCGCGTCGGCCTGCCAGCTCCACCGTTCGCCCTGCGGAGGTCCGCGCCTCCACGTGCCGCCACCTCCCCTAACGAACGACGCTTGACCTAGACAGAGAAGCCCATTACCGGGTATAGTAATAGGTGCTCCGGCGAGGAGGTTCCCTAGACCTGAACCCACACACCAACCCAAGGAGCCGGCCATGCCATCCACCGCCCTCACCGATGCCGAACGCGCGACTGCGGGCCACCTACCCCTGTGTGGCCACGGGCATTGCCACGCAACGCGACCCCAGCCACTCGACGCGCAAGCGGACGTGGTGATGGTCCGCGACTGCGCCGGCCAGCAACACCTATTCCGCGACGGCAACGAGCACGGCCTGATCCTCACCCCCGGCAACCACCACTGGTCGCTGACCCGCGAGCGCTACGCCCACATCGCCTCAGCCGAAGGCGAACGCTGGGAACTCGTCGCCGAGGCCACCCCCGTGTGCGTCGGCGGCTGGGACGCACCGCGACGCGAGTACGTAGCGCGGCACTTGCCGAGCGGGCGGGTAATCGCGCGAGGGGACACGCAGTACGGCCTGCTCGCCAAAACCGCCCGCCGCTACCTCCGCACCACTACCAGCCCCCCGGAACGGTGAATCCAATGGCGAGTGCGCCGAATCCGCTCCGTCAGCGATCGCACCGCCGCGCCGCTCCCGGACAGGGCAACGGCCGGGGGGTTAGTTTGGCGAACTCCCCCCGGCCGCCTGATGCCCGACGCCACACAGGCCCCCAAGGACCCATACGCCGAGCACTTGCCTGCCATTCTACGCCAGACCGACCGCCGACCACCGAAGCAGTGAGCGTGGTCGACGCTCACCTTCCCCATCCCCTACCTCCCTCCCACCAACCAATACGGCATCATCGGCGCATGCCCACCCGCGATGCCCACGGCAGCAACCACGTAGGTCGTACCCAGGCTGCGGCGATGCTCGGCATCTCCGTCAGCCACCTGGACCGGCTCTACAGCGAACGGGCCACCAATGGCTTTCCCGAGCGCGCCGACGGAACCAGGTGGCGCACCGACGATATTGCTGCTTTTCAACTCCCACGGGACAAGGCCCGCCGCGCCGCGAGCGCCGCCGTGGACCGCAGCGGCGATCCCGACGAACTCGTCAACACCACCACCGTTGCCCATATGCTGGGCTATCAAAGCGTCGACTCTCTGCAAGGGCGCAATCGGATCTGGCCGCTCTTGTTGGAGCGCGTCGATGACGAATCACTCACTCCCACCGGCCGCAAGCGCCGCCGTTGGAGGCGCCGCACCGTGTGGGAGATCGCCGACAGCCGCACCGGCCAAGGCGCACCCCACACTGGTCGCCCTTCGGCGACTCCCCACGGCCACCCAGACCGCTCCGGCGATCCCGACGAACTTGTCGGTACCGTCGAGGCCGCCCGCGTGCTCGGTTACAACCACCCGACCGCCCTACCCGAAGACGTGCTTCGCCAGGCAGACGAAGACACGACCGGGCCGAAAGGTCGCCACCGCCGCAAGTGGAAGCGCGCGACGCTCTGGATGATCCTCGATCGGTCGGCGCAGCGACAGTAGTTGCCTGCAGACTCGACGCCCGCACCCGCTCGCACTGTCCGCCGGGACGGTGGCCGGGTTGCAGGCCCGGTCCTAGCGGACCGGAAACCGGAAGCGGCCTCCGGCCGCACTGCCCAAACCCCTTCTTCCTTCGGTGGGGGCCCGACAGGCTAGCGACGTGCTCGCTCCGGTCAAGTTCGGGTGCGGCTCGCAAAACATCATGCACACCCCGCATGATCTTTTCCTCGAAACCCCGCACCCGAACTTGACCTCCACTGCGCGCGCCGCGGGACGAGTGAACTCGCCCCCCACCGCCGAAAGAAGTGGGGGGACGCGCCACGGCCGTACGCGTCGAGCTGGTCGGCGTGGCAGCCGACACCCCACCTCAAGATCATAAGAACTCATGTCCGAACGACACGGGCACGGGTAGAAAGCCGAGGCAGAAACGGGTATAGTAATAATTGCTTGGAGGGGACGGCGAACCCCCGCCACACACCACACACGAACCCCAAGGAGACGCATGGCCATCCATGGCGACCCCCAACCAGTCATCGAGGGATACGGCTGCGCAACGTGCGGCATACCGCTGACGGTCATCACCGCGCAGGGCGAGAAGGCGTTCCTGCACCCTGGACATAGCCCCCAGGACCACGAGCCCGAACCGGTGCCCCTTGCCCAGCTTGCCAACATGCAGTTGCTGTGTGATTTCTGCTCCGCGCCGGACCCCGTGGCTAGCTTCACCTTCGGCAAGCTCGACGTGGCGATGACGACCGACGTAGCCGGTATGCAAATGCATAACCTCGGTAGCAGTTGGGCCGCGTGCGAGGGCTGCGCACGCCTGGTCGAACGGCGCGACCCCGAAGGACTCACCCAGCGCGCCCACAAGCGGGCTCGCCGCCGCCGCGATGGCGGGCCGGAAGCACGGATCCTGCGCCCGCTACACCAGGCGCTGTTCGCCGCCACGCCCGGCATTCCCGTACGGCGACCCCTGGCAGGCAGCACCACCGCTCGCCCGGCCGACGGCCAGGCGACCGCCGTCCCCGCCGCGCCCGAATTCCGGACGCTGCGCCCGCAGATGCTGCCCAAGGTACGGGATCGGCTGGTGCGGTTCTGGCGGACCTCCAGCCGGAACTACCTTCTAGACGCGCTCACCGCCGGGGAGACGTACAAGGTCCCGGGGCACATGTTCCCCGGCGCTTCCCTCGACGAGCCCGCCGCGTCCGTCGACGCCGACAACGCCGAGCCGATGCGGCAGTACACCGCCCTCATGGCCAACCACGTCGAGAACGCACGCATGTTCTGGATTGACCCTGACTTCACCGCCCTCGCCGCGCACGCCGCGTGTGACCTTTCGGACGTACGCATCGAGTCAGTCGAGATGCCCGCCCCGGATGGACTGCTCATCTGGCACACGCCCATCTACCGTCCAACCGAACGACAAACCGGGGTCACGGTGCCGATCATCGCAGCGCAGTGGGGACCAGTTCCCGGCGGCGTCTGGATCACGTTCTACACCCCCGCCGAAGCCCTGACACGGGGCCGACAGCTCACCGAACGCGAATTGCAAGAACTCCGCGAGCGCATTGGATGGCTAGCCCCGGTCAGCACCGGCGCGGGACTGCGCTTCGGTCAGCCCTACGCACCCGCCAGCGAACAGACCCGCCTCATGCTGTGCTCACTGATCGCAACATGGATCCTCACCACGCAGCCCGACGCGGAGATCACCGACGCACCGACCGACAAAGCGACCCGCAAGGCGTACCAGCGCGCCAACCGGCCCGTCCCCCTCGTACGAGTCGTACGGCTGCGCCCCAAGCAGCAGTCGCCACGCGCCACCAGCGACAAGAAGCCAACGCGCGTCTACACCCGCCGCTGGTGGGTGCCCGGATTCTTCCGAGAGAATCAGCCATGCGGACCCGGCCGCACATTGCGCCGCCGCACCTACGTACGCGGACACATCAAGGGTCCGGCCGACGCGCCGCTCATCCTCACCGATCGGGTACACGTGCTCGGCGACCCGACCAACCAGCACAAGCAATGACGGCCACCCTGGGGGAGCCTGCCGTGCTCGGCTCTCCCAGGGTGGCACCACTCATCAGCCCGAACAGGGTCGACGCCTACCCCATAAGCGGGTATAGTAATAGTTGTTCAAGTGGGACGGCGAACCCCACCAGGACAACCACCGAACCCCAAGGAGTTTCTCGTGAGCAGTCGTCAGCTCGACGCCCTCCCCGGCCAGGAACGCTACGTCGTGCGCGTGGGGTGGGACCGCCCCCTGCGCAGCTTCTTCGCCCAGGTGATCAACACCGGCGTACTGAACGAGGAGAGCCCCGACGCCATGCCCGTCTGGCTCGGCGCAGGCGAGTGCGTCCCGGACCCAGAGACCGTCATCGAGGCTGTGCGTCCGTACGCCGTCATCCCCAACACCCTGCGCGCTGACCTTGAGGCGGATCGCACCTGGGAGGGCACTCGGGCGCAGCCCGGTTTCGCGCACACGGTGCCGGTGATCCCCGGCCCGGCCCCGCTCGAACTGACGGCCACCCTGACCTACCCCACCACCGGCGGCAACCTGGTCACATGCCCGCTACGGGTCTACCGCACCGGCATCTTCTCCGTCACGGTCGTCGTCACCGACACGGCAGCCCCCAACCCGTCACGGGCGCAGCGCATCATCCACGCCCTGACCCGCAGCGCCGCTCCTGGGAGAACGCCGGACACGGACCACGCCGCCACCATCCACGCCCTGCTCCACGCCGCCTTCGACGGGGAGCACGTCGAGCACATCCAGTACACGCCGCATCAGAACGGCGAAGCCTTCCACGCGTTCCGCATCGCCCACGACGGCAGCACGGTCCGCGAGGCAATTCCGCTCGACGACATGCTGCGCCGCTTCGGCGCGGACATCACTTCCTAGGGGGCGGACGCGCCCCGCCCACCCCGACCACCAGGTCCGGCCGGGCCCTCCGGCCGGCCCCACCTCAGCCAGAAAGACCCCTCATGCCCGAGATTCCCATCCCGGCGACGCTGCGGCACCGCCCAACCGTCGGCGGCCTGGTCGTTCCGTGGATCACCATGCAGATACCCGACGGCCGACACCGGTTCGGAGCCATCGACGCCGAACGGCTCCTGGCCGCCCTAATCGACCGCATCTGCCAAATCTGCGGCAACCCAATGACCCAGCCGTTCGTCTTCGCCATGCGCGACATCGATCTCTCCCGGCTCATCTCATCAGAGCCCGCCATGCACCCCGAGTGCGCGCGGTACAGCGTGATCGCCTGCCCCATGCTCGCTGGCACCATGAGCCGCTACCGCGCCCAGACATCGGACACCCCCACGTCAGCGGGCGACCCGGCAGGCGCCCGGCCGGGCCACGCCGCCCACGCCTGGCGACTGCTCTGGACGAGCGGTTACCGGCGAATCTGGGATCCCCGGACGCATACACCCGCCGCCCAAATCCTCCTCACGCAACTGCACCGGGTGCAACAGATCAAGCCACCCCCCACCGACCAGTAACCAAGCACATCCCGGCGGCGGCCCCGCTCGGAGCCGCCGCCGGGATGTGTCCGGGTTGCACGCCCGGTCCTAGCGGACCGGAAACCGGAAGCGGCCTCCGGCCGCATGGGTCGAGCTGGTCGGCGTGGCAGCCGACACCCCACCTTGAAGATCATAAAAACTCATGTCCGAACGACACAGGCACGGGTAGAAAGCCGAGCCAGAAACGGGTATAGTAATAACTGTTCAAAGGGGACGGCGAACCCCCACCACACACAACCCCCAGCCCAGGGAGAGCCCACATGCTCACCACATCCACGGCCATGCTCGCAGTCACCACCGCGTCATGCATCGCGCTTCTCGCGCGCAACGCCAAGCTTCGCGCCGACCTGGCAACCGCCCGCCACGAGGCCGATCACGACGAGCTGACCGGACTCCTCAACCGCCGCGCCCTGCTCCGGCACCTCAACACCCTGCTTGCCGACCCCGCCCGCCCGGTCGCCGTCACCCTTCTTGACCTCAACCGCTTCAAAGAGATCAACGACGAGCATGGCCACGCCGCCGGGGACCTCGCGCTCTGCCAGGTTGCGGGCACCCTGACGGCACTCGACCTGTGGCGCGCGAAGGTCGGCAGAATGGGAGGCGATGAGTTCATGATCATCACCGACGACGGCATGCAGGCTGCCCGAATCAACACTGAGGCCGCCGCTCTGGCACTCGACGCCACGATGGTCGCCCTTGGCGAAACGAACTTCGGCTGTTACGCCAGCTTCGGACTTGCCCTCGCGGACCACAACGACGTGACCGCCGTCGACCTCATCAGCCGAGCAGACGCCGCCATGTACGCGGCCAAGCGACGCGGCGGAGGCGTCAAGGAGTGGCACCCCAACATCGGCGCAACCGGCACCAAGACACGGCGGAAGCAGCGCCGCCGCTTCCGGTAATCGCCATCCGTCCGCGTGGCCGCAGCGCCGACAAGCCTCCGGCCACGCGCACGGCGATTGCCCGGCCCAAGCGCTCAACGCCCTTCATCTCTGCGACCTCGGCGCACCCTCACCACTGGCGCAGTTTCGGGCTAACACGGACAGCAACAGCCCGAATAAACGGGAGAAGTAATAGTAGCTCAACAAGGGACGGCGAACCCCTTTCGGACACCCCCCACCCCCCCCATGCAAGGAGTCTCACGATGTCCGCGCTAACCGCTCCCACCGTTGCGATTCCGGCCCTCCCCACCGACCCGCGCACCCGGCACATCCTGCACCTGCTTGACGCCGCCCGCCGTCGCATGGAACAGGTCATCGCTTTCCTGCACCTCTGCGAACACGCTCCGACGTGGCCCACCACTCCCACCCACACCACCGCCGCAGCGATCGAGCTACGCGCCGCAACTGTCGCCCTGATCAAGTACGCCCGCCGACACCGCTGCGACGCCTGCCACCTCGACAGGATGCGCGCCGTGCTTCGGCTGTCCGCCTTACTGCTCGACCTGTGGCAGAACGGCAAGCACCACGTGCAGCGCCCCGACCTGTACCCCGTCACACTCGCCCATCGCGCCGAACGGCACTTCGGCGACACCGCCGGATGGATCACAACCGGCGACCCCGCCCGCCTACTCGGCCAACACGCCTGACCCACACGCGTCGCCCAGCCGCATGAAGCGGCCGGGCCACCGCACCGCAGATGTCACCGACGCGCATCGAGCGCGCCGCTCGCTGCTGCTCCCGTCGCGCACTAGCACCCAACACCCTCGTTTCGAAAGGACACCGCCCGTGGGCATGACCCGCCCCGAACTCGTCACGATCGCGCAGACCTGCGCCGACTGGGCCCCCAACTACTTCCACAGCCCAATCCACGGCGGCACGAACGCAGCTATCCGCTACATCGCAGACAGCCACCTCGACGGACTCACCCTGAAGTACGGCCGCCCTACGGTCTGGGCAGCCGTAACCTCCCACCTCGACGCCCACCCACACCTACTCACCGCCCCACGTACCACTCAGGCCGAACGCGACAACCGCCAAGCCGACCGCAACGCCCGCGCCGACGCGCACCTCAACGCCGCACTACACCACCACAAGGCAGCCCAGCCGTACGAAACCCTCGCTCTGATCGACCGCGCAGAACTCGCCTCACCCACCTACAAGGACTACGACCGGTACCGCCGCGCCGTGCACCGCAACCTGCCGCCCCTCACCCCAACCGACCTCACCGGCACCGGTCTACGCCACCGCGTCACGCTGCCGCTGGCCTACCCACACCCCGGCCCGCCCGCGAGGTACCACGGCAGCACCTCCCGGCACTGGGTCTTCCCCGGTCACCGCGTCATCCAAGGCAACTGGCCCGCCGCCATCCCCGAACACTGCACCGCCACCGACGACGAACTCATGGAGTGGAACGCCGAAGGCACCGTCCACGTCTGCACTGGCTGCGGACTCGACTACACCTAGACGCCGCAGCGCCAATGCTGGCCGGTCCGGATCACCACCCGGACCGGCCAGCCCCAACAGCTCACGACTGAACGTCGCCCGACACCGCACCAGCAGCACCCACGCCCGCATCCCCCGACCCTGGTGCCGGTCTCGCCACCGCCGTCCGTCGGCGACGCGGCAACACCTCGCCCAACTCAGCGATCCGCGCCCGTACCGCCGCGCCGTCCGCGCCACGCCGGTACGACCGCACCCGGGCAACGTCCACCCCGGTCAAACTCGCCGCCAAGCCATCATCACGGAGCACCGTCGCCAACACCGCCACGGCCAGGCCGTGAGCCTCCGCCGCCGCGCCGACCTCCTGATCCAGCCGGGCCACGGCTTCCTGCCGCCGCCGCTGCACCTCCTGCACCGTCCCGGCGGCCTGCTCGACCGCCCGTGCCGCCCGCAGCTCAACTTCCTGCCGCCGCCGCAGCGCCCGAGTCGCCTCATTCCCCGTTCTACTCGCCATTTCCCGACAGTAACCACTGCCCAAACCTGCTCGCCAGATCACGCCCCACACCAATTACCGAACCGTTCGGACCTAGCCACAATTCCACACCTTCTCATCACGCCCGTTCAGTTTTGGCTACAGCATGGCTGGCCTGCCCAGTCCTTTACCGCGTCGCCTCTTGCCCAGTTACAGGGGACACACCCCCTTGCATTCTCGGCCGCCGCATTAGCAGTTGATCTCCTACGGTCAAGTCATGTTGACCGTCACCCGCATCTCGCCCGGCGACGGCTACCGCTATGTCATGGAACAGGTTGCCGCCGGTCGTCATGACCTGCGCCCCATCGGCGACACTGGCCCGACGCCCTACTACATCAACCACGCCGCGCGCGGTGAGAGCCCCGGCTGGTGGGCCGGCGACGGCACCGCTGTGCTCGGCGTCAGCGGCTGGGTCACCGAACAACAGATGCGCTATCTCATCGGCCAAGGGCGTCACCCCACAACGGGGTTCCAGCTCGGCCAAAAATGGCGGCTCTACGCGCCGATGACCGACGAGTACCGCGAGGAAGCGGTACGACGCGCGCTGATGCACCTACCCGATGACGCCACCGTGGAACAGCGCGACAAGGTGTGGCACGACCTCATGAACGCCCCCGAAAGGCGGGCTGTGTCCGCCTACGACGTCACCGTGTCGCCGGTCAACAGCGTGTCGTTGCTGTGGGCTTTCGGCGACGGCGCTGTCAAGCAGGATGTCATGGCCGCCCACCACGCTGGAGTGCGCGCGCTGCTCGATCACCTCCAGCGGCACGGTGCCTTCACCCGAACCGGCGCGGGCGGCATCCGCCAACTCGACACCCAAGGGCTGGCGGCGCTGGTCTTCGACCACCGGATGAGCCGCGAACGTGACCCGCAACTGCACTCGCACGTCGTCGTCTCGGCGAAGGTCAAAACAGTTGGCAGATCGGGCGAGACGCAGTGGCTGGCGCTGGACGGGCGTGCCTTCTATCGCGCGAGCGTCGGTGCCCGAATCGCCTACGAGCGCGCCGTGGAACTCGAACTACATGAGCGCCGTGGCGTCACCTTCGCCGCCCGCACCGACTCCGGGATTCGTGAGATCGTCGGCATCAGCGAGGCGTCGTTATGCCACTTCAGCAAGCGGCGCGCCGCCATCACGCAGGAGATGGACCGCCGTGTCGACCGCACCGGATCACCTACGCGTGCACCGGCGGCCCTGTGGCGGCGACGAGCCCAGGATGCGACGCTGCGAACCCGCCGCCCGGCCAAGGGCGCGGAGTCCACCGATCAGGCCGTGCAACGGTGGCGGGCCGAGGACCGCAAGGCGGGGCTCGACACCCCTGGTCAGGTACGGCGCATCCTCACCGGTGAAGTGAACGACGACATCGCCGACACGGCGCGGCGTGTCCTTCGTCGCGCCCGCAGGCTGAACCCGCACGGTGTGGACGAGGAGGCGCTACGCACCGCCGCCGGCGAACTGCGGATCACCGGACGTGAACGCGACCGGATCATCGACGCGGCAGTACGTAGCGACGTGCGCCTGGCGCTCGCCCGCGCCGTGCACACTCTCGGCCGCGAGCGTGCCGTGTTCGGCCGCGAACACCTCGAACTGGCCATCGGCCGGGTCCTCGACATCGCCCCCGGCGACTCGCCGCACGCCGACTGGCAAAGGGTGCAGGCCCTCGCCGGTGACGCCATTGCCAAGAACCTGGGCGGGCTGCGGGTGCTGACACCGCCCGCCCTCGTGCAGTGGGGGCCGACGCTGCTGCGCAGCAGCGACCAGCACAGCGAATACACCCGCCACCGCGACCTGCAGATGACCACCCACGCCGTCCTCGCCGCCGAGAAAGAAGTCATCACCTACGCGAGCCGCCGCGCCGCCCGCCCCGCCCCCGGCACGGCGATCGACGCCGCCACCGTCACCTTCCGGTTGTCGCCGGAGAAGGCCGCCGCGCTGCGATTCCTCGTCGGCGATGACCGGCGCGTCACCGGCGTCGTCGGACCCGCCGGCACCGGCAAGACCTATCTCCAACGCGCCGTTGTCGCCGTCGCCCGGCACACCGGCGTGCCGGTGCTCGGCCTCACCGTCGGACAGTCCGCCGCGCAGTTGCTCGCTGACGCCACCCGCCAGCCCGACGCAACGGTGCTGCGGACCGAGAACATCGCTCGGTGGCTGAGATCCCATGACCGGCCGCCGCCCGGCACGCGCGCCGCCGACTGGCGCTTCGCAACCGGCCAGTGGGTCATCATCGACGAGGCGTCGCAGGTCTCCAGCCACGACCTCGCCCGCATCGTCACCCAACTCGACGCCGTCGGCGGCAGGCTCATCCTCGTCGGTGACCCCGCACAGATCTCCGCAGTCGGGCCCGGCGGGCTGTTCCGCTACCTCGACAGCCTCGGCGCCACCACCCACCTCTCCCAGGTCCACCGCTTCGCCCATCCGTGGGAAGCATCGGCGTCGCTACGGCTGCGCACAGGCGACCTCACCGTCCTGAACGAATACGACCGCCGCGGCCGGCTCATCGGGGGGCACCGCACCCTGCTCATCGGTCAGATGCTGGACCGGTGGGCCGCTGACATGACCAATGGCCATCCCAGCATGATGCTCGTCGAGACCGGCGACGAAGCCGCCGACATCGCCCGCCGTGCCCGCGACATCCTCTTACGCGCCGGCCTCATCCGCACCGGCCCGACCGTGCGCCTGCACGACGGCAACCACGCCAGCGTCGGCGACATCATCGTCACCCGCCGCAACGACCGTCGCCTCGGCGCCGGCGGCGCGTTCGTCGCTAACCGCGACCAGTGGCGCGTTCAAGCCGTCGCGCGCGACGGCGGGCTCCGGGTCACCAAACCGCGTACCGACGTAAGCGCCGTGCTGCCCGCCACATACGTCGCGCGGCACGTGCAGCTCGCTTATGCCCTCACTGTCGACTCCGTGCAGGGGCAGACCGTGCACTCCGCCCGCGCGCTCGTCGACGACAGCACCACGCTGGCGCGGCTATACGTCATGCTCACCCGCGGCCACACCCTCAACGAGGCGTACATCGTCACCGACGACCATCCCCGTGAAGGCACCCCACCTCAGCCGCCCACCGCCCGCGTCGCCGTCCTGGCCGACATCATGCGCCGCGCCCAACCCGAACGCTCCGCCACCGAAACCCACCACCAACTCTGGGCCGACGCCGACGCCCTACCCACCTGGACGCCCGTCTACGACGACCTCGCCGCCCGCGCCCGCATCCCCGACTACCTCGCCATCGTCCGCCGCATCGCCGGTCGGCCCCTAGCCGATCGGCTGGCCGACGACCTCGCCCTGCCCGCCCTCATCACCCGCCTCACCACTCTCGAAGCAGCCGGACACGACCCCGCCGACGTGCTGCGTCGCACGATCCGACACCGCGAACTGACCACCGCCGAGGACATCGCCGCTGTCCTCTCCTGGCGCATAGACCGGCTCTTGAGCCGCGCCGTCGCCGATCCCATCACCGCCACCTCCTCCCCACAATCCGGCACCTACACCGACCGCCTGCCCGCCACCGCCAGCGGCGACATCGGCGACGCCCTACGCCAGATCGCCGCCATCTGCGACCGCCGCATCGAAGCCCTCGCCCACCTCGCCGCCACCCAGCAACCCACCTGGTCCCACGCCCTCGGCAACCTGCCCGCCGACCCGATCGGCCGCGACCAGTGGCTCGGCCGCGCCGAAGTCGTCGTCGCCTACCGCGACCGATACCAGCTCACCAGCGACCACCCCATCGGCGCCGAGCCACCCGCCAGCAACATCCACCGCTGGAACGCCTGGCACCGCGCCCGCGTCGCGCTCGGCGCCGCCACTCTCGCCGGCCAACTCACCACCGCCGACACCACCACCCTGCACCACCTCATCGACGCCCAACGCGCCGCCGACGCCGCCGCACCCGCCTACGTCGCCGACCACCTCCGCGCCGCCCACCGCGACCTCACCGACGCCGAACACCGCCACCACGACCTCACGCTCCTCCGCGCCGCTGTCGAGGCCGCCGGCCGCCACGCCACCACGCTCGTCCGCGACGTCCGGCCCCGGTGGTGGCACCGGGGCCCCTCCCGCGCCCGCGCCATCACTGCACACCGCGACGCCAACCAGCGGGCCACCGCCGCCGCCCGCCACAGCAGCAACCTGACTCACCAGTTGGTCAAGCAACAGGGCGCGATCGACCAGCACCGGCAGCAAGTCTCCGGCCTAGAGACGCACCACGCAGCTTGGTCGCGCTGGTACGCCAGCGCCCTTCCCACCCGCTACGCCGGCCTCGCAGCAGCCGCCGAACAGGTCCGACGCGCCGCCACGCGCAACGCAACCCTCACCGACGCGGTCGCTGCCACCACTGCCCGAGTCCGGGCCATCGACGACACCCGACCCCAACCGCACGCCGCCGCTGTACCTCATCGCTTGCCCGAACACGCCGACGCCGCCCGGCAACGACTCACCCCCACCGACAACGAGACGGAGCTCGACTAATGCCCGGCCACCCCATCGCCTACGTCGACGAATCCTGGCTCCAACAACGCGGCAGCCCCGGCGCCTACCTCATGTCCGCCGTCCTCATCGACCACAACGACGTCACCACGGCCATCGACGCCGCACGCGCCGCCGCACGCGACCACGACTACCACTCCTCCGTGCTCTACCACCGAGGGCACGTCGGCATCATCGAGGACATGCTCGACGTGGTCAACGACCACGCGGGCTGGTCCGTCATCTCCGTCCACACCCCGCTGCGACACGGCAGCCCGGAACCACCGCCAGATGGCCCCCACCGCATCGCCAGCCACCTCGAACGCCAACGCGAACACGCCCGACAGATCAGCCTCGAACGCCTACTACGCCACCTCAACACCCACCGCGTCCGCGACGTCATCCTCGAAAGCCGCGCCAGCGAAGACGAATGGCGACTCGCCCGCGACAGCGGCACCCGCGTACCCGCCACCGACCGCAGCGACGTCCGCGCCTACCGCCGCCTACTCGACCACCAGGCCATCAGCCACCGCATGCGCCTCATCCACGTCAAGGACCGCACACACCCCGGACTGTGGATGGCAGACGCCGTCGCCTGGTCCGCCGGACGCGCCCTCCGCACCGACGAACCCCAATGGTGGAACCGCATCACCGACGTCGCCACGATCCTCGAAGCGACCACCGGCACCGAACTACGCCTCAACGAGAGGAGGGCCGCTCCACCAGAAGGCGAACGCGACCCCCACAACCTGAGCCAACGCGCCCAAGCCATGTCCTCGGCACCATCATACACCGACAACGACCAGCCAACCCAGGCCGGAAACATCCTCACCAACCTCGTCACCCAGGCCGAACTCGCACGGATCCCCGGCGGTGAACACCTCACCCTCGAAGTCCTCCGCCAACTCCGAGACATCGCCGACCGCGTCAACGAACTCAGCGACACCGTCGGCCGCATCACCCCTCAGCAACGCAGAGAGGCATCCACACAGAACTCTCGCGACATCGACCGCTCTACACCTGAGCGCGGCGAGCCCGACAGCCCGAGTATCTCCGGTTAGCAGCGGCGCAAAGCACTGTCGTCCATCTTGAAGCTGGCGATCCTCGTTGTATTCGGTCGCCGGGCAACCCTGCCTGTGTCACACTGCCCGATCCGAGACCACCACCACGTCGCCCTCGACGACGAGCCGATCGGCGCTCTCCACAACCCGCTACGCTAAGCCCATACCGCTTAGCGGCCGGCATTCCGGCCTGTCACGGTCCGACATTCAGTCGACTACCGTGAATGCCGGCGGGCACGTTCGGATCCGGCCCACGAAGAGGATTTAGATGATCTTGCGAATCAAAGTGAAGGAAAACGACATACTTGATCTATAGCGGCGCAGGTCAGGAAGCCTGCTCCCCGCGCACGCGGGGGTGGTCCCACCCGCACCGGGCCGCACATCCCCACCAGGCCCTGCTCCCCGCGCACGCGGGGGTGGTCCCGGCCAGGTGCCGCCGAGGTCCCCGGACTCGCCCTGCTCCCCGCGCACGCGGGGGTGGTCCCGAGGGCACCACCGACATGGCTGCTGTGCCGGCCTGCTCCCCGCGCACGCGGGGGTGGTCCCCACCGCTGGTTACCGCCGCCGGCCGCAGACCGCTGCTCCCCGCGCACGCGGGGGTGGTCCCGGCCGTGACGTGTACGGGCGGGCCGACTACACCTGCTCCCCGCGCACGCGGGGGTGGTCCGGGGCCGACGCCGGCTTTCTGCATGGCGCGAACCTGCTCCCCGCGCACGCGGGGGTGGTCCCGTGCGATGGCAGACAGACTCCCTAGGTAGGTCCTGCTCCCCGCGCACGCGGGGGTGGTCCCCAGCCGTAGCTAGGCAGAGACGCGCGCAGACACTGCTCCCCGCGCACGCGGGGGTGGTCCCACCCATCTTCCCGAGCGTGCGGGAGACGCTGCCTGCTCCCCGCGCACGCGGGGGTGGTCCGATGGTCAGTGACTGCAGGGACTTACCAAGCCCCTGCTCCCCGCGCACGCGGGGGTGGTCCCCTCGTCCCGGCGCTTCGCGTCCCTCGCGGTGGCTGCTCCCCGCGCACGCGGGGGTGGTCCGTAGTACCGGTTCTCGTTGTCCTGGAGCAGGTCCTGCTCCCCGCGCACGCGGGGGTGGTCCCCGGCTACTCGCCGCAGGCCAAGCACCTGCAAGCTGCTCCCCGCGCACGCGGGGGTGGTCCCTTTGAGACGATGGCGGAAATGGGGTACGTCCCCTGCTCCCCGCGCACGCGGGGGTGGTCCCTTTGAGACGATGGCGGAAATGGGGTACGTCCCCTGCTCCCCGCGCACGCGGGGGTGGTCCCGTTACTCCGCTAACCGGTTA
>NZ_JBSFSO010000013.1:0-154631 GCF_053589795.1 Micromonospora sp. NPDC003241 | reverse complement strand
AAGATCACCCACCCCACCACCAGCCCACCCACCACCACCAACCCCACAGTCAACACCCCCCGACCAGCCCAAACAGGATGGAACTACTTCATTGATTTTGCTGTCTCAGGCGCCCCTGGAGGCAGCAGTATCAATGAAGTTGCGCGGATCATGAGGACGCGCGCACGGCGCGAGGCCAGGTTGGCTATTCGGGCGTGGTGGGAGACTCGGTTACCTGGTTCACCTGGGGGTCCTCGACCGTGCCGGTGATCACCCGGAGCGCCGGGAAGTGATCGGCCAGCAGCCGTCGGCACGGGCCGCAGGGTGCCACCAGGCTCCGACCGCGATCGCCCACGGTGACGATCGTCTCCAGTTCGCCCGCGTGCTGGGTCGCCGCGGTGCCCACCACGACCACCTCGGCGCAGGCACCCCCGGTGGGGTGCACGACGTTCACGCCGGAGACTATCCGCCCGTCGACGGTGCGGGCCGCCGCCGCAAGGGTGTGGGCGGCGCTGCGACAGCGCAGCTTGGCCACGGCACTGGCGGCCTGCACCAGCGCCCGGTCGGTGTCACGCATCGTCATCGGCGTTCCCGTGCTCGCTCCGGCTCGGCGGTCAACGATAGACCGCCGCTTTGCTTCCGCCCACGCGGTGCAGGCACGCACGAAACAGGCGCGCACGACGCACACCGGACAGCACGGCCGGTTCTCCGTCGCTAGGTGCAGGCCCGCACGCTGCAAGGCACGCACGCACGACGCACGGTGCAGGCGCGCACGGTGCGGGCACGCACGACGCACGATGCGGGCAAGCACAACGCACGATGCAGGCACGCACGACGCACGGTGCAGGCACGCACGACGCAGGGCACGCGGACGTGCAGAGCACGCGGACGTGCAGGCGCGCACGGTGTTAGGAAGGGACCCTTCCTATACCTGAGGCGTTAGCAGGGGACCCTTCCTTACATCCGTCCCTTACGTTGGCGGGGTAACCAGGAGGCGGGTCGGCGGGTCGCTGCCTATCCTTGGCCACGACATGCAGAATCAAGCCACCACCGCTGCGACCGATCCGGTTCGCGAGGTGCACCGTCGTCTCTCCCCGTTGATGTTCCGCGACCAGCGTCGGCTGCGTCGGCGGCTGGACGGGTTGCGGAAGGTACGCGATCCCCAGCGTCGGGAGGCGACGCTCGCCGAGATCGTGGTCGAGGTGGCCGAGGCGGAGGCGCGGCTGGCGGCCCGACGGGCGGCGGTGCCGACGGTGACGTACCCGGCGCAGTTGCCGGTCAGCGAGCGGGCGGCCGACATCGCGGCGGCGATCCGGGACCACCAGGTGGTGATCGTGGCCGGCGAGACCGGCTCGGGCAAGACCACCCAGTTGCCGAAGATCTGCCTGGAGTTGGGCCGTGGGGTGCACGGGCTGATCGGGCACACCCAGCCGAGGCGGTTGGCGGCGCGTACGGTCGCCGACCGGATCGGCGAGGAGTTGGGCACGCAGCTCGGTGAGGTGGTCGGCTACAAGGTGCGTTTCACCGATCAGGTGGGCGAGAACAGCCTGGTCAAGCTGATGACCGACGGCATTCTGCTGGCCGAGTTGCAGACCGACCGGATGCTGCGCCAGTACGATACGTTGATCATCGACGAGGCGCACGAGCGCAGCCTCAACATCGACTTCATCCTCGGCTACCTCCGGCAGCTCCTGCCCCGCCGCCCCGACCTCAAGGTGATCATCACCTCGGCGACCATCGAGACCGACCGGTTCGCCCGGCACTTCGCCGGGCCGCCCACCGCCGAGCACCCGGACGGGGTGCCGGCGCCGGTGGTCGAGGTGTCCGGCCGGACGTACCCGGTCGAGGTGCGGTACCGCCCGCTGGTCGAGGTCGACGAGGACGTCGACGACACGGACGAGGAGAACGTCCGCGACCAGGTCCAGGCCATCGGCGACGCGGTGCAGGAGTTGGCCGCCGAGGGGCCCGGCGACGTCCTGGTGTTCCTCAGCGGCGAGCGGGAGATCCGGGACACCGCCGACGCGCTGGGCAGGCTCGTCGAGCACCGGCCGGCGCTGCGCCACACCGAGATCCTGCCGCTGTACGCCCGGCTCAGCGTCGCCGAGCAGCACCGCGTGTTCGCCCCGCACGGTGGGCGGCGGGTGGTGCTGGCCACCAACGTGGCGGAGACCTCGCTGACCGTCCCGGGCATCAAGTACGTGGTGGATCCGGGGACCGCGCGGATCTCCCGCTACTCGCAGCGGCTCAAGGTGCAGCGGCTGCCGATCGAGCCGGTCTCGCAGGCCAGCGCCAACCAGCGCAAGGGCCGCTGTGGGCGTACCTCGGACGGTATCTGCATCCGGCTCTACGACGAGCAGGACTTCCTGGCCCGACCCGAGTTCACCGACCCGGAGATCCTGCGGACCAACCTGGCCTCGGTCATCCTCCAGATGACCGCCATCGGGCTGGGTGACATCGCCGCCTTCCCGTTCATCGACCCGCCGGACCGCCGCAACATCGCCGACGGCGTGAATCTGCTGCACGAGTTGGGTGCCCTGGACCCGACGGAGTCCGACCCGGACCGGCGGCTGACCGCGCTCGGGCGGCGTCTCGCGCAGCTCCCGGTCGACCCCCGGCTGGCCCGGATGGTGCTGGAGGGCGAGCGCAACGGGTGTGCCGTCGAGGTGATGGTGATCGCCGCCGCGCTGTCGATCCAGGATCCGCGCGAGCGGCCCGCCGACCGGCAGGCCCAGGCGGACCAGGCACACGCCCGGTTCGCCGACAAGGAATCGGACTTCGTCGCGTACCTCAATCTCTGGCGTCACCTGCGCGAGCAGCAACGGGCCTTGTCGTCCAGCGCGTTCCGCCGGATGTGCAAGGCCGAGTACCTCAACTACCTGCGGGTACGCGAGTGGCAGGACATCGTCAGCCAGTTGCGCCAGGTGTTGCGTACGCCGAACGCCGACCTGCCGGAGGAGATCGACACGCCCCGGGTGCACCAGTCGCTGCTGCCCGGTCTGCTCTCCCACATCGGCCTGAAGGACGCCCAGAAGCACGAGTACCTGGGTGCCCGGGGGGCCAAGTTCGGGCTGTTCCCGGGGTCGGCGTTGTTCCGCAAGCCGCCGCGCTGGGTGATGGCCGCCGAGCTGGTGGAGACGTCCCGGCTGTGGGGGCGGGTGAACGGGCGGATCGAACCGGAGTGGGTCGAGCCGCTCGCCCAGCACCTGGTGAAGCGCAGTTACAGCGAGCCGCACTGGGAGAAGAAGCAGGCGGCGGTGATGGCGTACGAGAAGGTGACGCTCTACGGCGTACCGCTGGTCACCTCTCGAAAGATCACCTTCGGTCGGATCGATCCGGCGCTGAGTCGGGAGCTGTTCATCCGGCACGCGCTGGTCGAGGGCGACTGGTCCACCCACCACCAGTTCTGGCGGGACAACCAGCGGCTGCTGACCGAGGTGGAGGAGTTGGAGAACCGGGCCCGGCGACGGGACATCCTGGTCGACGACGAGACGATCTTCCAGTTCTACGACGAGCGGATCCCCGCCGACGTGGTCTCCGGGCGGCACTTCGACAGTTGGTGGAAGACGGCCCGCCGGGAGCGGCCGGACCTGCTCACGTTCACCCGGGAGCTGCTGGTCAACGCCGGTCGGGGCGGGGTGGACGAGGCCGACTTCCCGGACCAGTGGAGTGCCGACGGGGTCAGCCTGCCGGTGACGTACACCTTCGAGCCGGGCACCCCGACCGACGGGGTGACGGTGGACATCCCGTTGCCGCTGCTCAACCAGGTGCCGGCGGAGAGCTTCGACTGGCAGGTGCCGGGGCTGCGCGAGGAGTTGGTGATCGCGCTGATCCGGTCGCTGCCGAAGCCGGTACGCCGCAACTTCGTGCCGGTGCCGGACTTCGCGCGCGCCGCGCTGGCCGCGATCACCCCCGGCGAGGAGCCGCTGCTGGACGCGCTGACCCGGCAGTTGCGCCGGATGACCGGGGTGACGGTCCCCCGCGACGCCTGGGACCTGGCGAAGCTGCCCGCGCACCTGCGGGTCACCTTCCGGGTGCTCGGCGAGGACGACAAACCGGTCGCCGAGGGCAAGAGCCTGCCGGAACTGCAACGCCGACTCAAGGCGGAGGTACGCCAGGTGGTCGCCGCCGCCGCGCCGGACGTGGCGCGGACCGGGCTGACCGGCTGGGAGATCGACACGCTGCCGCGCACCATCGAACAGGTGCGGGCCGGGTACGCGGTGACGGCGTACCCGGCGCTGGTGGACGAGGGCGCCACGGTGGGCGTACGCGTCTTCGACTCGGCCGGTGAGCAGGAGGCCGCGCACTGGGCCGGCACCCGGCGGCTGCTGCGGTTGACCGTGCCGTCACCGGCGAAGTTCCTCCAGGGGCGGCTCTCCAACGAGGCGAAGCTGTCGCTGTCCCGCAACCCGCACGGCGGGGTGCAGGCGTTGATCGAGGACGCGGCCGGGGCGGCGATCGACAAGCTGGTCGGCGATGCCGGTGGACCGGCCTGGGACGCCGAGGGTTTCGCCGCGCTGCGGGACACCGTGCGGGCCGGGCTGGTGGACACGGTGGTGGAGGTGATGGACCGGGTCCGGGCGGTGCTCGGCGCGGCGTACGCGGTGCAGCAGCGGCTCGGCGCGACCAGGAACCTGGCCGTGGTGGCCGCCCTGGCCGACATCCGCGCCCAGCTCACCCGCCTGGTGCACGCCGGGTTCATCACCGAGGCCGGGTACGCCCGCCTGCCCGACCTGCTGCGCTACCTGACCGCGATCGAGCGGCGGATGGACCGGTTGGCGGCGAACCCGCAGCGCGACAAGCAGCAGCAGGACCGGGTCGCGGTGGTCCAGCGGGAGTACGACGAGATGGTCGCGGCGCTGCCGGCGGCCCGGCGGAACTCGGCTGCGGTGCGGCAGATCCCCTGGATGATCGAGGAGTTGCGGGTGAACGTCTTCGCCCAGGCGCTGGGCACCCCGTATCCGGTCTCCGAGCAGCGCATCTATCGCGCCATGGACGACGCGGAGAGCGGCTAGGCCAGCGGTTCCACGCCGGGCGGGAGCTGTGCGTCGGCGGTGGCGGTCTGCACGTACTCCAGCAGGATGCGGCGGAGCTCGCGGCCGGCGTGCGTCGGCACCACGTCGCGGCGGCGGGCCACCGCGATGGTGCGGCGGACCCCGGGGGGCGCGAGCCGGGTGACCCGGATGCCGGGTCGCCGGGCCACCACGATGCCGGGTACGAGGGCGACGCCCAGCCCGGCCTCGACGAAGCTGAGGACGGCGTCCATCTCGCCGCCGTCGACGGAGAGCGTCGGCTCGAACCCGGCGGCGCGGCACGCCTGGAGGGTGGCGTCGCGCAGGTCGTAGCCTTCGCGGAACATCACCAGCGGTTGGTCGCGCAGGTCGGTGATGCGCAGGTCGCCGCCGGTCGAGGCGGTCGGCAACGGGTCGACGGAGGCGACCACCAGGCTCTCCCGCAGGATCGGGTCGGCGCGCAGCCCGGGGTCGGTGCCCTGGGCCGGCATGATGATCAGCGCCAGGTCGAGGTCGCCGCGGAGCAGGTCCCGGACCAGGTCCTGCGAGCCACCCTCCTCCACCCGCAGGTCGACGGTGGGATGCGCGTCGCGGAACAGCCGCAGCACCGGCGGGGCCAGCGAGGTGGCCAGGCTGGGGGTGGCGCCGAGGCGTACCCGGCCCCGCCGCAGGCCGACCAGTTCCTGCACCTCGCGGGTCGCCGTGTCGACGTCGGCCAGGATCCGCTTGGCCAGCGGAAGCAGCACCTCCCCGGCGGCGGTGAGCGTGATGTTCCCCCTTACCCGCTCGAACAACGGGGCACCGAGGCTGTCCTCCAGGGCGTGAATTTGCTTACTCAACGAGGGCTGAGTTATGCCGACGATGTCGGCTGCCTGGGTGAAATGTCGTACTTCTGCCACGGCTACGAAGTACTTCAGCTGATGGAGCTGCATCTACATAGCTTATGGCTATCAAGACTGCGGTGTCGATGCATTGGACGACTGATCAAAGTGCTCCTAGCGTCGGTCGCGTGGTAGTCACGACGAGAACGCGGTCGCCCATCCGATCCAATGTCGGACTGAAGGCGGTCATGGCGGTGACGGGCATCTTCCTGGTGCTCTTCCTCATCGCGCACATGCTGGGCAATCTGAAGGTCTTCGCCGGCGACACGTCGTTCAACGACTACGCGCACTGGCTGCGCGACATCGGCGGCCCGGTGCTGCCGCACGCCTGGTTCCTCTGGATCATGCGGATCGGCCTGCTGGTCTCGGTGCTCGGCCACATCTGGGCGGCCACGGTCCTCGCGCTGCGCGCCCGCGCCGCCCGCCCGGTGCGCTACGCCCACCGCAAGAAGGTGCGGGGCAGCTACGCCGCCCGCACCATGCGCTGGGGTGGCGTGATCATCCTGCTCTTCGTGATCTATCACATCCTGGACCTGACCACCGGCACGCTGAACCCGGTCGGTGACCCGTCCCGGCCGTACGCCAACGTGGTGGCCGACTTCGCGCCCGCGCGCTGGTACGTCACGATCTTCTACACGCTGGCGATCGTCGCGCTCGGCTTCCACCTGCGGCACGGCATCTTCAGCGCGCTGCGCAGCCTCGGGCAGCAGACCCCTCGGGGCGAGCAGCGGGCCCGCCTGGTGGCGTTGACCTTCGCCGTCGTGCTCTGCGCCGGCTACCTCCTGGTCCCGTTCGCCGTACTCACCGGATTGGTGTCCTGACCATGGATCTGTTCACCGAGGGCGACCCGATCGCCGACACCCGGGCTCCCGACGGGCCGATCGAGACCCGCTGGGATCGCCGCCGCTTCGAGGCCAAGCTGGTCAACCCGGCCAACCGGCGCAAGATGACCGTGATCGTGGTCGGCACCGGCCTGGCCGGCGGTGCCGCCGCCGCCACGCTGGGCGAGCAGGGCTACCGGGTCAAGTCGTACTGCTACCAGGACAGCCCGCGCCGGGCCCACTCGATCGCCGCGCAGGGTGGCATCAACGCCGCCAAGAACTACCGCAACGACGGCGACTCGGTGCACCGGCTCTTCTACGACACCGTCAAGGGCGGTGACTTCCGCTCCCGCGAGTCGAACGTGCACCGGCTGGCCGAGATGTCGGTGAACATCATCGACCAGTGCGTCGCCCAGGGCGTCCCGTTCGCCCGCGAGTACGGCGGTCTGCTGGACACCCGTTCCTTCGGTGGCGCGCAGGTGCAGCGCACCTTCTACGCCCGGGGCCAGACGGGCCAGCAGTTGCTGCTCGGCGCGTACCAGGCGTTGGAGCGGCAGATCGGCCTCGGCAACGTGGAGATGAACGCCCGGCACGAGATGCTGGAGCTGATCATCATCGACGGCAAGGCGCGCGGCATCGTCGTCCGGGACATGGTCACCGGCGAGATCAGCACCGAGTTCGCCGACGCGGTGGTGCTCGCCTCCGGTGGCTACGGCAACGTCTTCTACCTCTCCACCAACGCCAAGGGCTGCAACGTCACCGCCACCTGGCGGGCGCACCGCAAGGGCGCGTACTTCGCCAACCCCTGCTACACCCAGATCCACCCGACCTGCATCCCGGTCTCCGGCGACCACCAGTCGAAGCTGACCCTGATGAGCGAGTCGCTGCGCAACGACGGCCGGGTGTGGGTGCCCAAGACCAAGGGCGACGACCGCAACCCGAAGGACATCCCGGAAAACGAGCGGGACTACTACCTGGAGCGGATCTACCCCAGCTTCGGCAACCTGGTGCCCCGGGACATCGCCTCCCGGGCCGCGAAGTACGTCTGCGACGAGGGTCGTGGGGTGGGCCCGACGAAGCTCGGCGTCTACCTGGACTTCTCCGACGCCATCACGCGTCTGGGCCGCAAGGCCATCGAGGCCAAGTACGGCAACCTCTTCGAGATGTACGAGCGGATCACCGGCGAGGACCCGTACGAGGTCCCGATGCGTATCTACCCCGCCGTGCACTACACGATGGGCGGCCTCTGGGTCGACTACGACCTCCAGTCCACCATCCCCGGCCTGTTCGTGATCGGCGAGGCGAACTTCTCCGATCACGGCGCGAACCGGCTCGGCGCCTCGGCGCTGATGCAGGGGCTGGCCGACGGCTACTTCGTGCTGCCGAACACGGTCGCCAACTACCTGGCCGCCGGCCCGTTCGAGCAGGTCGACGGCAGTCACCCGGCGGCCGTCGAGGCGCGACGCGACGTCGAGGACCGGATCCAGCGGCTACTCGCGATCGACGGCGACCGCACGGTGGACTCGTTCCACCGTGAGCTCGGCCAGATCATGTGGGAGCACTGCGGCATGGAGCGCTCCGAGGCCGGGCTGCGCAAGGCGATCGACGAGATCCGCGCGCTGCGGGACCAGTTCTGGCAGCGGGTCCGGGTGCCCGGCGACGGCGAGGGGCTGAACCAGTCGCTGGAGAAGGCCGGCCGGGTCGCCGACTTCTTCGAGCTGGCCGAGCTGATGTGCATCGACGCCCTGCACCGGGAGGAGTCCTGCGGCGGTCACTTCCGTGCCGAGCACCAGACTCCCGACGGTGAGGCCCAGCGCGACGACGAGCACTTCGCGTACGTCGCCGCCTGGGAGTTCACCGCCACCGGGCAGCCCTCGGTGCTGCACAAGGAAGACCTGAACTTCGAATACGTCCACCCCACGCAGCGGAGCTACAAGTGAACCTGACCCTGCGCATCTGGCGTCAGTCCAGCCCCCAGGACAAGGGGCGGATGGTGACCTACCAGGTCGAGGACGTCTCCCCGGACATGTCCTTCCTGGAGATGCTCGACGTCCTCAACGAGCGGCTCATCCTCTCCGGCGAGGAGCCGGTCGCCTTCGACCACGACTGCCGCGAGGGCATCTGCGGCATGTGCGGCCTGATGATCAACGGCGACGCGCACGGGCCGCAGCGCGGCACCACCGCCTGCCAGCTCCACATGCGACAGTTCTCCGACGGCGAGACCATCGACATCGAGCCGTGGCGGGCCCGGGCCTTCCCGGTCATCAAGGACCTGGTGGTCAACCGCAACTCGTTCGACAACATCATCGCCGCCGGCGGGTACATCACCGCCCCCACCGGCAGCGCGCCGGAGGCCCACTCGGTCCCGGTGGCCAAGGCCGACGCCGACGCCGCCTTCGAGTCGGCCGCCTGCATCGGCTGCGGCGCCTGCGTGGCCGCCTGCCCCAACGGCTCCGGCATGCTCTTCACCGCCGCCAAGGTCACCCAGCTCTCGCTGCTCCCCCAGGGCCAGCCCGAGCGGTACACCCGTGTCATCGGCATGGTCGACGCGCACGACGAGGCCGGCTTCGGCGGCTGCACCAACGCGGGTGAGTGCACCGTGGTCTGCCCGAAGGGCATCCCGCTGACCACCATCGGCCGCCTGAACCGCGACTACCTGGCCGCCACCACCAAGCGGAGCGACACCCCCGGCACCTGACCCTCAGCACCCGACCCGTGGGGCCCGCCACCGGGACCCGACCGTCGGGACCCGACCGTCGGGACCCGACCGTCGGGACCCGACCGCTTGGGCCCGACCTCCAGGACCTGACCCCCGGCACCTGACCCCCGGCACCTGACCCGTGGGGCCCGACCGCCGGGACCCGACCGCCGGGACCCAGCCTTCGGGCCCGACCCCCGCACCTGTCCACGTTGAACGGCCGCCCTGCCACCAGGCACGGCGGCCGTTCGCATACCCAGCCCGTCCCCGCGCCTCGGCCCCAGCCCACCACACCACCACACCACGACAGCCACAGCCACAGCTCCGTCGATCATGGAGTTGCGGCTGCGGTTCTGTGGCGATTGAGAGCGCTTTTTCGGCGCCACAACTCCATGATCGGCGTTCCTTGATCAGCCTGGGCGTCGGCGTGTGGGCGGTGCGCTCTCACGCCTTTCGGGGGCAAGATCCGCGCAACTTCAGCGATGTTGCTGCCTCCGTGGGGGTCTGAGGCAGCAGTTTCCATGAAGTTGCGCGGATCATGATGGCCGCGAGGGGCGTGGACACGGTGCTGGCCGAGCGGGAGCGGCGCAGGGGCTGGGCTGGGGCTGGGCTGGGCGGGTCCCGGAGACACGGACAGGCCCGCGTCTCCGTCGGGTGCCACTAACTACGGCGAGCCGGGCGGCGGCCGGGAGCGCGGAGGCCCGGACCGCGGAGGCCAGGAACAGGGGGCCAAGAGCGCGGAGGCCGGAAACGCAGGGACCGGGAACACGGGAGCCGGAAGCGCGAGGGTCGGAAGCGCGAGGGTCGGGAGCGCGAGGGTCGGGAGCGCGGGGGTGGTCGGTTGAAGCGGGCCGGGTGGGGTAGCAGCCAGTCAGGCGACGATTCAGGGGGTACGGACATGCGGGCGTTGACGTGGCAGGGCAAGCGGGACGTACGGGTGGAGACCGTGCCCGACCCGAGGATCGAGGCACCGACCGACGCGATCGTACGGATCACCTCCACCGCCATCTGCGGCTCGGACCTGCACCTGTACGAGGTGCTGGGGCCGTACCTGAAGCAGGGTGACGTGTTGGGGCACGAGCCGATGGGCATCGTCGAGGAGGTCGGGTCGGGGGTGACCCGGCTCAAGCCCGGCGACCGGGTGGTGGTGCCGTTCAACATCGCCTGCGGGTCGTGCTGGATGTGCCAGCGCCAGTTGTACGCCCAGTGTGAGACCACCCAGGTGACCGCCGAGGGCAAGGGTGCCGCGCTGTTCGGCTACACCTCCCTGTACGGCTCGGTGCCCGGTGGGCAGGCGGAGTACCTGCGGGTGCCGCACGCCGACTTCGGCCCGATCACGGTGCCGGACCACGGCCCGGACGAGCGCTGGCTCTATCTGTCCGACATCCTGCCCACCGCCTGGCAGGCCGTCCGGTACGCGGACACGCCGCCCGGGGGCACGCTGGCCGTCTTCGGTCTCGGCCCGGTGGGGCAGTTCTGCGCCCGGGTCGGCCGGCAGCTCGGCGCCGAGCGGGTGATCGGGCTGGACCTGGTGCCGGAGCGGCTGGAGATGGCCCGCCGGCACGGGGTGGAGGTGCTGGACGTGTCCCAGCTCGACGACGTACCCGGCGCCCTGATCGAGATGGTGGACGGGCGCGGCCCGGACGCGGTGATCGACGCCGTCGGCATGGAGGCGCACGGCGCTCCGCTGGGCAAGTTCGCCCAGGCCGCCGCCGGGATCCTCCCGGACAAGCTGGCCGATCCGATGATCGACAAGGTCGGGGTCGACCGGCTGGTCGTGCTCAAGGCCGCGATGAAGGCCGTCCGGCGCGGCGGCACGGTCTCCATCTCCGGCGTGTACGGCGGCGAGGTCGACCCGCTTCCGCTGATGGAGATGTTCGACCGGGGCATCCAGTTGCGGATGGGCCAGTGCCACGTACGCCGGTGGATCGACGAGATCGTCCCGCTGCTCACCGACGAGGACCCGCTCGGTGTCTCGGACCTGCGCACCCACCGGCTGCCGCTGGATGAGGGCCCGCAGGCGTACCAGATGTTCCAGCGCAAGGAGGACGGCTGCGTCAAGGCGGTCCTCACTCCGTGAGCGGTCGCCACGCGCCGGTGGTCCGTCGGACCGGGCGTCCGGGACGGACCCGGCCTAGGGTGTCCGGGACGGACCCGGCCTAGGGTGTCCGGGACGGACCCCGGGCCGACGGGAGTGGACCATTCGCGAACCGGATGCACCGCAGCGCGACCTGGGCCGAATCGCGGCACGGGTCCGGGCGGCGTACCGGCGGGAGCGTGCCCGGGCCGGCGGCGACTGGCAGGCGTACGTCAGTCTCGCCGGATCGGACGGATTGGTGGTCGCGGTGGACGAGGCGGCGCAGCGGCGGGTCGAGGCGTACAGCGTCAACAAGATCGCGGTGGCGACGGCGGTGCTGGACACCGTCGACCGGGGCCGACTCGCCCTCGACCAGCAGGTCGAGGTGACCGCCGCGATCGCCGCGCGGGCCGGTGACGGCATCTTCGGGCTGGACGGCGCGTACCCCAGCCGGGTGACGCTGGGGCACGCGTTGGCGAACCTGCTGACCGTCTCCGACGACGTCGCGGTGCGGCTGTGCGCGCTGGTCTGCCCGGGCACCGAGGTCAACCGGATCATGGTGGCGAAGGGCTTCGGGCGCACGCAGGTGCAGCCGGTGGCCGAATCGCCCCGGTACCACCTCGGGACCAGCACGGCCCGCGAGACGCACGACCTGCTCCGGGCGCTCGTCGGCGGCACCCTGCTCTCCCCCGCGTCGACGGAGTTCGTGCTGCGGCTGCTGCGCTCACCGGTGGCGTTCACCGACGGGATACGGCGCAGCATGTCGTCGGCCGAGCGGGCCCGGATCGCCACCAAGGCCGGCTGGTTCCGCGACGCCCGGCACGAGGCCGGAGTGATCTTCGACACGAGCGGCTCGCCCCGGCTGACGTACGTCTTCTTCGCCGCCGGCCAACCGCAGGCGGACGACTTCGGGGCCACCCACCCCGCTGTGCAGGCCCGGGCCCGGCTGGGGCGGCGGCTGCTCGACCTGACCGACCGGCTGGCCGCCCGCGAGCATCCCCCGCACGGCCCCGGCATCCACGGCTGAACCGGGCGGCGAGGGCTACCGTGGACTGCGGGGATCAGCAGAGGGGGGCGACCATGCGGACGCCGAAGGAGCCGACGGGGCGAGTCACCGGCCGACGGATCGCGGGATCGGTGGTCGGCGTGGCCGCGCTGGCCGGCCTGGCCGGACTGGCGTGGGCGGCCCGGGGCGTACCGGCCGCGCTCGGTGGCCGGCTGACCGGGGCGCGGGCCGAGCGGGCGGAGCGGTCGCCGCAGTTCCGCGACGGGACGTTCCACAACCGGGCGAGCACCCGGACGGCACCCAACCCGGACAGCAACCTGTTCCGGGAGATGATCTTCGGTAAGCAGCAGCGCCGGCCGACCGCTGCCGTGCCGCTGGTCCGTCCGGCACCCGCGCCCGACGTCGACCGGGCCCGCGAGCTGAACCTCGTCTGGTACGGCCACGCCTCCACGCTGATCGAGATCGAGGGTCGCCGGGTACTGGTCGACCCGGTCTGGAGCGACAGGTGCTCGCCGTCGGACGCCGTCGGTCCGCGTCGCCTGCACGAGCCGCCGGTACGCCTCGACGAACTGCCGCAGCTCGACGCGATCCTGATCTCCCACGACCACTACGACCACCTCGACATGGCCACCGTGCGGGAGCTGACCGCCCGGCAGTCGGCGCCGTTCCTGGTGCCGCTCGGGGTCGGCGCGCACCTCGACCGGTGGGGGGTGCCGGCACACCGGGTGATCGAGCTCGACTGGTCGCAGACGCACCGGGTGGCCGACCTGGAGATCACCTGCACCGCCGCCCAGCACTTCTCCGGTCGGGGGCTGCGACGCAACGGCACGCTCTGGAGTTCGTGGGTGGTCGCCGGTCGGCAGCGGAAGGTCTACTACACCGGGGACTCCGGCTACTTCGACGGGTACGCCGAGATCGGGGCGGCGTACGGGCCGTTCGACGCGACGCTGGTGCAGATCGGCGCGTACGACCGGGCCTGGCCGGGGATCCACATGTTCCCGGAGGAGGGCGTCGCCGCCCACCTGGACCTGCGCGGCGGGCTGTTCGTGCCGGTGCACTGGGCGACGTTCAACCTCGCCATGCACGACTGGTCCGAGCCGGTGGACCGGCTCTGGGCCGAGGCCAAGGCCCGCGACGTCCGGCTGGCCGTGCCCCGGCCCGGCGAGCGCGTCGTGGTGGACGACCCGCCGCCGGTGGACGGTTGGTGGCAGGCGGTCGCCTGAGCTCTTCGTTGTTAACAGGGGTCCCTTCCTATGCCGTAGGCGTTAGGAAGGGACCCCTCCTTGCATGCAGGGTCAGAGGACGAAGGCGTCGGTCCAGAGGGCGCCGGAGCGGCCGGACAGGGCGTCCAGCATCGCCACCGCCTGCCCGTCGGTGAGCTGGGCGACGAAGTCCACGATGGCGCGGCCCCGAGCCTTGCCGAGCCGGTCCGGGGTACGCGGATGCAGCTCCGCCTCGGCCAACTCGACCAGGTCGTGCAGCCGCCGGGGCAGGCGGGACTCCTCCTCCGGGTCGAGCAGCCACTCCAGCAGCGCCTCGACCAGGGTGCCGAGCAGCCGGGCCTGGCCCCGCTGGTGCAGGGCCAGGTCGGGACGGGCCAGCACGAAGCGGTGGTGGACGAACTTGAGCACCTGCACCTCGTGCCACTGTGCCGGGGCCAGCAGCACGTGCCCGGAGCGCATGCCGGGCTGCTCGACGACAGTGATCGCGTCCACGAAGCGGGTGGTCCACCGGGCGGAGAACCGGGCGACGTACTGTTCCGCCTCGATCGAGCCGTCGAAGGGTACCGCCAGCAGGCCCCCGACCAGCTCCTCCCGGACGTGTTCGACGGCCGCCGCGAAGGCGTCGTCGTCGGCGATCCAGGCGTCCTTGCGGTGCAGTTGGCGGCGCAGTCGCTCGATAGCCGCGCCGGGCCGGCGGGCCGAGGTCTGCAACGCCGCGTCGGTGATGGCCCGCAGGCTGCCGTTCTCCCGCTGCCAGGCCATCAGCTCGGCGGCGACCGCGCCCTGCTGGAGCACCCCGACGCGATAGAAGTCCTCCACGTCGTGGATGGCGTACGCGACGTCGTCGGCGGTGTCCATCACCGACGCCTCGACGGTCTGCTGCCAGTCGGCGATCCGTCCGGCGAACGGCGCCCGCGCCTGTCGCAGGTCCTCCAGCTCGGTGCGGTACGCCCCGAACTTCGCCGAGCCGCTGTCCGGGTCGTCCGGCGGCGGGGTGGCGCCGCGCGGCGGCGGGTCCATCAGGCGCGGGTGCGGGTCGGGGTGGTCGAGCCGGGTCCACGGGTACTTCAGCATCGCCGCCCGGACCGCCGCGGTCAGGTCCAGACCGGTGGTGGCCGCGCCGCGGATCTCGGTCGAGGTGACGATCCGGTACGACTGGGCGTTGCCCTCGAAGCCGTCGGTGAGGCCGAGCCGGTGCCGGGCCAGCCGGTCGAGCACCCGTTCGCCCAGGTGCCCGAAGGGCGGGTGGCCGAGGTCGTGGGCGAGCGCGGCGGCCTCCACCACGTCCGGGTCGCAGCCGCCCAGCTTCTCCACCAGGTCACGTTGCCACCCGTCGGCGGTGAGCCGTTCCGCGATCGCGCGGGCCACCTGTGCGACCTTGAGGCTGTGCGTGAGCCGGTTGTGCACCAGCAGCCCGGACCCGCCGGGACTGACCACCTGGGTGACGCCGCCCAGGCGGGTGAAGAACGGCGAGCCCACGATGCGGTCCCGGTCCGCGCGGAACGGGCTGGTCGCGAGGTCGCCGAGGGTCCGGGCACTGCCGCCGAACAGGCGTCGGGCGCGCGGCTCCACAGGTGGTTCCATGATCGCCACGGTAGCCCGGCAGAATGCACCACGGAACCCACACCCGAAGGCGGAGCGACATCGTGACCCTCTCTGTTCATCAGCGCATCGCCGAGGAACTCGGCGTCGCCGAGCGCCAGGTACACGCGGCCGTGGAGCTGCTCGACGGCGGTGCCACGGTGCCGTTCATCGCGCGGTACCGCAAGGAGGCCACCGGGCTGCTCGACGACACCCAGCTCCGTACGCTCGAGGAGCGGCTGCGCTACCTGCGTGAGCTGGACGAGCGGCGGGCGGCGGTGCTGGAGTCAATCCGTACCCAGGGCAAGCTGGACGAGGCCCTGGAAGCGCAGATCATGGCGGCCGACTCGAAGTCCCGCCTGGAGGACATCTATCTGCCGTACAAGCCCAAGCGGCGGACCCGGGCGCAGATCGCCCGCGAGGCGGGGCTGGAGCCGCTGGCCGACACGCTGCTCGGCGACCCGGCGCGGGACCCCCGGGAGACCGCCGCCGGCTACGTCGACGCGGACAAGGGGGTGGCCGACGCCGCCGCCGCGCTGGACGGGGCGCGGGCCATCCTGATCGAGCGGTTCGCCGAGGACGCCGACCTGATCGGCACGCTGCGCGAGCAGATGTGGTCGCGGGGCCGGCTGGTGGCCCGGGTACGCGAGGGACAGGAGTCGGCCGGGGCGAAGTTCGCCGACTACTTCGACTTCGCCGAGCCGTACCCGAAGCTGCCCTCGCACCGCATCCTGGCGATGTTCCGGGGCGAGAAGGAGGGTGTGCTCGACCTGACCATGGACCCGGAGACCGACGGCGACGCCGACACGGTCACCGGACCGACCCGGTACGAGGCGGCGATCGCCGGCCGGTTCGGGGTCACCGACCAGGGGCGGCCGGCGGACCGCTGGCTGGCCGACACGGTGCGCTGGGCGTGGCGTACCCGGATCCTCATCCACCTCGGTGCCGACCTTCGGATGCGGTTGTGGCAGGCGGCCGAGGAGGAGGCCGTCCGGGTCTTCGCCACCAACCTGCGCGACCTGCTGCTGGCCGCACCGGCCGGGGCCCGGCCCACCATGGGTCTGGACCCGGGTCTGCGGACCGGGGTGAAGGTGGCCGTGGTGGACGCCACCGGCAAGGTGGTCGCCACCGACACGATCTACCCGCACGAGCCGCGCCGGCAGTGGGACGCCTCGATCGAGACGCTGGCCCGGCTCGCCGGGGCGCACCGGGTGGAGCTGGTGGCGATCGGCAACGGTACGGCGAGCCGGGAGACCGACAAGCTCGCCGGTGACCTGATCAAGCGCTTCCCGCAGCTCGGGTTGACCAAGGTGATGGTCTCCGAGGCGGGCGCCTCGGTCTACTCCGCCTCCGCGTACGCGGCGCAGGAGCTGCCCGGGATGGACGTGTCGCTGCGTGGCGCGGTCTCCATCGCCCGCCGGTTGCAGGACCCGCTCGCCGAGCTGGTGAAGATCGACCCGAGATCCATCGGTGTCGGGCAGTACCAGCACGACCTGTCGGAGGTGAAGCTCTCCCGGTCGCTGGACACCGTGGTGGAGGACTGCGTCAACGGCGTCGGGGTGGACGTGAACACCGCGTCCGCGCCGCTGCTGACCCGGGTCTCCGGGATCGGTGCCGGGCTGGCCGAGAACATCGTGCTGCACCGGGACGCCAACGGGCCGTTCCGCAGCCGCTCCGACCTGCGCAAGGTGCCCCGGCTCGGGCCGAAGGCGTTCGAGCAGTGCGCCGGCTTCCTGCGCATCCCCGACGGCGACGACCCGCTGGACTCCTCCAGCGTGCACCCCGAGGCGTACCCGGTGGTGCGCCGGATCCTGGCCAGTACCGGGCAGGACCTGCGGGCGCTGATCGGCCGGTCGACCATCCTGCGCGGGCTGCGGGCCACCGACTTCGTCGACGACACGTTCGGTCTGCCGACGGTGACCGACATCCTCGCCGAGTTGGAGAAGCCGGGGCGGGACCCGCGTCCGGAGTTCACGACCGCCACCTTCGTCGAGGGCGTCGAGAAGATCGGCGACCTGACCCCGGGGATGGTGCTGGAGGGCGTGGTCACCAACGTGGCCGCCTTCGGTGCCTTCGTCGACGTCGGGGTGCACCAGGACGGCCTGGTGCACGTGTCGGCGATGTCGCGCACCTTCGTCAAGGAACCGCGCGAGGTGGTCAAGTCCGGCGACGTGGTCAAGGTGAAGGTGCTGGACGTGGACGTACCGCGCAAGCGCATCTCGCTGACGCTGCGGCTGGACGACGACGCGGAGACCGGCCGGGGCGGCGCGCGGGAGCGCGGTGGTCGGGAGAACCAGGCCGGCCGGGACAACCAGGGTGGCCGGGAGAACCGGGGCGGCCGGGACGGCGGCGGACAGAGCGGACGCGGGCAGGGCGGTGCCGGGCAGGGCGGCGGCGGACAGGGCGGTGCCGGGCAGGGCGGACGCGGCGGCGGTCGCGGTGACCGGGGCGGGCAGCGTGGCGGCCCGCAGCAGCGGCAGGGCCGGGGTCCGGCCGGGCCGGCGAACGACGCGATGGCCGAGGCGTTGCGTCGCGCCGGACTGGCCTGAGCCCTCCCCCGGTGGGCCGCGTACGGTGAGCGCCATGGCGGGCGACGACGACTGGCGGGAGCAGCGGCGGCGGGCGGTGCACGCGCACGCCGAGGCCGAGTCCCGCGCCCGGGCCGTGGAGCAGGCCGCGGCGGCGGAGCTGGTGCACCGCTTCGCCGCCGACGCGACCGCGCGCGGTCTGCGCCCGGAGCGGCTGCGGGTGACGTCGTACGACGGGCGGCACCGCTACCGCACCGGGCTGACCGGCTGGTACGTCGACCGGGGCCGCTCGCGGGCGGTGGACACCCGGGGGAACTTCTATCTGCTGACCGTGCCGAACAGTCTGCGTGCACTGCTGTTCGGCGCGGTCTGCCCGCCGGTCCCGCCGCCGCTGGTGGTCGGCCGGGGCGGCCGGGACGGCGAGTCGCTGCCCCTGACGGAGCTGCTGGACCGACGCCTCGCCGCCGGTGACGACTGGCCCTGACGCCGCCGACGTCGGCCCTGACGATCGCCGCAGCCGGGCCGGCAGCGTGGGTGTCAGCGCCGACGCGCCCTCAGCGTCGGTGGACGTCGACCACCTCGGAGAGCGCCTGCTCCACCCGTTGCGCACCGGCGGCCACCGAGAAGACCCGCTGGTAGTGCTGCCGACCGGCCTGCCCGAGCAGGTCGAGCTTCTCCCGGCCCAGGTCGCAGAGTTCGCGCAGCGCGGCGGCGATCGAGTCGGGGTCGCCGGGCCGGGCGGTGATCCCGGCCCCGCTGTCGCGGGCCACGTCGGCGGCGTCCCCCTCGGCGGCGACCAGCAGGGCCCGTCCGGCGGCCAGCGTGGCCTGCACCTTGCTCGGCATGGTGTACGCCGACATGCCGCCGGGCCGCAGGCTGACGTAGTGCGCGTCGCCGGTGGCCATCAGGGCGGGCATCCGTTCCCGGGGCAGTTGCCCGAGGAAGCGCACGTTGGCCGCGCCCAGCTCGTCGGCGCGGTGGCGCAGCCGTTCCTCGGTGGTGCCGGAGCCCGCGATCAGGCAGACCAGCCGGGGATCGGTCACCCGGGCGCAGGCGTCGACGAGCGAGTCGAGCCCCTGCGCCTCGCCGAGCGCACCGGCGTACACCAGGACCACCTGGTCGGATCGCAGGCCCAGCTCCGCACGGAGGTCACCGGCGCGGGGCCGGGGGGTCTCGTCCGCCCACATCGGGATGTGCACCAGCTTCTCCCGGGGCACGCCCCGCCCGGCGAGCAGGTCGACCGCGCCGGGCGAGACGCAGGCGACGCGGGCGGCGCTGCGGTACATCGCGCCGCACCAGCCGGCCATGCCCCGCTCGACGGTCCGGGACAGCCGCCCGGTGCCGAGGAAGCCGCTGGCCACCACGCTGTCCGGCCAGAGGTCGAGGACGTGCAGCAGCACCGGCACCCGGTGCGCGTACCGGGCGAACCACATCGGCAGGGCGACGCTGATCGGTGAGTTGCCCACCCAGAGCGCGTCCAGACCGCGCAGCACCGGCGTGCCGGAGGCCAGCGCGGAGACCGCGAAGGATCCGTAGTTGGCCACCCGGCGCAGCGCGGACCGGTCGTGGCTGGGATACAGCGCGACCCGCCGGATCCGGGTCGCGCCGACGGTCTCGTCCCGGCGGCGGGCCATCCGGTAACCGGGGGCCAGCCGCCCGGCCGGGTAGTTGGGGAAGCCGGTGAGGACCTGCACCTCGTGGCCCCGGTCGGCGAGGGCGGTGGCGAGCATCCCGGGCAGGGCGGCCGGGCCGGGCTCCGGGTCGAACCATTGCGTGAGCAGGCCGATGCGCATCCGCCTCATCCCGTCTCCAGTGTGGCCAACGGGCGTACCGGCGACACGGCGCCGTCGGTACGCCACAGCGCGGTCAGCGACTCGCGCAGGTCGTACGCGGGTGCCCAGCCGAGCACCCGCCCGGCACGGGCGGTGTCCGCGCACATCCACGGCACGGTGGCGGAGCGCCCGGCGTCGGCGGTGAAGCCACCGTCCCGGACCCCGCCGTCGAAGCCGGCCACCTCGGCCAGCAGCCGGACCACGTCACGGACGGCCACCGCCCGGCCGCTGCCGACGTTGACGACGCGGTCGGTCGTGGGCGCGCTGCGCGTCGCCGCGAGGACCGCCGACGCCACGTCCCGCACGTCGACGAAGTCGCGGTACGTGTCGTGCAGTCCCAGCGCGATCCCGTCGTCCCCGGCGGCCCGGGCCGATCTGATCAGCGCGGTGACCCGACCGAGCACGTTGCCCGGTGGCATGCCCGGCCCGACCGGGTTGAAGACCCGCAGCACCACCGTGTCGAGCCGGCCCGCCGCGCCGGCCAGTTCCGCCAGTCGGGTCGCGGTCAGGTGACTGAGCCCGTACTCGCCGACCGGCGCGCACGGGTGCTCCTCGGGCACCGCGAGGCCGTCCGGCACGGGTCCGTACTCGGCGGCCGACCCGATCCGGACCAGTCGGGCCGCCGGCACGGCCTCGGCCATCGCCTCGACGAGCTTGGCGGTGACCAGCACGTGCGCGCGGACGAAGTCGTAGCCGGAGCCGACGATCCGGCCGGCGGCGGCCACCACCACGTCGGGCCGCTCCCGGGCCAGCAACGCGATCAACGCCGGCAGCTCGATCCGGACCAGGTCGCAGGCCACCCGGTCGGGTGCCCGGACGTCGGTGTGCGCGGCGAGCAGGGACCGGATGTGCCGCCCCAGGAACCCGCCGGCACCGAGCAGCAGGACCCGGCTCATCGGCGGTACGCGGGGTCCGCCTCGGCGACCGACGGTGGATTGCCGGTGAACTCGTGCCAGGTGGCCGCACCGGGCGCGGAGATGCCCTGGCGGCTGACCACCACCCAGACGGTGGCCAGCACGATCTTCAGGTCCAGCAGGAGGGAGCGCCGGTCCACGTACTCGACGTCGTGGGCGAACTTGGCCTGCCACTCCAGCGCGTTGCGGCCCCGGACCTGCGCCAGCCCGGTGATGCCGGGGCGAACGTCGTGGCGGCGGGCCTGTTCCGGGCTGTAGAGGTCGAGATACTGCACCAGGTGCGGGCGGGGACCGACGACGCTCATCTCGCCCCGCAGCACGTTCCAGAACTCCGGCAGCTCGTCCAGGCTGCTGGCCCGCAGCCAGCGGCCGACCGGGGTGAGTCGCTGCGCGTCGGTCACCAGTCCCCGGTCCGGGTCGGGGTGCCGCATGGTCCGGAACTTGACCATCTCGAACAGCTCGCCGTGCAGGCCGGGTCGCTTGTGCCGGAACAGCACCGGCCGGCCGTGCGCGATCAGCACCACCAGGGCCACCAGGGCCATCAGCGGTGCGCCCAGGACCAGGACGAGAAGGGCGCCCACGACGTCGAGCAGCCGCTTCCACCGATCGTACGGTCGCGGGGTGTCCGGATCCTCGGCGATCCCGCGCGGACCCCTCGCCTCGCCGGCAGACCCGGCACGCGTGTGCGTCGCATGGAGAGCAACTTTTGACATGCGATACGCATATCATTTTCCGCTGCACCGGATCGCGCTTTCACATTTCGTGGCGCGCCGTTCGGACCGTACGGTGGAATGAATAGCGCTCACCTGTCGCCACTACGTCGACAATCCGAATGAGACTCTCTTTCTAATTCAGGAAAGCCGACCCGGACCAGTTCGTGAATCGGTATGTTCGCCGGTGGATGCTGTCCCGACAGCATCGCGGAAAACTCGACTGGGAACAGGCAGGGCCAGATGTGAATTCCTCGCTTTCGGACCGGCGATTTCTGATTACCGGCGGCACCGGCTCATTCGGCCAGACGATGGTTTCCCGGCTGCTCGACGCCGGTGCCACCGAGGTACGGGTCCTCAGCCGCGACGAGTCCAAGCAGGACGCGATGCGTCACCGCCTGCGGGACGACCGGGTTCGCTACTACGTGGGTGACGTCCGCGACTACGACAGCGTGTTCAAGGCCGCCCGGGGCATGGAGTTCGTCTTCCACGCCGCCGCCCTCAAGCAGGTCCCGTCCTGCGAGTTCTTCCCGTTGGAGGCGCTGCGCACGAACGTGCTCGGCAGCGCGAACGTGGTCGAGGCCTGCGAGCGGGTCGGCGTCGAGACGCTGGTGCTGCTCAGCACCGACAAGGCGGTCTACCCGGTGAACGCGATGGGGATGACCAAGGCCCTGATGGAGAAGGTGGCGCAGGCGCACGCCCGGAACAACCCGCAGGCCCGGACCCGGGTCTGCTGCGTGCGCTACGGCAACGTCATGTATTCGCGCGGCTCGGTGATCCCGCTGTTCATCGAGCAGATCCGCCGGGGCGCGCTGCCGACCGTCACCGAACCCTCGATGACCCGCTTCCTGATGTCGCTGGCGGAGTCGGTCGACCTGGTCGAGCACGCCTTCCGCCACGGGCAGCCGGGCGACGTGTTCATCCGCAAGGCCGACGCCTGCACCATCGGCGACCTGGCCACCGCCCTGTGCAACCTGTTCGGGGTGCCCGCCAAGTTCGACGTGCTCGGCATCCGGCACGGCGAGAAGCTGTACGAGACCCTGGCCAGCCGGGAGGAACTCGCCCACGCCGAGGACCTGGGGGAGTTCCTCCGGGTGCCGGTGGACAGCCGCGACCTGAACTACGCCCTCTACTTCGAGGAGGGCAACGTCGAGCGGGGCACGCTGGCCGACTTCCACTCGCACAACGCCCGCCGGCTCTCCGTACCGGAGATCGAGTCGCTGTTGCGGACCCTGCCCGAGGTACGGGCGCAGCTCGAGGCCGCGGCGGCCGCCGCCGTGCCCGCGTGACCGAGCGGCGCGCTGCCGCCCCGGGCGTGGGCGGCGGCACGACGGAACGGGTGCCCCGGCGGCGCGACCAGGCCGACGCCGCGTCGCGTCCGGCCGCCCGGCGGGTCCTCGTCGTCGGGGTCACCGGCATGCTCGGTCACGCCGTCCTGCGCGAGCTGAGCGAGGATCCCGACCTGGACGTGCACGGCCTGGCCCGACGCGTGGACGACGAGGCGGGGTGGTTTCCGCCGCACCTGCGCGACCGGATCACCACGGGCGTCGACGCCACCCGGTTCGACGAGGTCCGCCGCTTCCTCGACCTGCTGCGGCCGGACGTGGTGATCAACTGCGTGGGCGTCATCAAGCAGCGGCCGGACGTGCAGGAGGCGGTGCCGACCGTCACGCTCAACGCGCTCCTGCCGCACCTGCTCGCCGACGCCTGCGCCGACCTCGGCGCCCGGCTGGTGCACGTCAGCACCGACTGTGTCTTCTCCGGTCGACGGGGCGACTACGCCGAGGACGACCTGCCCGACCCACCCGACCTGTACGGGCGCTCCAAACTGCTCGGCGAGGCGGCCGGGCCGTCCGCGCTCACCCTGCGTACCTCGATCGTCGGGCACGAGTTGGCCACGCACCGCTCCCTGGTGGACTGGTTCCTCGCCCAGCGGGGCCAGGTACGCGGTTTCACCCGCGCCGTCTACACCGGGGTGACGACCGTCGAGTTCGCCCGGCTGCTGCGCACCGTGGTGCTGCCACGCGAGGACCTGACCGGGCTCTACCACGTCGCGGCCGAACCGATCACCAAGCACGACCTGCTGCGGCTGGTCGCCGAGGTGTACGGGTGGCCGGGCGAGCTGGTGCCGGACGACGGGTTCGTCTGCGACCGCTCGATGCGGGCCGACGCGCTCGCCCGGGCCACCGGCTACCGGCCACCGGATTGGCCGGAGATGGTCCGGGCCATGCACGCGGCCCGGGCCCGCTGGACCGACGCGGACCGGCCCGGCATCCGGGTCTGACGGCGGAGGGACGACCCGCCGGCCGCGTGGTGCGCGGCCGCGATGCGAAGGACAGCACGTGATGAATCGTTTGGCCGAGTGGGGCGTCGTCGCGGGGGCGGCGGGGCTGGTCGTGGTCACGACCCTCGTCGCGGTCGACGCCCCGCTGGCCGCGATCGGGCTGACCCTGCTGCTCCTGCTGGTCGCCCTGGTCCGCCGGGTGGACGGCTGGCGGTGGTTGCTGGGGCTGACCACGGCACTGCTGGTCTGTGCCTCGTCGGACCTGCCCGCCCTGGTCGAGCTGAGCTTCTATCCGCGCTACGCCGCGGTCGCCGGCCTGGTGGTGTGGGGGCTGTTCCGGCCGGTCCGGGCCCCGGTCCGGCTCGCCCCGTGGACCGGCGTCCTCGTCGTCGCGCTCTGGTCGGTCGCCGGACTCGCCACGCTCAGCACCGTCTGGTCGGTGGTCCCGATGGAGACCTTCCAGCGTGGGGTGGCACTGGTGCTGTTGGCCGCCCTGGTGCACGTGCTGGTGCGCCGGCGGTGGTCCGAGCGCGGGGTGATGCTTGCCGACCTGCGCACGGTGTACCTGGTCCTCAGCGTGTCCGCCCTGGTCAGCCTCGGATACGGGGGCACCGGCGGCGTGCTGACCGCCGGGTTGGCCAGCAGCCAGCGTTTCCAGGGCATCTTCAACAACCCGAACATGCTCGGCATCGTGTGCGCCCTGGCCATCCCGCTGGGCTGGGCGGTCTACCAGCAGTTCCGTCGGCCCGTACTGCTGCTCGGCCTGCTGCCGGCCGGCGTCTGTCTGCTGCTGTCGCAGTCGCGTACCGGCATCGTCGCCGTGCTGGTCGGTGCCGCCTGGGTGCTGCTGCGGCACGGGTTCGGACCGGTGGTCCGGACCGCCTCGGCGGTGGCCGCGACACTGCTGGTGGCGCACCTGTTCAACCTGCTGCCGGTGATCTTCTCGGCGCCGTGGATGCAGCGGGTCGTGCTGCGCTTCACCGACCCGGAGGGTGCCGACCTGTCCAACGGCCGCACCGAGATGTGGCAGGCCACCGTCGACCTGTGGTGGCAGAACCGACCCACGCTGGGCTTCGGGTACGCGTCCCGCAACCACCTGTTCGAGCTCGCCAGCTACGACGAGTTCTTCGGCGCGGGCGTCAGCGTGGTGCACAACAGCTATCTGCAACTGCTGCTGGAGCTGGGACTCACCGCCGTCGTCCCGCTGGTGGCGCTGCTGCTGGCCGCCGCGCGTGGCGCGCTGCGCGCACCGGTGCGCGGGGCCAACTCGGGCCTGGTGTGGCTGGTGGTCAGCGGGGTGATGGTGCAGTTGACCGAGTCGGCCATCTTCGGCACCGGGCAGCCCTACCCGTACGTGTTCTGGCTGGCGGTCGCCGCCCTGCTGCACCGGCCCTCCGCCGACCCGGACGAGAAGGCCGGGGTCACCGAGGGCGTCCGCACCCGGCCGGGTCGCCCGGCACCCGCCGGGCTGCCCGGCTGACCGGTCAGCGACGGCGCTCGGCGGTCAGGAACGCGGTGACCCGGGCCTGCCAGGCCCGGTGGTCGAACGACTCGCGGGCCCGGGACAGGGCGGCCCGGCTCATCGCCGTCCAGTCCTCGTCCCGCAGGCGCAGCGCCCGCTCGATCCCGCGACGCACGTCGTCCGGGCCGTTGCCGTCGAGCACCAGGCCCTCGACGCCGTCGTGCACGTAGGCGGCCAGGTCGCTGGTGTGGTTGAGCAGCACCGGGCACCCGGCGGCGAGGCTCTCCGGCACCTTGGACGGGAAGCCGTGCGCGGCGTACCCGCCGGTGGGCCGGACCAGCATCGAGAAGTGCGCGCTCCCGAGCAGCGTCAGCACGGTGTCGCGGGGCACCCGACCGAGGAAGGTCACCTCGGCCGCGACCTCGTCCAGCAGCGCCGGGTCCAGGTCCGACCCGGTGGCGGCCTGGGCGCGGGTGACGCCCGCGATGGTCAGGCTGACCCGCCGCTGGTCCGCCGGGGCGAGCCGGCTGATGCCGCGCACGATCACGTCGAGCATGTCCTTGCGGCCCGGGGTGCCGGCGTAGAGCAGCCGTAGCCCGTCGGCGAGCGACGGTGTCCGGGGTGGCGCGAACTCGGCGCAGTCCACCTGCGGCGGCACCACCAGCACGTCGAGGCCGTACGCGGCGAGGTGGTCGGCGAGCGCGCCGGTCACCGCCGTGGCCCGGTGCACCAGCCGGGTGGCCAGGAAGGTGGACCAGCGGTGCCGTACGAAGTACGGGGTGAGCCAGCCGTGCGCGAACTGGTGCCGATCGTGGCGTTCGCTGGCGTCCACCACCACCGGTGCGCGCAGCGCGAGCCGCAGCACCGCCCAGTTGCCGAGCGTCATCATCGCCATCGGCAGCAGCACCACGCCGATCTCGTCGCGGTCCACGCCCTGGCGGCGCAGGGCACGCAGCACGCGTACCGGTCGGGCCAGGCGGGCCGCCATCCGGGTGAGCCGGTTGCCGCCCCGGACGCGCAGCGTGACCAGGTCGATGCCGGCGAGGTCGCCGAACCCGCCGGGGAAGGGGACCTCGCAGGGCCAGTCGTTGACCACCAGGGTCCGCTCCCCCTCCGGCGCGGCGCTGCGGGCGAGCTGCCGCAGCCGGTTGGAGGTGGCGTCGCCGTACGGGAAGGCGTACGCGCCGACGAGCAGCGGTCGGGCCGGGCGTACCCGGGCCGCCGAGCGGCGGCGTTCCTCCGGGCCGCGTACCAGGGTCCTGTCGTTCATCTCGGTCACCGTTCCGAGCCGGCGGTCTGCCGGCTCCGCTGGGCTGTCGGGTGTTGCCGTGGTCGATAGATCGCGAGGTGGGCGGCGAGGGCGGCGTCGATGGCGAAGACGCTGTCGGCGAAGCGTGCGGCGGCCGCCTGTGGCGTCGTCGTCACGGTGTACGCGGCGGCGGTCCGCACCGCCTCGGCCCAGACCCTCGGCGGCGCGTCGGTGTCGACGACCGTCACACCGGGCAGGTGCGCCTCGATGAACCGCACCCCGGGCAGGTCGGCGGCGACGGTGCCGACGCCCAGCGCGACCGGTTCCAGCACTCCCCCGGGCAGCCCTTCCAGGCAGGAGGGGTGCACCACCACGTCGGCCTGCCGGAGCAGGTGACCCACGTCGTCACGGGGGCCGAGCAGGTGCACCCGGTCGGCGAGGCCGGCGGCCTGCGCGGCGTCGCGGACCCGCGCGTCGTCGTCCGCCTCGTCGCCGGGGCCGACCAGCACCGCGTGTGCCGGCACGCCCAGCGACCGCAACTCGGCCAGGATCGGCGGCAGCAGCCAGCGCCGCTTCTCCGGCGAGGCCCGGCCGACGCTGACGCAGACGAGAGCGTCCGGTTCGGCGCCGACCAGCGCCCGCAGGTCGTCGCGGCCGGGTGTCCGCAGCCGGTCGAGGTCGAGGCCGTTGAGCACCACCCGGCAGCGCCGGTCGTCCTGCCAGGCCGGGTCGTAGCCGAAGGTGAGCGAGCTGGGCGAGACGCCGAGGATGTCGGTGGCGCTGTGCCGCAGCAGCCACCCGCAGAGCCGGCGGTAGACGCGTCGCCGCAGGTTGCGGCGTACGTTGTCGTCGCCCCGGAAGTGCGCCACCCGCACGGGTACGCCGCAGAGCCGGGCCAGTGCCAGCGGTACGCCGGAGAAGTTGGCGCAGTCGACGTGCACCACGTCCGGACGCCACCGCCGCAGCAGCCCGAGCAGGCGCGGGACGAAGTGCCGGTCCAGTGCGATCGGGGTGACCGTGCCGCCGTGCCGGGTGACCACCTCCGCCAGCGGGCCGGGGCCGATCCGGTCGCTGAGCGTCACCAGGTGCACCTCGACACCGGCGGCGGCCAGCCGGGGCAGCAGTTCGGCGGTCCGCATCTCGGTGCCGCCGAAGTTCAGTTCGCCGACGATCCGCAGCACCCGGCACGGACGATCGGGCCGGTGGGTGCCCGGCGTCGTCGGATCATCCCAGGACATCTGCGCGCTCCTTCGCTCGTTCGGTCGGTCGGGTCCGATCGCCGCGCAGCGCCCGCCGATAGCCCACGAACACCGCCGGCCACATGGTCAGCACGTACGCGAGACAGGCCGCCACCGGCAGGCCGACGAGCCCGAACTGCCGCAGCCCCCAGACCTTGAGCCCGGCCGCCAGCACCAGGAACGACGCCCATCCGACGAACTGGGGCCGGAGCAGGCCGACGCTGTTCTGCACCATGATCAACGGGGAGGTGACGGCGACCAGGAAGGACCAGCCGGCCAGCCCGGCCAGGAGCGCGACCGACACGGTGGCGCGGTCGATGCCGCCCACCCACGACTCGACCAACCGGGGGCCGACGCCGACCAGCGAACCGCCGACCACCCCGACGATCAGCCCGTAGAGGAGCACCATCCGTCGGGTGTTGCGACGTACCCAGGCCACCTCGCCCCGGGCCAGGGCGGTGCCGTTGACCGGCCAGATCGTCATGCCGACCAGCCCGACGAAGATCGACAGTACGCCGAACAGCTTCCCGACCACCGCGTAGTGGGCCGCCACCGCGGGCCCGAGCAGGTACGCGACCAGCGGGCTGTCCATGTTGAGCGCGATCGACGACATGGTGGTGAGCGCGAAGAACTGGAGGCCGAGCCGGAGCAGGCCGACGGCGGTGGCCCGGTCCACCAGAGCCGGACCGGGCCGCAGCGCGGGCTCCTGGAACCAGAAGTACGCCACCGTGTTGAGCAGGTTGGTCAGCGGTACGGCCAGCACCGCGCAGCCGATCACCACCAGGGGACTCCACCCGGCGGCGATGGCGCCGAGCACCGCGCCCATCGCCACCAGCGCGCCGGCCGACTGCCAGACGTTGCTCTGCACCACCTGGCCCCGGGCGTACTGGATCCGTTGGATCAGCGAGAACGGGATGTTGACGGCGAAGGCCCCGAAGCAGAGCAGCACCATCGCGGACGCGTCAGCGGCGACCCGCGCGTCGGTCACCCCGAACAGCCCGGCCCATCCCACCGTGGGTACGACCGCCACCAGAGCGACGACCAGCACCACGGCGACCGCGCCGAGGGTGGCGAAGGCGCTGGAGATCTCCCGCGCCTGTGCCCGCACGTCGGTGACGTGGTGACTCAACCGGGTCAGCAGCCCGTTGCCCAGCCCCAGGTCGGCGAACCAGGCCATGCCGGTCAGCGCGGTGACCGCCATCCAGAGGCCGTACCGCTGGTCGCCCAGGTAGCCGAAGCAGGCCGGGGTGACGACGAGCGGCGCGGCCAGGCCGATCCCCTTGGCCGCCATCGCGGCGGCGATGCCGACCGAGACGCGTCGGTCCCGGTCACCCGCCGGCTCACGTGTCTCGACGGCGGGCGGCGTGTCGACGGCGGCCGGTGCCTCGACGGCGGGCGGCGTCGTGGTCTGCGCGGGATCGACCGGGGCGCTCGGGGCGGTCGACCGCCCCGGTCCGGTCCGGTTCGCCGCCCGGTTCACCGGGTCCCGGCGGGAGCGACGTCGCGCCGCCCGGACATCCACTCGACGGTGGCGCGCAGGCCGTCGAGGCGGTCGACCGGGGTCACGTCCGGGAACAGCTCCCGCAGCAGGGTGTCGTCGGCCAGCGAGTGCGGCACGTCGCCGGTGCGCGGGGCGGCGTACTCGCGGGCGATCGGCCGCCCGAGCAAGCCCTCCAGCTCGTCGACGACCTCCAGCAGGGTGGCCCGCGCCCCGAAGGCGAGGTTGACCGGGTGTGGGTGCTGCACCCGGCGGCGCAGCGCGTCCAGGATGACCTGGCAGACCGTGCCGACGTAGGTGAAGTCGCGGGACTGGGTGCCGTCACCGTGCACCACGACCGGCTCGCCGTGCAGGGCGGCGTGCGCGAAGCGCGGGATCACCGCCGCGTACGCGTGGTCGTGCCGCTGCCCCGGGCCGAACACGTTGAAGAACCGGAAGGCCAGCGTGGGCAGCCCGAACGACGCCTGGTACGCCAACGCGTACGCCTCGGTGGAGAGCTTGGTCGCCGCGTAGGGGCTCATCGGACGGGCCCAGGTCAACTCCGTCTTGGGCAGCGCGGGGTTCGCGCCGTACACCGAGGACGACGAGGCGACGACGACGTGCGCGACGTGATGTCGGCGGGCCGCCTCCAGCACCATCAGCGTGCCGGTCGCGTTCGCGTGGTGGGAGGCCACCGGATCCCGCAGGGAGCGGGGCACGCTCGGCAGAGCGGCCAGGTGGACCACCGCGTCCCGGCCCGCCATCGCCGTGTCCAGGGCGACCGGGTCCAGGATGGAGCCCTCGACCAGGTCGACGCCGAGTCCGTCCAGGTTGCCGGGCAGTCCGACGGAGAGGTCGTCGAGGACGGTCACCTCTTTGACGGCGGGATCCGCCAACGCGGCGCGGGCCAGATTGGATCCGATGAAACCGGCCCCGCCGGTGACCAGAATTCGCATGGACAAAACCCCCGAATGAATGTCGAAGATATGTATATCGACTCATCTGGGTCACCGTCCCGCGTTCGGGGAATTCCGCGCTGCTGTCCGGGAGCCGACCGTACGCCGCCGACCAGGGGCGAGGTGGCGCACAGTGACGTCATCGGTACGCGTTACGGCGGAGGTGCCGGGTGCGCCGGGAGGAGTTCGGGGCCATGGGAGAACTGATCGTCTACCGTTCCAACGCGCTGATGACCGTCCGGTCGCGTTTCGACGCCACCCGGGACGTGCTGATGCCGGCGAACATCGCCTATGCCCAGGGCATGGTCGGCATGTGGCACTCCAGCCTGCCGCAGGTCACGCTCGTGCCGTCGACGGCCACCGACGCCCAGGTGTGGCCCTCCCCGTCGGCCGTGGGCACCCCGATCCACGACACCTCCGACGACAACTGCCCGATCAACACCGGTTGGTCGTACGTGGGCGGCAACCACGGGTACAACGTGGGCAACCAGATCGCCATGACCGGCCACGGCAAGACCACCGCCGACGTGGGTTCCCGGTGGACCGACGGCACCCGGGTGTTCACGCTGCTCGCCGTCACCAACGCCAACAGCCTGCTCTTCGGCAACCCGTACGTGATCGTGGACGGCATCGCCCAGGGCGCGCGGGGCCGGCCGACGGCGCCGCTGACCCACGTGTCCGGCGCGACGAACCGCACCACCGTGCCGATCACGGGTCTCACGCCGGACGTGCAGATCCGTCCGGCCACCCACAGCCACGAGGTGAGCGTGGAACTCGACGGACGGCCGGTTCCGGACGGCCGGCGGACCGGCCAGGAGCTGCGGATCCGGGAGTCGTACCTGATCCCCTCCTACCAGGGGATGATCGACACCGCCCAGACGAACATCGGTACGCCGATCGCCACGATCATGTCGCGGATCCCGTCCCTGTGCCGGATCGACAACCTGTACCGCTGGAGCGCGGACGGGCTGTTGGTCTCGCAGACGGTCACCGCGCTGAGCCGCTTCGCCGTGAACGCCGGGGTCACCCAGTGTTCCGCGCTGACCGTGCCGACGGGCGGTAGCCGCCGGCAGTTCATGCCGAACGTGGGGGTCGCCGGCAACCTGGACTGGTCCACCTGGGCGCGGCTCGACACGCTGAGCGCCCTCACCGACATCACCCCGGCGACGTTGCGGGACCCGCTGACCCCGGCCGCGAGCATGACCCAGTGGGTGGTGGACTCCGGCGGGGAGCAGAAGTGGGGCATCGCCGTCGGGTTGCTGCCGTTCGACGACGGGCGGCCGGCGACGCGGGCCGGGCACACCACGGCGAAGTGCTGGTTCGTCAGCTCCAGCCTGAAGAAGAACTACCCGCAACTGGTGTGGGGACGGACGCTGGAGCCCGGTGCCTCGGTGACCGGCACCGCGTACCGCCGCTATCTGGCACCGCCCTCGGCGGCCACCGAGATCGTCGTCTCCACCGGCACCCACGACGTCGTGGTGGTCGAGCGGGTCGGCCCGGTCGCCCAGGCCCGGATGCCGGCGCCCCGACTGTTCGCCCGGCAACTGGTCGCGGAGGGTCCGACCAACCTCACGGTGCCGGACCGCGTCGCCGTGGACGGCATCCCGTACGCGGTGCCGGTCTCGCCCGGCTACGGCATGTGGCGTGCCGAGCCCGGCCCGCCGGCTCCGCCGCAGGTGCCCGGCGTCGCGCTCGGGGTCGGCAGCTACTTCCTGCCGCTGGCCGGTCCGACCCGGACCTGCACGTACACCGGCGCGTTCCATCGGCTCCTGCTGCACCCGGTGTACCTGGCCGAGCCGACGCCGGTCGACCGGGCCTGCGTCGAGGTGACCGCGCCCGGCACCGGCGTGCTGCGCCACGGTGTGTACGCCCACGACCCGACCACCGGGCGGCCCGCGCTCCTCGGCCCGATCGCCGACTTCGGCACGCTCACGGTGACCACCGCCGGGATCAGGGAGTCGGTGCTGAGCACGCCGGTGGCGCTGCCCGGCGGCTGGCACTGGTACGCGCTCGTCTGGCAGGGCACCGGCACCACCGCGCCGACGCTGCTGGCCGAGGCGGCGGGCGGGACGGCGCTGAACCTCGGCACCGACCCGGCGGCGATGTCCGGCGACCGGTACGGCTACCAGGTGACCGGCGTGACCGGCGCGCTGGGCGCGATCACGGTCGGCGGCGTACACCAGTTCCCGCCGCCGCGCGTGGCCTACCGGCGGGCCTGACGGCCTCAGACCGTGGTCACCCCGTAGATCCGCTTCATCGCCTCGTGCTTGGCCGGCACCGGCAGGTGGCCGATCCCCAACGACTTGGCCTGCAACCGCGCGAGGTATTCGTCGGTGGTCCGCAGCGGTCGCGCCGGCACCCCGGCGGCCACGGTGTTGTCCGGGATGTCCCGGGTCACGATCGAGCCCGCCCCGATCACGCACCGGTTGCCGATGGTGACGCCCGCCAGGATCATCGACCGCATCCCGATGTAGACGTCGTCGCCGACGACGATCGGCGCGGTCCAGTCGAGGTCCGGGTGGTCCTTGCGGAGGATCAGCGTGCCGCCGTCGTGCGTGACGAACTGGACCTCGGAGGTGATGTAGACGTTGTCGCCGAGGGTGATCAGCCAGGGCTCCGAGCCGAACATCGCCCGGCTGATCCCATAGAAGCGGACCCGCCCGGTCAGGTTCACCCCGAGGGAGCGGGCGAACGCCTCCGGGTCGCGGGTGGCGGCGAGATGGTCCCGCACCCGCCTGACCATCGTCCTAACGCGACTGGACACCTGACGTCCTCACCTGACGAAGTACGCGGCGACGGGCGGGCGCGCCCGCACCGCCGGACACTCCCGCAACGATCCGAAGCGGGTACGCGTGACGGCACTGCGTCCACGGTCAGCGGCAGAACCGGCGGGCGTGCTCCAGCACGTTGAGTTCCCGGCTCTGCTGCCGCCAGATCCGGTACCGCCGGGCGGCGGCCCGTTTGGCCTCGGCACGTTCGGCGACCGACCGGTCGGCGAGCCGGTCGAGCACCGCGCTGAACGCGGCCACCGTGGCGGGGCGTACCACCGCTCCCCCGGCGTCGGCGATCAGTTCGCTGAAGGGCGTCTCGTCGGAGCAGATCACCGGACAGCCGGCGGCCAGACTCTCGACGATCACGTGACCGTAGTTCTCGCCCAACGTCGGGAAGAGGAACGCGTCGTACCGGCCGAAGGTCGCAAGCACCTGCGCCGCCGGGAGTTCGCCCCGGTAGGCGACCCGGACGTGGTCGGGCATCGACTCGACGACCTGACGGCACCGGGCCCAGTACTGTTCGTCCTCCACCGGCCCGAAGATGTCGAACTCGATCGGCCGGGTCGCGCCGGCCACCGCCTCCAGCGCGGTGACCAGGTTCTTCATCGGCGAGACCCGACCGATGAAGACCAACCGCAGCGGCCCGTCACGCGGCTCGGCAGGCGGGGGCGGGTCCTCCGGCACGGCGCACTCGTTGCCGTTGACCATCACCTGGGCCCACGGCACGGCCGCCCGGATCTGCGCCTCCTCCCGCCGGCTACAGGCCTGCCAGCGCACGTCGAGCCGGCGCAGCAGCGGCGCCCACACCGACAGGAAGAGCCGCTTCTTGCGCGACCTGATGTCGAGGGCGGCCGGCGCCAGCTCTCCGCGCGGCGCGAGCAGGATCGCCTTGGCGCGCAGCACGCCCGAGGCGACCGCGAGGATCGACACCACCGAGAACGGCGACCAGAGGCTGTTGACATAGAGCAGGTCGACCGGTCGGGAGCGGACGTGCCGCACCAGCCGGGCCCAGTGCCGGAGGGCGAACGGGTCGAGGTAGAACACGGCGGAGCGGGCGTCGCTGCGCAGCAGTCGCCCGGACAGCCCTGGATAGGACACCGGCGAGCGCAGGTCTCGGTCCCGGGTGACCAGGGTGACGTCGAGATCGTCCGGCAGGGTGTCCAGGATGTACCGCAGGGAGCGGATCGGCCCGCCGCCCCGGAAGCCGGGCTCGAACACACCGGCGGTCGCGACGACCCGATAGCCGTCCGCCTCGACGGCGGACAGCGACGCCGACCGGGGCGCACCGGCGGCGTCGGGCGGACGGGTCCGCACCGGCTCGTTCACTGTGTGGCTCAACCTTCCGCAGACGGGTGTCGTCACCGCAGCGCAGCCGCGTCGGCGCGACCGTCACCATCGACGCTCCGAGACGGTTCAGATGACGGAGAGCGACCGGCGTTCTCCACGGACGAGGGAGCCACGGGTGACGACCGACGTAGTGATCGTAGGAGTCGGCGGGATGGGCCGTGAGGTGTATCGGGTAATTTGTCTACTTAACACGCCGGTGCCCGACGAACCCCGGTGGCGGGTGCTCGGGTTCGTCGACGACTACCCCACCGAGCCCGACGTCGCGCTGGTGCACCGCCTCGGGGTGCCGTTCCTCGGCCCGACCCGCCGGCTGGGCGAGCTGCCGCCCACCACGCGGGTGGCGCTCGGGGTCGGCCGGCCCCGGCTGCGTCGGGAGACCGCCGAGGCCGTCGCCCACTACGGGCTGCCCGCCGCCACGGTGATCCACCCCGACGCCGAGATCGGCACGGACTGCGTGGTCGGCGAAGGGCTGTTCGCCGCCGGTGGCGCGCGGGTCACGACGAACGTGGTCCTCGGCCGCCACGTACACCTCAACCAGAACTGCACAGTGGGGCACGACGCGGAGCTGGGCGACTACGTGTCGGTCAACCCGCTGGCCGCCGTCTCCGGCCACTGTCGCCTCGCCGAGGGCGTGATGGTCGGGACCACCGCCGCCGTCCTGCCCCGGCTCACGGTCGGCCGGGACGCCGTCGTCGGGGCCGGGGCCTGCGTGACGCGCGACGTCCCGGCCGGTGTCGTGGTCACCGGGGTACCGGCCCGACCGACCCCGTCCTCAGTGCCGGATGCCCGCCCAGTCGTGATGGCGGCGCACGGTCGACAGGATGAAGTCGACCACCCGGCGTGACGTGTCCGGGACCTGGTAGTCCAGCGGACAGCCGCCGGCACCCACCTCCGCCTGCGCGATCACCACGCGGACCGCCTCCACCACCCCGGCCGGGTCCAGGCCGGTCATCACGATCGACCCGGTGTCCAGCGCCTCCGGGCGCTCGATCGACTCGCGCAGGGTCACCGCCGGGAAGCCGAGGATCGCCGACTCCTCGCTGACCGTGCCGCTGTCGGAGAGCGTGCACCGGGCATGCCGTTGCAGGGTCACGTAGTCGAAGAAGCCGAACGGCTCGTGGAAGGCGATGGCCTCCAGGCGCGTACCGTCCACGGCCAGGGACTCCAGCCGCTTGCGGGTCCGTGGGTGGGTGGAGACCAGCAGCGGCAGCCCCCACTCGTCGCGGACGGCGCAGAGGCAGTCCAGCAACCGGCGGAGCCGGTCCGGATGGTCGACGTTCTCCTCCCGGTGGGCGCTGACCACGACGTAGCCACCGGGCTCCAGGTCGAGCCGCGCCAGCACGGTGGACGCCTCGATCTGCGGCCGGTAGTGGTCCAGCACCTCGCGCATGGGCGAACCGGTGTGCAGGATGCGCCGCGGGTGCAGGCCCTCGGCGAGCAGGTTGCGGCGGGCGTGCTCGGAGTAGACCAGGTTGAAGTCGGCGACGTGGTCGACCATCCGCCGGTTCGTCTCCTCCGGCACGTTCAGGTCGAAGCAGCGGTTGCCGGCCTCCATGTGGTAGACCGGCACCTTCATCCGGCGGGCCATCAGGGCGGAGATCGCGCTGTTGGTGTCACCGAGCACCAGCAGCGCGTCCGGACGCGACTCGGCGATCGCGGCCTCGGTGCCGACCAGGACGGCACCGAGCAGGCTGCCGAGCGAGCTGGTGTCCGCCCGCAGGAACCGGTCCGGCGCGCGGACCCCCAGCTCGGTGAAGAAGATGTCGGACAGGGCCGGGTCCCAGTTCTGTCCCGTGTGCACCAACGTGTGCTCCACGGTCCGGTCCAGCGCGTCGATCACCCGGGCCAACCGGATGATCTCCGGCCTGGTCCCGACGACGGTCATCACCCGGGTCACGGGCAGTCTCCTCACCACGGTCTTCCGATGGGCGGCCTGGCCCACCGATTCAGGACGTACGCCCCTGCGGGGGCACCCGGTACGCCGGGTCGCGGATCACGTGCCGTGCCTGGTCGAGCACGCTGACCCGGGTCAGGCTCGCCTGCCAGCGCCGGTACGCCGCCCCGGCGGCCACCCGCGCCGCGTGCCGCTGCTCCGGCGCGGCCGTGGCGACCTGCGTGACCAGGGCGCCCAGGGCCGCCGGGGTCAGGTCGGTCAGCACCAGCCCGCCACCGTCGCGCAGCACGTCGGTCCAGGGGGTGCGGTCGGAGCAGAGCACCGGGCAGTACGCCGACAGGCTCTCCGCGATCGCGTTGCCGAAGTTCTCGCCCCGGGTCGGCAGCACGAACGCCTCGTACCGGGAGAAGGTCTCGCGGACCTGGTCGGGGTGCAGTTCCCCGCGATAGGCCACGGTGGCCGAGTCGGGCAGGGCCGCGATCAGGTCCTGGCACCGGCGCCAGTACCCCGGGTCCCCCACCGGACCGAAGACGTCCAGCCGGACCGGCACCGGCACGTGGGCGAGCGCGCGGAGCACCAGGTCGAGGTTCTTCATCGGGGAGATCCGTCCGATGAAGACCAGCCGGGCCTGGGCGTTCGGCGGCAGCGCGACCGGCTCCGGCTCCGGTTCGGGGCCGCTGGCGACGGCGACCACCCCGATCCGGGCCCGGGGCAGCACCCGCCGGATGTCGGCGGCCTCGGCCGGGGTGGTGGCGTGCCACAGCACCCGGGGCTGTGCCAGCATCCACCGCCAGCCGGCCAGGAAGACCCGCTTGCGCAGGCCGTGCAGTCGCAGCGCGGCCGACCCGAACTCGCCCCGGGGAGCCACCAGCACGCGCCGCACCCGCAGCAGGCCGAGCCGGGCCGCGACGATCGGCAGGATGGAGAAGGTCGACCAGACGCTGTTCACGTAGAGCAGGTCGAACCGGACCGCGCGCAGCGCGCGCCAGAGCTGCCGCCAGTGCGCCGGACGGCGTACCCCGAGATAGAAGATGTCGGTCCGGCCGAATCGCGCCCACCGGCCGGAGAGACCGGGATAGGGATCGCGGGAACCGAGGTCGTGGTCGCGGGTCAACATCGTCGTCTCGATGTCGTCGCTGGCCTTGGCGAGCACGTCCGAGATCGAACGGACCGGGCCGCCGGCCCGCCATCCGGGAACGAAGTACTCCGCCGTGACGAGAACGCGGAATTGCTTCTCGTCGTATTCCGAGACTCCTTCTCGAAATTGCGACACGGGGGTGGTGTCGTTGACCATCTTCGCTCCTCGCCGGCAGCACAGGACTGATTGGCCCAACGATCGAGCGCTTCCGCGGTGACTGCCGGACGCGGCGGAAGACACCTTCCGAACAGTATGCGTAAAGACGAAATCCAGGCCCCGAAAAACGCTATAAAAGCCAGGCGACACCGACCGTCGACAAACGCTAGGGGACTTCATGTCACGAGTGGCACTCATATCCGGTATCACCGGGCAGGACGGCAGCTACCTGACCGAATTCCTGCTCAACAAGGGATACACGGTGCATGGGATCAAGCGGCGCTCGTCGTCGTTCAACACCGATCGACTGGACCGCATCGACGTGCACCCGCGCCACTCGGACGCCCGGTTGTTCCTGCACTACGGTGACCTGTCCGACCCGGCCAGCCTGACCTCGCTGATCCGGGACGTCCGGCCGGACGAGATCTACAACCTCGGCGCGCAGAGCCACGTCCGGGTCTCCTTCGACATCCCCGGTTACACCGCCGACGTCACCGCGCTCGGCGCCCGCACACCATGATCCGGCGGCGGACTGCCCGGTGACCACCGACCTCAGCCGCCGGGGCATCACCCTGCCCACCCATGCGGACCTGGGCGAGGCGGAGGTCAAGACGGTGGTGGAGCGGGTCCGCGCCGCCCTGGACGACTGAGCACCCGCCTCCGGCCGGGACGATCGGCGCCGGCTACCGCGAGCCGGCGCCGATCGTGCCCCGGACCGTACGACCGAGGCGCCGGTAGATGTTGACCGCCGTGCCGGAGGTCTGGAACCTCAGCCGGTCCCCGGCGCTCAGCATCGCGCGCGTGACGGGCACCTGGCCGGCGAGTGCCCGCCGCAACCACGGTCCGACCACCTCGGCCGCCCGTGGCACCACGTCGGCGTCGACGGCGGGCGGCAGCACCCGGTCGTAGATCCGCAGCCCGTCGAAGGGCTGGTCGAAGAAGGCCGCCGTCTTCGGCGCGTACGAGATGGGCAGGATCGGCACGTCCAGGGCCGCCCAGAGCGCGCTGGAATGCAGCTTCATCGAGACGGCGACCGTGCACTCCGCCATCGCGGCGGCGAAGTCGAGCAGGTCCACGCCCTGGTACGGCACCACCGTCGTGTCCCCGCCGGCCAGTTGCCGGCACACCTGTTCGGTGAAGATCACATCGGGTCCACCGGCCCCGGCCTCCAGGACGAAGAGCCGCACCGCCCCGACGCCGTACCGCTCGGCGATCCGGCCGACGTGGCGGGCGGTGCCGGTGACGTCCAGCCCCGGCCACCGGCGCAGCGCCACTCCCAGCACCTCCGGCCGGTTGCGCCCGGCCACTGCGGTGCGTACCCCCAGCCCGTCGAGGAAGGTCCGGTCGACGAAGTCCCGGCAGCGCCGGGCCCGCCACCCCAGCCGTTGCTCCGCCAGGGTCACCGAGTCGCCGTCGCGCAGGTAACACTCGTCGAACGGGGAACCCAGCGCCCGCAGCCGGCGTTCCCAGTCCGCGCTGAGCGGGCCGAGACCGAGCCCCACGGCGAGCACCGGCACCGCCGGCAGGTGTCCGGGCAGGAAACTCAGCCACCGGTAGGGGGTGTGCGGGTGATGGCTGGTCTGGAGCAGGCCGCCGCCGCCGAACAGCACGGCGCGGCAGCCCTGGAAGCTCAGTTCGCTGCGGCGGGAGCCGGGCAGGTCCCGTCCCGGACGCACCGGCCGGGCACGCAGTGGGACACCGAGCCGGGCCGAGATCGCCGCCCAGTCGAGGGGACGACCGAAGCTGAGGTATCGGACCTCGGTCTCCTCGTCAACGTCGCCGGCGGCGGCCACCGCGGCGATCAGGATCAGGTCGTCACCGAAGTTGCCGGCCTCACCGAGGCAGACCAGTCCGACGGTACGGGTCACCGCACAGCTCCCTTCCGCCCGCCCAGCCGCAGATAGCTGACCCACCAGCAGACGGCGCTGACCAGGGCGAGTACGGCCAGTGCGCCAGCTGCGCCACCGGCTCCGAACAGAACACCACCCGCGACGATCGTCGCGATCCGCAACGGTCCGAGGGCCACACCGATCGCCAACGCACGCCCACCGGCGTGGGCGACGCGGTGCCCGGCGAAGGCGACGAGGGCGATCGGGGCCAGCAACGCCTCGACGGAGAGCAGCGGCAGCAGCGGACGGGCCGCGTCCCAGTTGTCGCCCAGCACGGCCCGGCCGACGTCGTCCGGCAGCAGACACACCGCCAGCACCAGTGGGAGCACCACGCCGACGGTCAGCGCGATGACCGAGCCGGCCACCCGCATCCGGGCGCGTGCCGTCTCCGGACGTGCCTGGGCCAGGTACGGGATGATCAGCGAGGAGAGCGTCGTCATCAGCAGCGTCACCGGGCCGAAGACCGTCCGGGCCGCGCCCAGGGCGCCGACCACGGCCACCCCCGCCGTGGCGGCCAGACCGCTCAGGGCCAGTTGGGCCGAACCGGTGGTGACCAGGAACTGCGCGGCGAAGGAGGCGGCCACGCGGGTGCCACGACGGTCGAGGCCCCAGCCGGGCAGCACGCCGTACCGCAGCCGCAGGGCGGCCACGACGCCGATGACCGCACCGGAGACCGCCCAGCCGACGAAGATCATGACCGGTGGCGCCGATCCGAGCACGGCCGCCCCGACGGCCAGCGCGGTGCAGCCCAGCCAGGCACACTCCTGCGCCAGCGCGACCCGGGTGCCGCCGACACCGATGCTGATCGCCTTGACGTAGTCATAGACCACCAGGCCGGGCAGGGCCAGGCCGACGACGGTGAGGTAGTCGGCGCCGACCACCACCCCGGTGGCCGCCGCGAGCAACCCGGACACGACGGCGACGGTGCAGGCGCGGCGGGCCCCCCGCGCGATCTCGGGCCGTGCCGGCCCGATCCGTGCGGCCAGCACCGACTCGGTGACCGCCGTCCGCACCAGGCCGATGACCAGCACGTAGATCGAGAAGGCCAGGGCGAACTGCCCCAGTCTCGACAGTGACTCACCCCGCGCGACGGACACCGAGACCATCAGGTTGCCCACGCTCGACAGCCCGTTCACCGACAGCGCCACCACCGTACGTCGGACGAACGCCCGCCGTCCGCCTGCCCGGGGGACCTCGCTCGCGGCCGACGGGCCGGGGCGCGGCGCCGCCCGGGTCGTCATGTCGGAAGCCGGATGGGCCCCGGCTGTGCCGGCGTCGGCACCCGGTGCCGGGTCAGTCGCAGGAGCAGCAGCACCGGCAGCGCGGCGACGCAGAACTGCACGAACGAGATCATGGACTCCGGATAGACCTTCGACCACATCAGTGGGCTGGCGACCGCGAAACCGAAGAGCGCGAGGCGGATCGGTCCGGGTGGGCCGCCGGCCCGCAGCAGCAGGACCCCGACGAGGGCCCAGCCGGTGTAGAACAGCACCACGCCCCACGGACCGTCGAGGAAGTAGATCGTGCCGAGCGCGAGGAAGGTGTACGCGGACGTCGACGTCCCGCCGAGGTACTCGTTGATCCGCGTGCCGGTCGACAGGGCCGGTCGGTCCGGATCGAGTGCCCGGGGCACCAGTCCGTACCGCACGATCTGGGACGGGCCGGGACGCTCGATGTCGACCGGCACGTCGTACTCGCTGGCGCGCGTCACCTGGAGGTCGAAACGGAGCCGGTCGGCGGAGGTGACCTCCTCGTCGACCGCCACGCCGCCGTCGACCCGGATCTCGTTGCGGGCGGCGTACACCGTCGGCCACGCCAGGAACAGCGCGATGACGGCGACCACCACGAACCGGGTGTGCAGCAGGCCGCAGAGGGCCGCCAGCGCCACCACGAAGGAGAGATAGCCCATCAAGGGAGCGGTCAACGCGGTGGTCACCGCCACCACCACCTGGGCACCGATGAGGTAGGCCGTCCACCGCAGACAGGCCAGCCGGCCCGCCCGTCCGGCGAGCAGACTCGCGGCCAGCAGCGCGAAGGCGAGGTACCGCCAGCCCATGAACAGCGAGCTGAGCATCGCCGTCGGTGACGAGGCCACCTCGCCGGTGAGCTGGGTGAAGATCGTGCCACGACCGGCCCAGGCGCCGACCAGGTCGGCGGTGACGCTGACCAGCGTGACCGCGCGGGCGATCGTGAACAGGCGGGGGTGACCGGCGCTCGCCTCGGTCAGGCCGCGTTGCCACTCGCCGCGTCGGCCCACCCGCCGCAGGGAGGCCAGTTCGACGAGTACGCACCCCGGCAGCGCCAGGGCCAGCAGCATGACGATGAAGCCCAGATCCGGATTGCCGTTGAGCACCGCCATCGGGACGACGAGCACGGCGTACGGGGCCAACACCATCGTGCTCACCGGAAAGAGTTGCAGCAGCCAGTTCAGCCGGGGCAGTTTGCGGCGTCGGCCCCGCTCAGCCCTTGTCGTGTCCGGTGCCGGGGTCGCCGTCGCCAGTCGGTCCTCGGCCACGCGGTACGACGTCGCACACGTCACCGGTCGGCCGTCCGGTCGGTGAGCAGACGATCATAGGTGTCGGTGAATCGGCGCAGCGCCGTCCGGCGGGAGAAGAGGCGCTCGCAGCGACGGCGGGCGGCCTCCGCCATCGCCGGGCCGGAGACGTCCAGGATGTCCAGGATCCTCGCCGCGACGGTCCCGCTCACCTCGTCGGCGGGCTCCAGGGGGACCAACCAGCCGGTCCGCCCGTCGGACACGCACTCGCGGGCACCGTGGGTGGCCGTGAGCACCGTCGGCAGACCACAGGCCATCGCCTCCACGGCCGAGAGACCGAGGCCCTCCTCGTAGGAGGTCTGGAGGAAGACGGACGCGCCTCGGTACAACTCCACCAGGTCGTCGGCCGGGACGTCGGGGCGTACCCGGACCCGCTCACCGAGCCCGAGTTCCGCGACCAGGGCCGGCACATCCGGTGCGAGCCGCCCCCTGCCGGCGAGGACGAGCGGCGGCAGGTCCGGGCGGCGGCGCAGCGCCTCGGCGTAGGCGCGGACCATCCGGTCGAGCCCCTTGCGGGGATCGCCGAGCCGGCAGACCGAGAGCAGGTATCCGTCGGCACGCCAGCCGGACCGCGACGGTGTGAACCGGGCGGTGTCCACGCCGGGCGGCGCGAGCAGGACGTCCGGCAGTCCGAGCGACTCCACCCAGTCGAAGATCACCTGGTTCTCCACCAGGACCGCGTCCGCCGCGCCGAGCGCCGACCGCTCGATCCGGGAGGTGAGCCTGGTCATCGCCGCCCGCCAGAGATCCGACGGGCGCCAGGGCCGCAGTGGACGGTGCGCCCGCTCCCACGCGACGAGCGTCGCCATCTGCACCACGACCGGCGGACCGGCGGCGAGCACCGGAGCCGCCCAGGCGGGGGTGCCGCAGACGACCTGGATGCAGTCGTATCCCGCCAACGCCGTGGTCAGCTCCCGCCGAGGTCGGTACCGCATGACCTCCACCTCGACCGCGTTGGCGCCCCAGTACCGCTCGTGCGGCACCGCGTCGGTCCGCCGCAGCAGGCTGGCGCGCCGCCAGGACCCGGGCGCGAGCAACCGCCGGCTGGTGGTGTCCCGGACGGACGTCGCCAGGTCGTGCACGTCCACGGTGTACCGGTCGGAGGCCGTCAACCCCTCGTACAGCCAGTTGACCACCGAGCCCACCCCGCCGTTGCGGTGCAGCCCGTGAGTCACCAGGGCGATCCGTCGGCGCGACGACGCGCCGGGACGGCGCCCGGTCGAGCCGTGACCCGCCGGTTGCCGACCGGGCGATGGACTCGTCGCTCCTCGAACGCGAACCTGGCCCGGCTCATTACTCATACGTCGGCCTCCGCGATATTCGATCGGGGTCGAGACAGAATAGCCAAAGTAGCATCGTGGTCGACGAATTCCGAACGAATGCACCGCGAGGCGGGTTCGCGAATAGTCGTCACGTCACGCTCGAACAGAAAACGGCGTACGCAATTGACGGACGCCGGCCGGTAGGCCCGGTGCGGCCGATCGGACTGTGGTGAGCTGTGCGCATGGACGGAATCCACCTCGGGCTGGTGCTCCATCCCACCCGGGACACCTCGCCCGTGGTGGACACCATCGCGGCCTGGGCCGTCCGGCACGACGCCACCCTGGCGGTACGCGTCGAGGACCGGCACCGGGTCCCCGAGTCGGTCCGGCCGATGCCGACGGCGGAGCTCGTCGCCCGCTCCGACGTGCTGATCAGCATCGGCGGGGACGGCACCATGCTGGGCGCGCTCCGGATGGCCGTGGACGACCCCACGCCGGTGCTCGGCGTACACCTGGGCAAGGTCGGGTTCCTGGTCGAGGTGGAGCCGCCGGAGGTGCCGGCGGCGCTGGACCGGCTGCTGACCCGGGACTACACCGTGGCGGGGCACAGTTGCCTGGCCTGCGACGTATGCGGCGACGACGTGGTCGCGTTCAACGACATCGCGCTGATCCGCGCGCCGGGCCAGGGTTTCGTCACCGCCACCCTGGCCGTCGACGGACGCCGCTACGGCTACTACCGCTGCGACGCGGTGGTGGTCAGCACGCCGGCCGGGTCGACCGCCTACAGCTACGCGGCGGGCGGGCCGCTGATCTCCCCGGCCACGCGGGCGGTGGTGGTGACCCCGAGCGCGCCGATGTCCGGCATCTCCCGGGCCGTGGTGCTCTCCCCCGACGAGAACGTCCGGCTGGAGCTGCGGCCCGGGTCCGGGCCGGTGGCGGTGGAGGTCGACGGGCTGCTGATCCGCGAGGGGTCGACCTCCGGCGCGGTCGACATCCGCTACCGCCACGACGCGGGCCTGGTGGTACGCCTCGACCCGGGCCGCTTCCAGGAGCGCAGCCAGCTCAAGCTGAGCCTGCTGGACCTGCCGCTGCTGCCCGAGCAACTGCGCGAACTGCTCCCCGAGGAGCTGCGTCACCGCCTCGACCGCCGGATACCACCTCCGGAGTGAATCCGACGTCTCCACATTCGGAGAATGTCTCCCGTTCCTCTGCACGCGACAATTGTTCGCAATTCCGGAAATGAACGACCGGCCAGAGAAACGTGAAAGAGGGAATCGCACGACCTTAATTCGGCTAAGCAGTTAGGGGACGTACGTGGCCCCTGACCTGATGTGGGTCTCCACCGGCCACGGACAGGACAGGGGAGATCGTCATGCCACCCGAGATAACGCCGACGCCCCGGGACCGGACCAGAGTGAACCGACGCCGTACCGCCGTCTTCCTCGCCGCCGACGCCCTCGCCTGGGTCGGCGGCTTCACCGTGGCCGGCTGGGCCCGACACGAACAGGTGCTCACTGCCGACCAGGCCGCCGACATGATGCTGCTCGGTGCCGCCACCGCCGTGTTGCACGTCGGCATCAGCGCACTACGGCGGATCTACTCCGGCCGGCAGCCGCTGGGCACCATCGAGGAGGTCCGTGGGCTCGCCGGCACGACCGCCACCACGGCCGCCCTGGTGCTGCTCGCCCTGCTCGCCTTCGGCGACCGCCCGGTTCCGGCCAGCACCCCGGTGGTCGGCGGCGCACTGGCGCTGCTGTTCATGCTCTGCTCCCGACTGCTGCACCGGCACCGCCGGGACCGCGCCATGCGTCCGGACGCCCGGTCGGCCACTCCGGTACTCCTCTTCGGTCTCGGCGAGGCCGGTCAGGGGCTAGTCCGGGCCATGCTCGGCGACCCGAAGGGGCGTTACCTGCCGGTCGGCGCGCTGGACGACGACCCGGAGCGGCGCGACCTGCGCATCGCCGGGGTCCCGGTGCTGGGCGGTCGGGCGCAGCTCGCCGAGGCGGTCCGTCGCACCGGAGCGACCACGCTGATCTTCTCGGTGGCGAACGCCGACGCCACGCTGATCCGCGAGATCCGGGAGATCACCCTCCGGACCGGCGCCGCCTTCAAGATCATTCCACCGGTCCGCGAGCTGGTGGACCACCGGATCCGGGTCAGCGACGTCCGCGACGTGCAGATCAGCGACCTGCTCGGCCGCCGCCAGGTGGTCGGCGACCTGACGCTCGACGACAACGGCCTCGCCGGCCGACGGGTGCTGGTCACCGGCGCCGGGGGCTCGATCGGCGCGGAACTGTGCCGGCAGATCATGCGCGCCAACCCGGGCGAGCTGATGATGCTCGACCGGGACGAGTCCGCGCTGCACAGCCTCCAGATGTCACTCACCGGACGGGCGTTGCTCGACGGCCCCGAACTCATCCTCGCCGACCTCCGCGACGACGAGGGAATCCGGCGGATCATGCGGGACCGCCGCCCCGAGATCGTCTTCCACGCCGCCGCGCTGAAGCACCTGACCCTGCTGGAACGGCACCCCGGCGAGGCGATCAAGACCAACGTCTGGGGCACGCTCACCGTCCTGGACGCCTGCCGGGACGTCGCCCGCTTCGTCAACATCTCCACCGACAAGGCGGCCAACCCGATCAGTGTGCTCGGCTACTCCAAGCGCCTCACCGAGATGCTCACCGCCCACGCGGCGGCCACCCACCCGGGCACCTTCCTCAGCGTCCGGTTCGGCAACGTGCTCAGCAGCCGAGGCTCGGTGGTGACCGCCTTCCAGCGGCAGATCGAGGCCGGGCAACCGCTGACCGTCACGCACCCCGACGTGACGCGGTACCTGATGACCGTGCAGGAGGCGGTGCACCTGGTCCTCCAGGCGGCCAGCATCGGACGCGACGGCGAGGCCCTGGTGCTCGACATGGGCGAGCCGGTCCGCATCGACGACCTGGCCCGCCGGATGGTCGCCCAGTCGGCCAGTCCGGTGCAGGTCGTCTACACCGGACTGCGCCCCGGCGAGAAGCTGCACGAGGACCTGCTCGGCCACGGCGAGGCCGACCACCGGCCGCTGCATCCGCTGATCTCGCACGTGAGCGTGCCGGCCCTCGATCCACTTGAGGTCAGCGCACTCGACCCGTTCGGCGACCCGGGCCTGATCGTCGACCAACTCGCCGCGCTCTGCGGCGTCCTGCCGGGTACGACCCGGGAACGTCAGCCGGGCATCCCGCTGGCCCGCTGACGCGCCACCGCCGTGCCGTCACCCACACCGGGTGACGGCACGCGGCTGTCCTGCGCACACGGCCGCCCGACCGCGCTCGGCTGTCCCACGGCGGTCACGGCCCGACGTCGCCGGGCCGGTCAGGCGCCGGACAGCACCTCGGTGACCAGTTCCTGCGCCTCCTGCTGGACCCGGGCCAAGTGCTCGGGCCCCTGGAACGACTCGGCGTAGATCTTGTAGACGTCCTCGGTGCCCGACGGGCGGGCGGCGAACCAGCCGGAGGCCGTCGTCACCTTGAGCCCACCGATCGCCGCGCCGTTGCCGGGCGCGGTGGTGAGCGTGGCGGTGATCGGCTCACCGGCCAACTCGGTGGCGCGGACCTGCTCCGGGGAGAGCTTGCCGAGCACGGCCTTCTGCTCCCGGGTGGCCGGCGCGTCGATCCGGGCGTACGCGGGCGCGCCGAACCGGTCGGCCAACTCGGCCCAGTGCTCACTCGGCGTCCGGCCGGTGGTGGCGATGATCTCGGCAGCGAGCAGGCAGAGCAGCAGACCGTCCTTGTCGGTGGTCCACGTCCCGCCGTCGCGGCGCAGGAACGAGGCGCCCGCACTCTCCTCGCCGCCGAAGCCCACCGCGCCGTCGAGCAGCCCGGGCACGAACCACTTGAAGCCGACCGGCACCTCCAGCAACGGACGCCCGAGGTCGGCGGCGACCCGGTCGATCATCGAGGAGGAGACCAGGGTCTTGCCGACGGCCGCGTCCGGACCCCACTGCTCCCGGGTCCGGAACAGGTGGGCGATCGCCACCGCCAGGTAGTGGTTCGGGTTCATCAGCCCGGCGTCCGGCGTGACGATGCCGTGCCGGTCGGCGTCCGCGTCGTTGCCGGTGGCCACCTGGTAGTCGGCGCGCATCGCGATCAGCGAGGCCATCGCGTTCGGCGACGAACAGTCCATCCGGATCTTGCCGTCACCGTCCAGGGTCATGAACCGCCACGTCGGGTCCACCGTCGGGTTGACCACGGTCAACTCCAGCCGGTGCCGCTGGGCGATCTCGCCCCAGTAGTCGACACTCGCCCCGCCGAGCGGATCGGCGCCGATCCGCACCCCGGCGTCGCGGATCGCGTCCAGGTCGATCACCGCCGGCAGGTCGTCCACGTACGCACCGAGGAAGTCGTACGTGCCGGTGGTGTCGACGGCGCGGGCCCGCGCGTACGGGATGCGGCGCACCTCCTTGAGCCCGGCGGCGAGGATCGCGTTCGCGCGGTCCTGGATCCACCGGGTCACGTCGGAGTCCGCCGGACCGCCGTGGGTCGGGTTGTACTTGAACCCGCCGTCGTCCGGCGGATTGTGCGACGGGGTGATGACGATGCCGTCGGCGAGCCCGCTGGTGCGACCCCGGTTGTGGGTGAGGATGGCGTGCGAGACCGCCGGGGTCGGGGTATAGCCGTCCCGGCTGTCCAGCAGCACGGTGACCTCGTTGGCGGCGAGCACCTCCAGGGCGTCCACGGCCGCCGGGGTGGACAACGCGTGGGTGTCCCGGCCCAGGAACAGCGGCCCGTCGACGCCCTGCTCCCGCCGGTAGTCACAGAGCGCCTGGGTGACCGCCAGGATGTGGTCGGAGTTGAACGCGTTGCGCAGGCTCGACCCACGGTGCCCCGAGGTGCCGAAGGAGACCTGCTGCGCCGGGTCGGCCGGGTCGGGATGCTCGGCGTAGTAGGCCGTCACCAGCCGCGGAACGTCGACCAGGTCGGCGGGCTGTGCCGGCTTGCCCGCGCGCGGGTGACCACTCATGGTTCTACCTTCTGTCCCTTGCCAATGACCACGATCCCGTTGTCCGAGACCGTGTAGCGCTCCCGGTCCCGTTCCAGGTCCACGCCGATCTCCGCGCCCTCGGGCACGTAGACGTTCTTGTCGAGGATGGCCCGGCGCACCACCGCGTGCCGGCCGATCTCGACGCCCTCCATCAGCACCGCGCCGTCCACGTGCGCCCAGGAGTGCACCTTGGCCTTCGGCGAGACGATCGAGTTCTCCACCAGCGAGCCGGAGATCACCGCGCCCGGCGACACCATCGAGGCGACCGCGCGGCCGACCCGTTCCCCCCACTGGTGGACGAACTTGGCCGGCGGGTACGGCGGCTGCTCGGTGTAGATCGGCCAGTCGAAGTTGTAGAGGTTGAACACCGGGTGGACGTTGATCAGATCCATGTGGGCGTCGTAGAAGGAGTCGAGCGTCCCCACGTCGCGCCAGTAGCCCCGGTCCCGGTCGGTGCTGCCCGGCACCTCGTTGTCGCGGAAGTCGTAGACGTTGGCCTCGCCGCGCTCCACCAGCATCGGGATGATGCTGCCGCCCATGTCGTGCTTGCTGGTCTTGTCCTCGGCGTCGCGCTCCACCGCCTCGATCAGCGCCCGGGTGGTGAAGACGTAGTTGCCCATCGAGGCGTAGATCTCGTCGGGCGCGTCGGGCAGTCCGACCGCGTCGGTGGGCTTCTCCCGGAAGGCCCGGATCCGTCGGCCGTCCGCGCCGACCTCGATGACGCCGAACTGGTCGGCGGTGTGCAGCGGCTGCCGGATGCCGGCCACCGTCACCCCGGCGCCGGAGGCGATATGGTCCTCCACCATCTGCCGGGGGTCCATCCGGTAGATGTGGTCGGCGCCGAAGACGATCACATAGTCGGGCTGCTCGTCGTAGATCAGGTTGAAGCTCTGATAGATCGCGTCGGCCGAGCCGGCGAACCACCAGGGGCCCCGACGCTGCTGCGCGGGCACCGGCGTCACGTAATTGCCGAGCAGCGTCGACATCCGCCAGGTCTTGGTGATGTGCCGGTCGAGGGAATGGGACTTGTACTGGGTCAGCACGACGATCTTCAGATAGCCGGCGTTGGCCAGGTTGGAGAGGACGAAGTCGACCATGCGGTACATCCCGCCGAACGGGACGGCCGGCTTGGCCCGGTCCGTGGTCAGCGGCATCAGGCGCTTGCCCTCTCCGCCGGCCAGGACGATCGCGAGCACCTTGGCAGCCATGACCAGACGCTATCCATCCCCGTGCTGCTTCACCACTCGTACGGGCACACTTCTGCACTAGGGTGCCGGGCATGAGCGACTCCGCCCCCCTTCGCGTCGACCTGCTCACCCGGGAGTACCCGCCCGAGGTCTACGGCGGTGCCGGGGTCCACGTCGAGTACCTGGCCCGCGAGCTGCGCCGGATCACCGAGGTCCGGGTGCACTGCTTCGGCGCGCCGCGTACCGAGCCGGGAGTCCGGGCGTACGCGGATCCGCCGGCCCTGGCCGGGACGAACGCCGCGCTGCGGACCATGGGCGTGGACCTGGAGATGGCCGCCGGGTGTGCCGGCGCGGACGTGGTGCACAGCCACACCTGGTACGCCAACCTCGCCGGACACACCGCGAAGCTGTTGTACGGGGTGCCGCACGTGGTGACCGCGCACAGCCTGGAGCCGCTGCGACCGTGGAAGGCCGACCAGCTCGGCGGCGGCTACGCGCTCTCCTCCTGGTGCGAGCGCACCGCCTACGAGTCCGCCGACGCGGTCGTGGCGGTCAGCGCCGGCATGCGCCGGGACGTGCTGGCCGCGTACCCGTCGGTGGACCCGGACCGGGTCAAGGTGATCTACAACGGCATCGACACCGCGCAGTACGCCCCCGACCCGGGCACCGACGTGCTGACCCGACTCGGCATCGACCCCGCGCTGCCCAGCGTGGTCTACGTCGGGCGGATCACCCACCAGAAGGGCCTGCCGCACCTGCTGCGCGCCGCCCGCGAACTGCCACCGGAGACGCAGCTCGTGCTGCTGGCCGGCGCACCCGACACGCCGGAGATCGCCGCCGAGGTGGAGGGTCTGGTCGCCGAGCTGCGGTCGCGCCGCTCCGGAGTGGTCTGGGTGGCCGAGATGCTGCCCAAGTCCGAGGTGATCCAGGTGCTCACCCACGCCACCATCTTCGTCTGCCCGTCGGTGTACGAGCCGATGGGCATCGTCAACCTGGAGGCGATGGCCTGCGAGACCGCCGTCGTCGCCACCGCCACCGGCGGCATCCCCGAGGTGGTCGCCGACGGCGAGACCGGCCTGCTGGTCCCGATCGAGCAGGCCACCGACGGCTCCGGCCGCCCGCTGGACCCGGCCCGCTTCGAGGCCGACCTGGCGGACCGACTGAACACGCTGCTGGCCGACCCGGAGCGGGCCGCCGCTCTCGGCCGGGCCGGACGACGGCGCGCGGTGGAGCACTTCTCGTGGGACGCGATCGCGCGCCAGACGCTGGAGCTGTACCGCTCGCTTTCGGTGTAAGGAAGGGCACCTTATTAACGCCTCGTGCATAGCAGGGGTCCCCTGCTAACACAGCTCACCCCGCACCCCCACCAGCTCACCCCGCACCCCCACCAGCTCACCCCGCACCCCCACCAGCTCACCCCGCACCCCCACCAGCTCACCCCGCACCGTCCACCACAGCTCACCCCGTACCGTCGCCACCGACGTGCAGGCTGGTGGCGAGGCGGGTGAGCGCGGCGGGAGCGGTGGCGGCGCGGGCCACCACGGCGACCAGGGCGCGGGCGGACGGGCGGTCGCGTACCTCCCCGGGGGCGGTCCGCTCGGCGTCCAACAGCGCCCGCCCCGCCTGGAGCATGTCGCCGCAGCGGGCGTGCGCGCGGGCCACGTCGAGCAGGTACGCCGCCCGGTGCTCGGTCGGCAGCCACCGCCACCCGCTCCCCGCGACCAGCCGAACGTGTCGAGCCGCCGCCACCCCGACGTCCCCGAGGTCGGCCGCGACCACCGCCCGCGCCGCCTCCACCGCCGCCGTACCGTAGCCGTCCGGCAGCTCGGGCACGATCGCCGCAGCCTGGTCGATCAGCTCGCGCGCGCTGCGGCCGTCGCCCCGACCACCGGCGGCCAGACCCGCCTGGACCAGCAACGTCGTGCGCAGCGCCGCCGCGTCGCCCGTCCCACGTGCGATCCGTTGCGCGGCCACGACCGCCGCGTCCATCGCGGACCGCCGCCGCCCGACCGCCCGCAGCGCCTGACTCAGCGGTACGGTCGCGACGGCGACCAGCAGCGCGTTCCCGGCCCCCAGGGCGACGGCCATCCCCCGGTCCGCCGCCAACCACGCCGACTCCCGCTGGTCCAGCTTGATCAAAGCCAGAGCAATCAGCCCGTACGCGCCGACCAGCATCTCGTCACCGACCGGATCGGGACGGTCGACCCGCACCTGCCGGACCGTGTCGAGCAGGTCGGGTAACAGCCTGAGCAGAGCCGGGTACCGGGCATGCCGGTAGCTCTGCTCGGCATGGTCCAGCCGGGCGCGCACCTGCGCCACGTCGACGGGCCGGGACGACGCCGGGACGTGGTACCTGGCCAGGGCCGCCTGGACCCGCTCCACACCGGCGGCAGCGGGCGCGGATCGCCCGGCCCGGTCCGGCAGCAGGCTCGCCAGGTCGATCCGGAGCGCGTCGGCCACCTCGCGCAGGTTCGACACCCGCTCCACTCGGCGCTCCCCACGTTCGACCTTGTCCACCCAGCTCTTGGACTTGCCGATCCGGTCGGCGAACTGCTGCTGCGTCATGTTCCGCCGGACCCGCCACTGCGCGATCCGCCGCCCCACCGGCACCTCACTCACCGCCACACACCCGCCCACCGACCGCCGCCGCGCCCGCCCTCCACGCACCTCCGCCGCCGATCATGGAGTCGTGGCACTCCCGAAAGGCGCGTATAGCAACAAATTCCGTGCCACAACTCCTTGATCGACGGGGGAAAGCCGGACGCGGGAGGAGGCGAGGCCGTGAGCGGGACCGTCGGCGGGAGGCGACACGCGGCACGTCGGGCGGGACGGGGCGCGGGATGTCGGGCGGGGGCTGGTGCATCCGTGCCTCCTTGCGAGTGGGAGGTGGGGCAGGGCGAGCACGACGGGGAGGTGAAGGCAGGGCGGGGCGGCACGGGGACCCGCCCCGCCCTGGTCAAAGGCACTCCGTTGCTGACGAGAGAACCTCCGGCAACTTCAACTTAGAAGGCTATGCCGTCACAGTCAACAGAGCATGCACGGCGCGTCACTCGGAGTGCGAAGATCGAGGCGCTGACGAGAGGTGGCGCGCCCATGCCGCAAGCACCGCTTTACGAGCAGATCATCAACGATGTCTCGACCGCAGTCCGCGCGGGCACGCTCAAGCCCGGCGACAAGCTGCCGTCCATCGCCGAACTGCGTGAGCAATACCAGTCGAGCGCCTGGCCGGTCCGATACGCCCTGCGCATTCTTGAGGAACGGGGCTGGATCGTCACCCGTCAGGGCAAGGGATCGTTCGTGGCGACTCAACCGCCGGCCTGATCTCCCACGCGCGCCGACCCGCACGAGGGCAGATCGAGCCGGCGCGAGGGCGGCGGGTGGCGACGGGCAAGTGGGGCACGGTACGGCGGTCGAACGAGCGCGAGCCGATCTCGCACAGTAGGTTGAGGCGGTGAGCGGACGGTTCCCGATCGAAGACGTCTCCCCCGTCGTCTCCTGCGGTCGCTACCCGGCCCGAGCGGTCGTCGGCGAGGTGCTGCCGGTGTCGGCAGTCGCGTACCGCGAGGGGCACGACGCGCTCGGCTGCAACGTGGTCTGGCTGGGCCCGGACGGGCTGGCGCGACCGTTCACCCGGATGAGACCGGGCGAGCCGGGCCTGGACCGGTGGCACGCCACGATCGTCCCGGACGCCGTCGGCGACTGGATCTTCACCATCGAGGCGTTCAGCGACCCGTACCTCACCTGGCACAACGCGGTGACCAAGAAGATCGCCGCGGGCCAGGGGCCGGCTGAGCTGGCCAACGATCTGGCCGAGGGCGTACGCGTGCTGCGGGCCGCCGCCGACCTGGTCCCGGCCGCCGAGCGGGCGGGCTTGGACGAGGCGGTACGCGCGCTGGGCGACACGGCGCTGCCGCTGCCGCAGCGGGTGGCTCCGGCGCTGGCCCTGGCCGACATGCTCTGGGCGCACCCGGTCCGCGAGCTGGTCACCACCGGCGAGGAGTACCGCATCTGGGTGGACCGCGAGCGGGCCCTCTTCTCCGCCTGGTACGAATTCTTTCCCCGCTCCGAGGGCGCTATCCCGGCCACCGTCGACGCGCCGGCCCGGTCCGGCACGTTCGCCACCGCCACCGAGCGGCTGCCGGGGGTGGCCGCGATGGGCTTCGACGTGCTCTATCTGCCGCCGATCCACCCGATCGGCCGGGTCAACCGCAAGGGCCCCAACAACACCCTGGTCGCCGGGCCGGACGACGTGGGTTCGCCGTGGGCCATCGGTGCCGCCGAGGGCGGGCACGACACCATCCACCCCGATCTGGGTACGCCGGAGGACTTCCGCGACTTCGTCGCCGCCGCCGCCGAACACGGCCTGGAGGTGGCGATGGACCTGGCGTTGCAGTGCGCCCCCGACCACCCGTGGGTGACCGAGCACCCGGAGTGGTTCACCACCCGGGCCGACGGCAGCATCGCGTACGCGGAGAACCCCCCGAAGAAGTACCAGGACATCTATCCGGTCAACTTCGACAACGACCCGGAGGGCATCCGCGCCGAGGTGCTGCGGGTGGTGCTGCACTGGGTCGGCGAGGGCGTGAAGATCTTCCGGGTGGACAACCCGCACACCAAGCCGGTCGACTTCTGGCACTGGCTGATCGGCGAGGTCAAGCAGGTCGACCCGGACGTGTTGTTCCTCGCCGAGGCGTTCACCCGACCGGCGATGATGCACGGGCTGGCGAAGGTCGGCTTCACCCAGTCGTACACGTACTTCACCTGGCGGACCTCGGCGGCGCAGATGCGCGAGTACTGCGAGGAACTGGTGGCGGCGGCCGACTACATGCGGCCGAACTTCTGGCCGAACACGCCGGACATCCTGCACGCCTCGTTGCAGCACGGCGGACCGCCGATGTTCAAGATCCGGGCGGTGCTGGCCGCGCTGCTCTCCCCCTCCTGGGGCATGTACGCCGGGTTCGAGCTGTTCGAGCACGTCGCGCGCCCCGGCGCGGAGGAGTACATCGACAACGAGAAGTACGAGCTGCGCCCCCGGGACTGGGCCGGCGCGCTGGCGCAGGGGCGGTCGCTGGCGCCGTTCATCGCCACCCTGAACCGGGTCCGCCGGGAGAACCCGGCCCTGCACCGGCTGCGCAACCTGGTCTTCCACGACATCGACAACCCGGCGCTGCTCTGCTGGTCCAAGCACGACCCGGCGACCGGCAACACGGTGCTGGTGATCTGCTCGTTCGACTCGCACACCGTGCAGTGGGGCAACACCACGCTGGACATGCCCGCGTTGGGCCTGGACTGGCACGACCGGTTCACCGTGCACGACGCGCTGACCGGCGCCGCCTACGACTGGGGGCAGCGCAACGCGGTCCGGCTCGACCCGTACCTGCAACCCGCGCACGTGCTGGTGCTGCACCGCGCCGACGCCGCCGCGCCCGGCACCGCCGGCACCGCCACGGCCGCGCCCGGCACCGCCAGCACTGCCACGGCCGCCGCGCCGATCGCCACCACCGTCCCCACCACTGCCGCCCGTCCCCGCAGCGGCACCGACTCCGCCACGAAGGACGACGCCCGATGGACCAGCTGATCTCCGGGGAGACCCACGACCCGCACGCCGTGCTCGGGGCCCACCCGGCGAACGGGCGTACGGTGATCCGCACGATGCGTCGGGGCGCGGCCGATCCGTGTCTGCTGGTCGGGGACCGGCGGTACCCGATGAACCGGGTGCACGACGTCGGCGTCTTCGAGGCGACCGTCCCCGGCGAGGTGTTCGACTACCGCATCGAGTTGGACGGGCAGTCACACGACGACCCGTACCGCCACCCGCCGACCCTGGGCGAGCTGGACCTGCACCTGATCGGCGAGGGCCGGCACGAACGGCTCTGGGAGGCGCTCGGCGCCCGCGTTCGCGACGACGGCGTGGCGTTCGCCGTCTGGGCCCCCAACGCCCGGGGCGTACGGGTGATCGGCGACTTCACCGGCTGGGCGCCGGACGACGGCTGGCCGATGCGGTCGCTGGGCTCCACCGGCGTGTGGGAGATCTTCGTGCCCGGGGTGGCGTCCGGCGCCCGGTACAAGTACCGCGTGCTCGGCGCGGACGGGTACTGGCGGGACAAGGCCGACCCGCTCGCCGCGTACGCGGAGGTGCCGCCGGCCACCGCGTCGGTGGTGCACCGCTCGACCTACGAGTGGACGGACGCGGACTGGCTGGCCCGGCGGGCGAGGCAGCAGCCGCACCAGGAGCCGATGAGCGTGTACGAGGTGCACCTCGGCTCGTGGCGGCCCGGCCTCGGCTACCGGGAACTGGCCGAGCAGTTGGCCGCGTACGTGGTCGAGCTGGGCTTCACCCACGTGGAGTTCCTGCCGGTGATGGAGCACCCGTTCGGCGGCTCCTGGGGCTACCAGGTGACCGGCTACTTCGCCCCGACGTCCCGGTTCGGCGACCCGGACGACTTCCGCTACCTCGTGGACCGGCTGCACGCCGCCGGTGTCGGGGTGATCCTGGACTGGGTGCCCGCGCACTTCCCCAAGGACGAGTGGGCGCTGGCCCGCTTCGACGGCACCCCGCTCTACGAGCACCCGGACCCGCGTCGCGGCGAGCACCCCGACTGGGGCACGTACGTCTTCGACTTCGGCCGCCGCGAGGTCCGCAACTTCCTGGTCGCCAACGCGCTCTACTGGCTGGAGGAGTTCCACGTCGACGGGCTGCGGGTGGACGCGGTCGCCTCGATGCTCTATCTCGACTACTCCCGCGCCGACGGGCAGTGGGTGCCCAACCAGTACGGCGGCCGGGAGAACCTGGAGGCCATCGCGTTCATGCAGGAGACCGACGCGACGGTCTACAAGCACCACCCCGGGGTGGTGATGATCGCCGAGGAGTCCACCGCCTGGCCGGGGGTGACCCGCCCGACCAGCGACGGCGGGCTGGGTTTCGGCTTCAAGTGGAACATGGGCTGGATGCACGACACCCTGCTCTACACCTCGAAGGACCCGATCTACCGGCAGCACCACCACCATCAGCTCACCTTCTCCCTGGCGTACGCCTGGAGCGAGAACTACGTGCTGCCGATCAGCCACGACGAGGTGGTGCACGGCAAGGGCTCGCTGCTCGCCAAGATGCCCGGCGACCAGTGGCAGCGCCTGGCCAACGTGCGCGCGCTGCTGGCGTACATGTGGGCGCACCCGGGCAAGCAACTGCTCTTCATGGGCTGCGAGTTGGCCGACGAGCGGGAGTGGAGCGAGGAGCGCGGCCTCGACTGGTACCTCCTGCACGACCCGGCCCGGGCCGGCGTGCAACGCCTCGTCGGCGACCTCAACCGGGTCTACCGGGACACCCCCGCCCTGTGGGCGCAGGACACCTCCCCCGCCGGCTTCCGCTGGCTCGCCGGTGACGACGTCGCCAACAACACCGTCTCGTTCGTCCGGATCGCTCCCGACGGGGCAACCCTGGTCTGCGTCGCCAACTTCTCCGCCCGGCCCGTGGACGACTACCGGGTCGGCCTGCCGGCGGCGGGCGCCTGGGCCGAGGTGCTCAACACCGACGCCCACCACTACGGCGGCTCCGGCGTCGGCAACCTCGGCACCGTCCACGCCCAGGACATCCCCTGGCACGGGCTACCCGCCTCGGTGGCACTGCGCGTCCCCCCACTCGGCGCCCTCTGGCTCCGCCCGGCCTGACCACTGCCCGGCTCGACCACTGCATAGGGTCGACCACTGCACGGCCTGAACACTGCACGGGTCGTCGTCACGGCCGTGGCCGTCCCAGACGTGGCCGTTGCGGGGCCTGGCCGTCACGGCCGTGGCCGTTGCGGGGCCTGGCCGTCACGGCCGTGGCCGGTGCGGGGCCTGGCCGTCACGGCCGTGGCCGGTGCGGGGCCTGGCCGTCACGGCCGTGGCCGGTGCGGGGCCTGGCCGTCACGGCCGTGGCCGTTGCGGGCCTGGCCGTTGCGGCCTGCGAACCCTTCGACCCCGATACCTCCCTAGCCTCGCCGCCTGTCGAGCTGAACCGTTCGCGCTATCGCGTCGCCAGGAACGGCACGCCGCAGCCTGCGGCCACCTGACGCGATCCGTTCCCGCTCTCAGCTCGACAGGGCCCGACCCTGCTAAAGCAGCCAGGCTCCGATCAGGGGCAGGCCGTCGGTGAGGACGTCGCGGACAGCGCGGTCGAGGGCGACGCGATCAGCCGGTAGAGCGGGACCCTGCCCCGGGCACCGTCCTCGGTGATCTCGCCACCGACCACCACGCGACCACCCGACGAGACCTGTCTCCTCCGGGACGGGCCGGCACACTTCTCCTCCGGGATGGGCCGCCACACTCGCCGCCTCATGTCTGCGTGACAACGCGATCACCAGGTCGGTAACAATTCGCCGGGCTCTCACGTAGATCACCGAGCGGTGAACCGGCGGCGCCCGCGCGCCCGTACCTCCGAGGGCAGTTGACGACGAGGGGGAGAGAAACGATGGCGAGCAACAGACGTACCACCCTGAGCAGTCGGCGCGGGACCTCACCGCGACAGCGGAAGATCGCGGGGGTCGCGGCGATCGGGGTGACCCTCGGCGTGGCCTTCGCGATGGCGACCGGGACCAGCTCGGCGAGCGAGAACTGCGAGGGTCTCGACACGGCCGTGGGCAACAACCTCGCCTTCATCGCCGACCAACTGGTGTTCCCGGACCCGCTGTCGGAGGCCCGGATCGCCAACCGGCAGGCCGTCATCGACCAGCTCGAACAGCGACGCGCGGCGGCCGGCTGCACCGGCGAGGTCGAGGTGCCGGACGCGGACCCGAACGCGGCACTCAACGGCGGCGCGGCGGAGAACTGCGACGGCCTCGACACCGCCGTTCGCAACAACCTGACCTTCATCGCCGGTCAGCGGCAGAACCCGGACGCGCTGTCGGAGGCCCGGATCGCCAACCGGCAGGCCGTCATCGACCAGCTCGAAGACCGCCGGCACCTGGCCGGCTGCACGGGCGAGGTAACGCTCACCCCCGGCGGCTGACCTCCGACGCGCTGGCTCGGGAACGGCGTGCGGGACGGGAACCCCGTCGAGGGCCCGCACGCCGGGCCGGCTCAGACCAGGCCGGCGCCGCGCAGCAGGGTCCAGAGGCCCGCGCCGTCGGGGGCGGAGAGCCACTTCTGCCCGATCGGCCCCTCGGCCGGGCTGTCGTGCGGGACGGGGAGGCTACCGGCCAGCACCGCCTGGGTGGGTGAGAGCCGCCGAATCGCCACGCCTGCCACGTTGTCCGGGTGGGCGGCGGCGAACTCGCGGTAGATCTCCGGGTCGTGCTGGCCGTCGTCGCCGACGAGCAACCAGCGGACGTCGGGGAACTCCTTGGCCAGCCGGGCCAGGGTGGCGCGCTTGTGCTCCCGGCCGCTGCGGAACCAGCGGTCGTGGGTGGGACCCCAGTCGGTCAGCAGCAGCGGCCCGGCCGGATAGAGGTGTCGGGACAGGAAGCGGGTGAGCGTCGGGGCGACGTTCCACGCGCCGGTGGACAGATAGAACACCGGGGCGCCGGGGTGCGCGGTGACCAGGCGCTCGTAGAGCACGGCCATGCCGGGTACCGCCATCCGGGCGTGCTCGTCGAGCACGAAGGTGTTCCAGGCGGCGAGCAGCGGCCGGGGCAGCGCGGTGACCATGACCGTGTCGTCGATGTCGGAGAGGACGCCGAAGCGGACCTCCGGGTCGAGGATGCGGACCGGGGCCTCGACCGGCTCGGCGTCCGGGACGCTGAGCCGCACCGAACCCCAGCCGGGCGGCAGGTCCGTCTCGACCACGACGTCGACGAAGCCGCTGCGGTCGGCCCGCGTCTCGTGGGTCACCCCACCGGTCTCGATCGTCACCGTGACGTGCTTGGCGGGCAGCGTGGTGAAGCTGCGCCAGCCCCGGACCTTCTCCAACCGGCCCCGCTGACGGGTGTCCGGTCGCCCGAGCAGCACCCGGCACATCACCCGCGCCCAGCCGGGCGCGCCGTACCCGGTGTACGCGATGATGTTGATCCGCCAGCCTGTCCGGCGTAGCCGACGCTCAACCACGGCGTGCACCGCGTCCTCGATCCGAGCGGCCCGGTGCAGGGTCGGTATGGCCAGTTGGCCGGCGGGAGTGGGTGGCACGGGTGCAACCCTGCCACACGCCGGCGACCTCGGCCACGCGAGAGCCGCCCCTGCACCCCGTCGGCGACCCGGACGACCCGCACCGCCGCCCGGTGCGCCACCGCGCGGACGAGGGCCGTGCCGCCGGGCGCGCGAGGCCGCCCGAGCTGCGGCAAAGCGGCCCTTAGCGACGTCCGACCGTGCGAGACTCCGGTCGGGACGACGACGGGGGCGATGGTCGTGCCACGTGCAGGGTCGCAATCAGGGCGACAGCGCGGACGGGGGTGGCTCCGGCTCGACCGGCCGGCGCTCGTCGCGCTGCTCCTCGGGCTGGCCGGGGTCGGCTACCGCCTCTACCTCGTGCTGCACACCGTGCCGGTGTCCAACAGCGACGAGGCGACGTTCGGGTTGGCCGCGCTGCACATCGCCGAGGGCCGCGAGCACCCGGTCTTCCTGTACGGCCAGCGCTACATGGGCATGTTGCAGTCGTACCTGGCCGCTCCCCTGCTCGCGGTCGGCGGACCGAGCTGGCCGCTGCTGCGGCTGCCGGTGCTCGCGCTCTACGCGGTGTTCCTCTGGCTGATCCACCGGCTGACCCGGCGGATCGGTTCGCCCTGGTTCGCCACCCTGGTCGTCGGACTGCTGGCGCTCGGCTCCGAGCGGGTGATCCGGGACCAGGTGACGACCGTCGGCGGACGACCGGAGGTCAAGGTCGCGGTGCTGGCGATGCTGCTGCTGGTCGCCGGGCTGGCCCAGGGCACGGTCCGCCACCGCCGGCTGGCCGTCGGCCTCTTCGGGCTGCTCGCCGGGGTGGCCGTCTGGTCGGACTGGCTGATCGTGCCGTATCTGGCGGTGGCCGGGCTGGCGCTGGTGTGGGCGGTGCGTCGGGAGTTGCTCGGCGGGGCCGGGCTGCTGCTGCTCGTCGGGTTCGCCGTCGGGATCGCCCCGATGATCCGCGACAACCTGGTCGCCCCGCCCGGACAGGACTCCCTGTCGGTGCTGCGCACCATCAGCGGCGCCACCGGTGCGCCGCCACCGTGGACCCAGCGGCTGGACGGTGGCCTGCTGGAGGGGGTGTCGCTGGCGGGTGGGCTCTGCCCGCTCACCGGCTGCACCCGCTGGCAGGAGTGGTTCGGGCTGCTCTACCCGGTGCTGCTGGTCGTCGCGGCGGTGCTCGCCGGGCGCGCGTACCGCCGGGGGGCCGGGCGCGCCGACCGGGTCGGCCCGGTGCTGCACCTCGCGCTGCTCGGCGGCGCGGCGTTGACGCTCCTGGCGTACGTGCGCAGTTCGCTCGCCGCGAGCGACCCGCTGGGCAACGCGCGGTACCTGTCGGTGCTGCAACTGTCGCTGCCGGCGGTGCTGTGGCCGCTCTGGTCCGCGGCGGTGGCCGGCGTTCGGGGCACGGTCGGCGCGCTGGGACGGCTGGCCGGGGCGTTCGCCGCCGCCGTCCTGGCCGCCCTGGCGGCGACGTCGCTGGTGGTCACGGTCCTGTTCGCCACTGCCGGTGCGGACCCCGGCCGCCGGGAGGAACGGTACGCGCGGCAACTCGCCGCCACGGTCCACGCGGCCGGTCTGCACGAGGTGTACGGCGAGTACTGGACCTGCAACCGCCTGATCTTCAACACCGCCGAGAAGGTGGTCTGCGGGGTGCTCGACGGCGACCTGCACCCGGGCCAGAACCGCTATCCGGCGTACTGGTGGCGGCTGGCCCGCGCCACCCGGCCGGGGTACGTGCTGGCGGCCGGGGCACCGGCGGACCGGCGGCTGCGAGAGCTGCTCGGCGCCGGTGCGGACGGCAGCCTGCTCGCCGAGATCGGTGGCTTCCGGGTCTACCACCCGCCGGAGCCGGTGCGCCCCTGGCGTTAGAGTCACCCATGCTCATCCTGCTGCCGCCCTCCGAGGGCAAGGCCGACGCCGGCACCGGCCGCAAGCTGGACCTGGACCGGCTCTCGCTGCCGGCGCTCACCCCCGCCCGCCGGGAGGTGCTGGACGCGTTGGTGGCGCTCTCCGCCGGGCCACCGGAGGCGGCACTGGACGCGCTCGGGCTCAGCGCCGGCCAGCACGCCGAGCTACGGCGTAACGCCCGGCTGACGGCGGCGGCCACCGCCCCCGCCGAGAGGATCTACACCGGCGTGCTCTACGAGGCCCTCGACCTGGCCACGCTCCCGCCCAGCGCCCGGCGGGCGGCGCAGCGGCAGGTGCTGGTCAGTTCCGGCCTGTGGGGAGCGGTCCGGCTGACCGACCGGATCCCGCCGTACCGCTGCGCGATCGGGGCCCGCCTGCCCGGTCTCGGTGCGCTGTCGGCGTACTGGCGGCGGGTGCTGGGGCCGGTGTTGACCGAGGCGGCCGGCACCGCTGCGGTGCTCGACCTGCGGTCCGGCGCGTACGCCGCCACCTGGGCGCCGCGCGGCGCGTCGGCCGAGCACGTCGTGACGGTACGCGTGCTGCACGAACGTGAGGTGGACGGGCAGCCGGTGCGGTCGGTGGTCAGTCATTTCAACAAGGCCACCAAGGGTCGCCTGGTGCGGGACCTGCTGCTCGCCGGGGCCCGGCCACGCACCGCGAACGCGCTGGTCACGGCGCTGCGGGACCTCAAGTACACGGTGTGCGAGCAGGCCGGAACGCCGGGCCGTCCACGGCAGATCGACGTTGTGGTTTCCGAACTGTAACCAGGCGCAAGATTTCCTCAAGGCTGAGCCGGATCGGTACCACCCGCGGGTGTCACAGGTCACCGTAAGGAGGACCCGACACCACAAGGAGGCACTCCGGTGGTTGCCGCACCCATTCTGCTCGACCGGCATCGCCAGGCGACGACCCTGCCGCCGTTGGACTGGACCACGCTGGCCGACGCGTTCGAAACAGCCTGCCTGCTGCGCTGCATGCCGCCTCCGGCGGCTCCCGGCAACCGGTACGCGGGCCAGCAACCCGCCATCCCGGCGACGATCGAGTTCAACCGGGAGGAGGCGGCGCGGCGTACCCGACAGCTACTCGACCGCCTGCACATCCCGGTCCGGCACGAGACGGCGGTGGGCGGGCTGCGCCGCCGCTACGAACTGCACCAGATCCATGTCGCCCGCGAGCACCGGATGGCGTACGCGGCGATGGTGGAGAACGGGTGGCGGCGTGGCCGCCGGGAACTGCTCGGGGGGCCGGTGCCCGGTGCCTCGACGGCCCGACGGCTGTGGCGTACCCGGTTGGCCGCCGCCGCCTGGCGGTCCGCGCTGCTGGCCGGTGGCCGGCACGTCCGTCGGCACATCCTCGGCGTCCGGATCACCGACCGGGAGTTGGCCGCCGTGCTGGTGCGCGGCGCGGCCCTGCTGGACGTGCCGGCGCTGCTGCGCCCGGGCACCGGCTGCTTCCTGGTCAGTGTCGCGCACGGCCGGGATCGCGAGCAGATCCTGCGCCACGCCGGAGAGGAGGCGGCACACCGCCCAGTCGCCTGATCCGTGGCCATCCGGACGGCTGGATCGGCTCGCCGGCCGCCGGTCAGGGCCACCCGGACGGCCCCGGCAGACCCGCCGGGGCCGTCCGGAGGGCGCTTCCGCCGCCTCTGGGCTTGCGCCACAGGGGTTCGGCGGCGCACAGTGCTGCCCGTGAGCCGTACCCGGTACACCGCCCGAGCCCGGCGACGCGGCGCCCGCGCGACGCTGGCGCTGACCGTGTTGCTGGCCCTGCCCGGTCTCAGCGCCTGCCGGGAATCTCCGGACAAGACAGTGCATATCCGGATCGCCACCGGCAGCCCGACCGCCGTGTACCACGCCTTCGGCGAGTCCCTGGCCGCCATCCTCAACCGGGAACTGCCCGACGTCCGCGCCGAGGTGATGGTCACCGCCGCCTCGGCGGAGAACGTCCGGCTCCTCGGCGCCCGCGAGGCCGAACTCGGTTTCACCCAGGCCGACGTGTTGCCCGCCGATCCCGGCCCGCACCCACAGGTGGTGGCGGTCGCCCGGGTCTACGACGACCTGCTGCACCTGGTCACCACCGCGAACAGCCCCGTGCAGACCCTCACCGACCTGCGGGGACGACGGGTGTCGGTCGGCGCACCCGGTTCCGGTACCGAGATCACGGTGCAGCGGTTGCTCACCGCCGCCGACCTCGACGACGGCCAGGTACGCCAGGAACGGCTCGGCCTCGACGACTCGGTGGCCGCGCTGCGGGAGGGGCGGATCGACGCGTTCTTCTTCTCCGGCGGGCTTCCGGTGCGAGCCGTGGCCCAGTTCGCCCAGGACACCCCGACCCGCATCGTCGACCTCGGCGAGTGGACCGCCCCGCTGCGGGTGGGCAACCCGGAGGTGTACGTGCCACGGGACATCCCCCGCTCGGTGTACGGCATCGACCCGGTCACCACCGTGGCCAACCCCAACTATCTGCTGGTCCGCGCCGACCTGCCGGAACCCCTGGTGCGCGAGGTGACCCGGCTGCTGATGGAACGGCGCTCCGAACTGGCCAGCGCGCACCCGGCGGCCGGTCGGATGAGCCCCCGCTCGGCGATCGCCACCTCACCGCTGCCGCTGCACCCGGGCGCCGCCGACTACTACCGCGCCAGCAAGCCCTGATCCTCGCCGGCCACCGAGGCCGGCGGCACCGGCTCGGTGAGGGCCGGACCGTGCGGCGCGTCCGGTGCGGCGAGGTCGGCCGGCTCGGTGGCCGCCGGGAACCACAGGGCGGCCACCAGGCCCCGGGGTGCGTTCGGGTGCATGGTCAACCGGCCGTCGGAGGCGTCGACGAGCACCGCGGCGATGGTCAGGCCCAGCCCGGCACCGTCGACGTTCTGCACCTCCGGTGCCCGCCAGAACCGTTCGGTGGCTTGGCCGAGCTGGTCGGGGGTCATGCCCGGGCCGGTGTCGCGTACCTCCAGGGCGATCCCGCCCTCGCGGGTCGCCACGGACACGGTCACCTCGCCGCCCACGCCACTGAACTTCACCGCGTTGTCGATCAGCGCGTCCAGCCCCTGGTCGATGGCGGTCGGCACGGTCCGGGCGTACGTCGGCGCCGGGTCGGCCGCCAGGCGCAGGGCGACCTTGCGGTGCCGGGCCAACGGCTCCCAGGCGGCGACCCGGGACGCGGCCACCGCCACCGCGTCGACGGTCACCCGCTGATTCTCCCGCCGCTCGGCCCGGGCCAGGGTGAGCAGCGCGTCGAGCAGCAGCGCCAGCCGATCGGTCTCCTCCAGGGCCAGCCGGTGCTCGGCGCGGCCGTCCTCGTCGGTCAGGCTCGGGCCCAACTCCTCGACCCGCAACCGCAACGCGGTCAACGGGTTGCGGAGCTGGTGGCTGGCGTGCGCGACGAACGCGCGTTGCCGGTCCATCACGTCGGAGACGGCGTCGGCCATGTGGTTGAAGCTCGCCGCCAGGCGGCGCAGCTCCGGCGGGCCCACCTGGTGCTGCACCCGGGCCCCCCGGTCCCCCTCGGCGATCTCGTGGGTGACCGCGTCCAGCTCGGTGACCGGGCGCAACACCCAACCGGCCAGCCCGAACGCGGTGAGCACGCAGGCCAGCACCGCCAGCGTGCCCAGCGCGGCGAGCAGCAGCCACCAGGTGGCCACGGTCCGGCGTACCCCGTCGGACGGGGTCGCGGTCACCACCGCGCCGAGCACCTCACCGCCGTCGTTGATCGGCACCGCCACCACGATCGGCCCGGACAGCCAGGGCCAGACCGACTCCGGTCCACTGGTCTGCTGGCCGGAGAGGGCGACGTCCAGCGCCTCGCGGGTGCCCGTGCCCGGCCGGTAGCTGCCCGACGCGACCACCACCCGCCGGTCCCGGTCGACCACCGCCGCGCCGATGCCGAACAGCTCGTCGTAGCTGCTCAACTCGGCGTCCAACGGACCGGAGACACCGCTGCGCAGGGCCGGACCGGCCAGCGAGGCGAACCGGGTGGCGTCGGCGGTCCGGTCCGCCCGGACCCGTTCGGTCTCCCGGGTGGTCAGCGTCATCCCCAGCGGCAGGCCCAACGCCGCCAGCACCAACACCATCAGCAGGAGGTAGCTGATCACCAACCGGCGGCGCACTCACTCGCTCCGCAGCCGGTAGCCGACGCCACGGACGGTCTCCACCAACCGCGCGTCGCCGAGCTTGCTCCGCAACGACCCGACGTGCACCTCGACGGTGTGCCGGTCGGCGAAGGTGGTCCCCCAGGCGTCCAGCAGGATCCGGTCGCGGGGCACCGCGACGCCGGGCTGCCGGGCCAGCGAGACCAGCACGTCGAACTCCTTGCGGGTCAACGCGACCGGGCGTTCGGCCACGGTGACCGTACGGGCCGCCACGTCGATGCGCAGCCGCCCGGCCTCGATCAGGTTGCGCTCCGGCACCGCGTGCGAGGCCCGCCGCAGCACCGCCTCGATGCGCGCCTGCAACTCGACCATCGAGAAGGGCTTGACCACGTAGTCGTCGGCGCCGAGCCGCAGACCGAGCACCCGGTCCCGCTCCTCGCCCCGGGCCGTCACCGCGATGATGCCGAGCTGGTTGCTGCGGCGGCGCAGCTCCCGGCAGAGGTCGGTGCCGTCGCCGTCGGGCAGCGTGAGGTCGAGCAGCACCAGATCGCACGGCGCGGCGGAGAGGGCGGCGGTGACGGTCGCCGCGTGCTCCACCTCGTAGCCGCGACGCGTCAGCGCGGACGACAACGCGGCGGCCACCCGACGGTCGTCCTCGACCAGCAGGATGCGCACCCGGCCTCCCCGTTCGGTCTGCTCCGCTGACCCCGCATGGTCCCGGTGGATTGCGCCGACCGTGGGGACACGGTCGGCGGAACTGACCTTAGATGGTCGCAGACAACCGCCCCGGGTGACAGGCCCAGGGCCGGGTGACGGTGGTTCAGAGGCCGAAGACCTCGTCGGCGGTGGCGTCGCGTACGCCGTCCACGAAGCCCCGGAAGGCGGGATCGTCGTGGCTGGCCGGCACGGTGGTGACCAGCTCACCCGTGGCCTCGGTGATCGCGTCGACCAGGGGCGGGAAGTCGATCTCGGCGTCGGCGAGCGTGTCGTCGTCGGCCTGGCCGAGGTTGATCACCTGCTGGACGTCCTCCGCAGCGGTGTCGGGGTCGCCGGCCCAGTCCGCACCGGCCCGGTAGCACTCGTCGTAGAGCGCCCGCTGGCTGTCGGTCCAGTCCTCGTGGTAGCTCTCCACGCCCGTCCCCTCTCCCGCGACCTGCCTCCGAGCATGCCCGTCCGCGGGCCCGGCCGGGCCCGTACCGGACAAAACCGGTCCCGGCGCGCCGCCCGCCGGCTCGGGGACGACGCCGCGCCGCCTGCCGGGCGGCGGCCCCGCCCGGTGCCGAACGCGCGACCCGCGCTCAGCCCGATGCCGGACCACGACGCGCCCGGGACGACAGGTCGTCCCGGGCGCGTGGCGGTCGTGATGTCGGTCAGCGGCAGAGCCGCCCGATCTCCTCGGCGAACCGGTCCATCGGGTTCGCCTCGGCCGGGCCGAGCAGATAGGTCTTCAGCTCCCGACGGGCCTCGGTCATCGGGTCGTCACCGGCCCGGGTCACCGCGACGATCTTCTCCAGCTCGCCACAGTCCGCGGCGAGCAGGTACGCCGCCCGCGAGGTGGGGAAGGTCCGCCGGAACTCGTCCTCGGGCAGCCCGGCCGGGTTGGCCACCACGTACGGCCGCTGGCTCTGCACGAAGTCCGACACCACGCTGGAGACGTCGCTGATCAGCAGGTCGGTCTGGTTGAAGCAGTCGAACAGCGCGGGCACCCGACCGGTGACCACCCGGTGCGCCGGCCCGTCCAGGCCGGCCGCGTCGACGTCGCCGCCGGCCGCCCGGATCCGCTCGACGATCCGCTGGTGCACCGCCTTGGCCTGCTTGGACCGGGTCCCGGTCAACGGGTGCGGCTTGTAGATCAGCCGGACGGCGGGGCGGGTGGCCAGCAGCGCGGCCACGATCCGCTCCCCCATCAGCATCAGCGACGTGTGGTACGGGTCGTCGTCGAGCCACCCCTCCCAGGTGGGCGCGTACAGCACGGTGAACGGGCGGTCCACCGCCTCCGAGCCGAAGGTGTGCACGCCGGCCAACTGCGGGCGGCCGATCTCCACGATGTCGGCGTCCAGCACGCCCACCCCGGCCCGCGCGTACCGCTCCCGACCGGCCAGGCCGGCGACCCACACCTCGTCGTAGACCTTGCTGTACGGGTTGACGCTGGCCGCCTTGTCACTGTCACCGTGCCCGACGAAGACGTGCTTCATGCCGGGCTCCCGCAACATGTGGATGTTCGGCCCGACGTTGGCGGCGTACAGCGTCACCTGGATGCTGCTCTTGTCCAGGTTCATGAAGTCCGGCGCGGCCGGCACGAAGACCACCGGCAGCCGGGTGTCGGCCAGCTCCAGGAAGGCGTCCCGGTTGCGCATCAGCACCACCGCGTGACGCCCCACGGCCTCGATCGGCGCCAGCCACATGTTCGCCTGGTAGACGTCCTTGGCCGGGCCGGCGAAGTACAGCGCCACCTCCGGGCGGTAGCTGTTCAACCACTGCTGCACGGCCGGCAGCGGCGAACTCTGCCCGGTGCCCCGCCCACGTAGCCAGGTGAACGCGACGATGCCGCCGATCACCCCGGCCAGCCCGACGGCCACCGCACCAGCCACGAAGACCGGCAGCACGTCGCTCGCGACGACGGCCACCACCGCGGCCGGGACGAGCAGGACGTTCGTCCACGGCAACCGGTCGCCGACCGCCTCGGCGACCCATCCCGGCGGGCGGGGCGCGGACCGCTTGCGGCCCAGATCGATGTTGCGCACCAGCGCCGAGTCGGCGGTGCGGCGGTCGATCATCCGGTTGAACGCCCCGGCGAAGACCGCGACCAGCCACACCACGGCGGGCAGCAGGAGCAGCAGGGTCAGCTCGACGCCGGTCACCGGCACGTGGGCGGCGACCAGCAGCACCACCGACAGGTCGCGAGCCAACTGCCGATAGACCAGGCTGACGCCGACCTTCTCCAACAACGTCACGGTGGCCGGCGACCACCGTGCGGCGGCGAACTCACCGAGCACCGCCGCCAGGCCGGCGACCGCGAAGAGACCGACCCAGCCGAAGGCACCGGCGGCGAGCAGCACCAGATAGGACGCCAGCAGCAGGGCGCCACGCGGGGCGACTCCCACGCGCGAAGTCAACATGCCGAACAACGAGAATGCTCCCTTACGAGATCGATGACCGGCTGGATGCGCGTCGACGGCCGCCAGCGTAGCTGCGACCTTAACGCGAAGTGCCGTCGGGACGAAGGTCGGGTATCAGGCATCTTTCTCCCAAACCACCGTTGCCCGCACCGCTGACCGCCCGCCGTGGACAGTCGGCGTGACCAGGCCGAACGCGCGCACCCTCAGACACGACGCAGACAGACCACGGTGCCGGACCGGCCCGGCACCCGACGGCTGGCGAACTCGACGTACCCCAGTTCGCCGGCGGTCTGTCGGGCGTAGCGGTTTCCGCCGTAGACACAGATCGTGCCGACGTCCACCCGCTCCAACGCCCCGGCCACCTCCTCCGGGGTGGGACGCTCGTCGGCCGGTGCCCCACTGGCGAACCGGGTCAGCAACAGCCGGTCCCTGGCGAACTGCGACGTCAGGTCGTACTCGACCAGATAGAAGTCGCGCGGCAGCACGACCCGCATCTCGCTGGTCACGATCGGCGTGGTCCGCATGATGGTGTCGGGCGCGAGCAGGAAGCCGTCCGGCCGGTCCAGACCGTCGATCCAGAACACGATGCTCTGCCGGTGCTGCGGCAACTTCCAGGTCGGCCGGTCGTGCACCTCCACCCAGCTACGCTCCGACCACATCGGAGTGGCGTACCCGGCGAACGAGGCCACCATCACCCCGGCCAGCGCCACCCCCACCAGGGCGCGCACGGCCCGCAGCCCGGTGGGCAGCCAGACCGTGCAGAGCAGCCCGACCAGCGCGGGCAGGGCGAGCAACCACGGCACCCGCCAGAGGACCACCGAGATGCCGGTGAGCGCGGCGAGCCACTCCAGCACGCCCGGCACCAGCAGGACGCTCAGCGTCAGGGTGCCGCCGGCCGCCAGCAGGGCGGGGGTGCGACGGCGGACCAGCAGCGGCCCGCACCACAGCGCCAGCCCGCCGATCACGCCGACGATGCCGACCTCGAAGGTACGCCGGTAGGTGTACTCGGCGTCGTAGACGATCGCGTCCGCCCCGGTCGCGGTGCCCTGCCCGAGGACCAACTGCGTCACGACCACCGCGCCGACCGGGTACGCCACGGCGGCCACACCGGCGACCAGCGCCGCCTTCCAGCGGCCGACCAACGTCATCATCAGTACGGCGCCACCGACCAGCATCGGCAGGATGATCGCCGCGGTGGTGCTGAGCCCGATCGCGGTGACCGACAGCGCGACGATCAGCACCAGGATGCGCGGGGACCGGTCGTCGAACCAGCGGGTCAGGTAATACCACATCAGCGGCACGACGGCGGAGACGAACATGCCCTTGCCCTCGTAGAGCCGGGGCAGGTGGAAGGTGCCCAGGGCGGCGTCCGGGCCGGCGACCAGCCCGAGGAAGGCGATCGCCACGGTGAATGCGAGCACCGGACGTCGGGGCGCCCACTGCTGCACCACCCGCCAGAGCGCCAGCACGGCCAGCACGGCCAGCACCGGCAGCAGCACGTACCAGGTCGCCGAGGCGGCGTGGATGTCGAGGAACCGACCGAGCGCACCGGCGAAGACCTCGATGCTGGCGGTCGGCGGCAGCGAGGCCATCGCCGGGAGCACGTTCTCGCTGAACAGGAAGTCGTTGAGCGGGACGACGTCCCGTTGCGCCACCCACACCGACCGGCCCACGTAGTAGACGTCGTCGGGGGTGTTCCGGGCGATGAGCAGCGAGGCCACCGCGACCAGACCGGAGACCAGCAGCGCGTACGCCGACTGCGCGGCGGTCGGTGCCGGCGTGGGTGGCCGGGTCGCCGGGATGACCCGCCAGGTCCGCCGGGTCAGCAGCACCGCGCCGACGGCGGCCACCGCTCCGGCCGAGGCCGGCACCCACCAGGACAGACCGTCGCCGGCCGGCGTTCCGGCCAGGCCGGCGGTGATCGCCGCGACGACGCCGAAGAACAGGACCGGCACGGTCCACCGACGCGGGGCCCCCGGCGGCCGGCCGGACGGCTCGCCCGCCGGCTCCGTGTCGGTTTCCCGATCCGTGTCGGCCGCCTCCGGCGTCCCGCTGTCCGGGGCGGCCCGGCCGGCGCGCCGACGCCACCACCATCGCAGCGGTGGCGCGAGCAGGACCACCACCACGCAGGAGACCCACCAGATCCGGAACGTCGACGACGGGGCGAGACCGAGCGGAAGGGCCGCGTGATACAGCAGCGTCCAGAGCGCGAAGGCCAGTACGGCGCCGTCGGTGAGTACGACGGGCAGCACGGCGGTCACGGCACCGACCCGGCGCCCGACCGACCGCAGGCGACCCGGTGCGGTCGGTCCGTCGACCGCTGTCGGGACGGTGGCGGCGACGGTCTGGTCGGTCATCGACAGGGGTCCTTCGTGGTAGGCGCAGGGCTGCCCGGCCCGGCGTCGACGGCCGGCGTGAGCGGGCATCGTGCGGGATGAACGGCACCGAGGGTATGCCGAGTCGGACCGACGTGAGGACCTGGCTCGCCGGGGCCCGGACGTGGACGACCGTGGCTTTCGCAGGGTCCGACCGGGGGTGGGTATGCTACGCGACGTTCGATGCCCCCGTGACCCGATGGGATCCAAGGTTGACTGACGAGAGCGCCTCCACCGTCTTCGTGCACCCGACCGCCGACGTCGAGCAGGGCGCCCAGGTCGGCGACGGGACCAAGGTGTGGCACCTGGCCCACGTCCGGTCGTCCGCGCAGGTCGGTGCCGGCTGCGTGATCGGACGCAACGTGTACGTCGACGCGGGTGTCACGGTCGGCGACCTCGTGAAGATCCAGAACAACGTCTCCGTCTACCAGGGGGTGACCCTGGAGGACGAGGTGTTCGTGGGCCCGTGCGCGGTCTTCACCAACGACTTCCGCCCCCGCGCGCAGAACCCGGACTGGAAGATCACCCCCACCGTGGTACGCCGGGGCGCCTCCATCGGTGCGAACGCCACGCTGGTCTGCGGCATCGAGGTCGGCGAGTACGCGATGATCGCCGCCGGTTCGGTGGTCACCCGGGACGTCGCGCCGTACCAACTCGTGGCGGGCAACCCGGCGCGGCCGAAGGGTTGGGTCGACGAGCGCGGCGAGGTCGTCTCGCGCGACGTGGACAACCCGCCGCAGCGCGGCTGACCCGGTCAACGGCACGGGCCCGGCGACGCGGTCGCCGGGCCCGTCACCGTTCGTTCAGCCGCCGATGACCACTCGGCGCACACCCGCCCACCGGTCCGGGTCGGTGACCCGCCGGCCGTCCACCAGCACCGTCACGCCGGGCAGGTCGGCGGGAGCGAGCGTCCGGTACTCGGCGTGGTCGGCCTGGACGACGGCGGCACCGACCGGCTCTCCGGCGTAGCCCGGCAGGCCGTGCGCCACGAGTTCCTCGTTGGTGTACATCGGGTCGGTGACGTACGGCGTCGCGCCCCGGCGGCGCAGCGCCTCCACGGTCGGGAAGACACCGGAGAAGGCCGTCTCCTTGACTCCGCCCCGGTAGGCGGCGCCGAGCACCAGCACACCGACGCCGGTCAGGTCACCGTAGGCGGCGGCCAGGAGGTCGACGGCGTACTCGGGCATGGCCACGTTGGCCTCCCGGGCCGACCGCACCACGGTGGCCGCCGGGTCGTTCCACAGGTACATGCGGGGATAGACCGGGATGCAGTGCCCACCGACGGCGATACCCGGCGAGTGGATGTGGCTGTACGGCTGCGTGTTGCAGGCCTCGATCACCTTGGTGACGTCGACACCCACCGTGTCGGCGAAGCGGGCGAACTGGTTCGCCAGGCCGATGTTCACGTCCCGGTAGGTCGTCTCGGCGAGCTTGGCCAGCTCGGATGCCTCGGCCGAGCCCAGGTCCCAGACGCCGTTGGGACGGTCCAGGTCGGGCCGCTCGTCGAAGTCCAGCACCGCCTCGTAGAAGCGCACGCCGTGCTCGCCCGACGCCTCGTCGACGCCGCCGACCAGCTTCGGGTAGCGGCGCAGGTCGGCGAAGACCCGGCCGGTGAGCACCCGCTCCGGGCTGAAGACCAGGTGGAAGTCCTTGCCGGCGGTGAGTCCGGAGCCCTCCTGGAGCATCGGGGCCCACCGGTCGCGGGTGGTGCCGACCGGCAGGGTGGTCTCGTAGCTGACCAGGGTGCCCGGTTTGAGGCCGGCGGCGATCGCCCGGGTCGCGTCGTCCATCCAGCCGAAGTCCGGCACGCCCTCGGCGTCCACGAACAGGGGCACGACCACCACGACCGCCTCGGACTCGGCCACCGCCGCGGTGGTGTCGGTGGTCGCCGACAGCAGCCCGGCGGCCACCGCCTCCTTCAGCTTGACGTCCAGGTCCGTCTCGCCGGGGAAAGGCACGGCCCCGTCGTTGACCAGCTGGACGACCCGCTCGGAGACGTCGGCACCGATCACCCGGTGTCCCTTCGAGGCGAACTGGACGGCCAACGGCAGGCCGATCTTCCCGAGGGCGACGACGCAGATGTTCATGGAACTACTTTCCTCTCGACGACCACTTGGTGGTCAAACGGGCGACTATCCGGCGCGACGTGACAGACGTGATCATCAGGATCACCCGGTGCTTGCGATCCGTGTGCGGCGTGACCAGGTACAGGCGGAACCCGCGCCGGGCCGCCCGACGTGGCGCGGCAGGGCGTCCCTCTGCCCGCAGCCCGGTCGTGGCCGCCCCACCCAGCACGCTGAGCTTGGCCTCGACCTTGCGCGGCTCCGCGCCCGCAACCCCGATGCCGAGCAACTGGAGCAGCGGCCATTGCGCCCGTACGACGGTACCCGGCCCGCCCGGACGCAGCGTGACGGCGGCCGCCAGCCCGCCGAGGCTCACCTGGACCGCCTGCGGCGGGAACCCCGCCAACTGCGCCCAGGGGCTGTGCGCCGTGAGCACGAGGGTCTGCGCGCCGGTCTCGTCGCGTTCCCAGGCCAACTCGGTCGCGGTGACCTTGATCGCCTGCTTGGCGGCCCGCTCGGTGACGTCGTACCACTCGTCCGGAAAGCCCAGCTCCGGGTCGCGGAAACCGAAGTAGTGGGCGTAGCCGCGGTCGTCGACGACGGTCACCTCGGGCAGTGCGCCGTCCTTCTGCTGGCGGATCAGCTGGAGCAGCCCCTCCAGGTCCCCGTGCCCGGCGGCCAGCAGGCGCAACCGGACGGCGGGCGCGAGCCGCTCGCGGATGCCGTCGGTGAGGTAATTTTCGACGAGCCGGCGGATCCGCTGGTGGGCCTGCTCCTGCCGGGCCGGTTCGAGGTCGAGGAAGTCGGCCTGGAGCAGCTTGGCCACCTCCCAGCTGAAGTTCCGCAGCAGGATCGCGTCCCGCCGGGGCCCGGGCTCGATCAGCCCGGCGACGAACTCGACCAGCTCCTCGGCGCAGCGCAGTCGCTCCTCGAACCGGCTGGCGTAGGTGATGTTCTGCGCGTTGTCCCGTTTGACCGCGTAGTAGTAGACGTAGTCGGCGAGGACCGAGATCCGCCCGGCGCGTACGCAGGCCTCCAGCGTGAAGGGCTGGTCGCTGCCCATCCGCATGTCCTCGCGGAACCGCAGGCCGTGCCGCTCGATCAGGTCCCGCCGGAACAGCTTGGTGTTCGACAGCGACCAGGGCAGCTCGCTGCCGAAGAGGTCGACCTGCTCCGAGGTGCTGGCATAGATGGCCTGGTGGACGTAGCGGTTGTTGGTGCCGACCATCCGGCCGAGCACCACGTCCGAACCCCACCGGTCGGCGGCGTCCACCAGCCGCTCCAACGCCTCCGGGCCCAGGTGGTCGTCGGAGCCGATGAAGAAGACGTACCGCCCCTGGGCGACCTCCAGCGCGCGGTTGCTCGGTGCCGCCGGACCGCCCGAGTTCGGCTGGTGCAGCACCGTGACCGTGCCCGGGTACCGCTTGGCGTAGCGGTCGAGTTCCTCGCCGCTGCCGTCGGTCGAGCCGTCGTCGACCGCGACCACCTCGAGCCGGTCCAGGCCGATGGTCTGCCCGACGAGCGAGTCCAGGCACTCGGTGAGGTACGGCATGGTGTTGTAGACGGCGACCACGACGGTCACGTCGGGCGCGGTCATCCGGCCAACTCCGCCGAGGTCAGAGCCGTGTCCGTGAGCAGCCCAGCCGGCCCCGGCAGTAGCCGGGAACCACCGTCGACGCGTCTCCGAGAATCCACCGCTGCGGTCGTGCCGTCAGATCCCATCCCCGCCCGTTCCCGTCGTAACCGGTGCCGCCGTCCGCGGGACCCGAGCGAGTCTACGACAAGGATTCAGGTCGGAAAGGCCGCTGCCGTCGGCCGTCCGCGACGCGCGGAAGTCGATTGCTAACCTCCATGCTGTTCGACGGCCGGTGGGCGTCCCGGGTCGGTGGCCGTGCCAGTCTGGCCGCACCACGGGCTGCTGCCGCATCATGCCGAGTCGGCACGCACGGGACAGCCGGGGTGAATGTGGTGGACGACCAGGAAGTACCGCCGGGAGATGGCGGGCCCAGCCGGCCCGGGAGGCTTCGGCGACTGGGTGCCGCCGCCCGCTACGCCATGCCTGGTCTCGCCGCCTATGCGGTGATCCGGATGGTCGGCGTGGTGGTCGTCCACTTCTGGGGCGGCAACGTCGGCGTCCCCCTCGACGAGTCCCTGATGAAATCGGACGGGCACTGGTACCTCGCACTCGCTCAGCACGGGTATGACGGGTACGAGAAGACGCAAAGCAACATGGCCTTCTTCCCCCTCTACCCCGGGCTCACCGCCGCCCTGGACCGGATGTCCCCGCTCAGCACCGAAGTCGCGGCGCTGATCGTGGCCTGGTTGGCCGGGCTGGCCGCCGCCTGGGGGCTGTTCGCGATCGGCGCGCACCTGCACGACCGGCGCACCGGCGTGCTGCTCGCCGCACTCTGGGCCGCCCTGCCGCACGCCATCGTCCAGTCGATGGCGTACAGCGAGACCCTGTTCACCGCCCTCGCCGCCTGGACGCTCTATGCGCTGCTACGCGGCTACTGGCTCACCGCCGGCGTGGTCTGCCTCTTCGCCGGCCTGACCCGGCCGACCGCCTCCTCGTTGATCGCGGTGGTGGGGCTGGCCGCGCTGGTGGCGATCGTCCGACGCCGGGACGGCTGGCGTCCCTGGGCCGCCGCACTGCTCGCCCCTGCCGGCTGGCTGGGCTACCTGGCCTGGGTGGGCAGTGAGGTCGGACGACCGGACGGCTGGTTCCACATCCAGTCCGCCGGCTGGGGCAGCACCTTCGACCTCGGTGCCGACACGGTGCGCCGCAGCCGGGAGGTACTGGCGAACCCGACTGCGGCGCAACTGTTCGTGGTGAGCGTGGTGCTCCTGCTAGCGCTGATGTTCTTCGTGCTGAGCGTGATCGACCGGCAGCCCTGGCAGTTGCTGCTCTACAGCGGGCTCCTGCTGGTCACCACGTTGGGCGCGGCCGGCTACTACCATTCCAAAGCCCGCTTCCTGCTGCCGGCCTTCCCGCTCCTGCTGCCCGCCGCCGTGGCGTTGGCCCGCGCCGGGTGGGCGCGGGCCGTCACCGCGCTGCTGGCGATGACCGCGTTCGCCACCTATTTCGGCGGCTACCTACTGCTGATCTGGAAGCGGTCCCCCTGACCGGATGACCGGGACGGACGGTCACCCGGTCAACGGGCGGACGTCCCACAGCCAGACGTCATCCACTCGCTGTCCCGGACCGTAGAGGCTGTCGAGCACGGTCTTCAGCGCGTCGTGCCGTCGGGCACCCCGGTCGGGCAGCACCACCGCGTCGGCCTTCCAGTGGCGGACGTCGGCCCGCGCCTGGTCGATGTCGGCCGGGCCGACCGTGGTGTCCCGCTTTCCTTCGGACACCGCAGTGATCAGTTTCGCCGTCGGCTGCGGCTCGACCCCCCAGCGACCGGTGGCGTCGGTCGCCGAGACCGGTCCGAGGAAGTAGCCCTCCGGCACCGCGAATCCGGCCAGTGCGGCGGAACCCCAGTAGACCGACCTCATCCGGGTGACCGGCACGGGTACCAGGGTGCGGCCGGGCGCCACGTGATCACGCCAGGCGCCGCTGGTCACGAAGTCCGGCACCGGGGCACGGCCCCGCGCCGGCAGCGGCGTCGGCATGATGGGCACGAGCGCGACGGCCACGGCCACGGCACCCGCACCGAGGACCAGTCGGTTGGCCGGTCGGCCCTGGCGGGACACGAGACGGTCGACGGCGACCGCCAGGAGCACCCCGAGCGCCACGGTCGTGATCAGGGCGAACCGGGCCACCACCACGGAGTCGAAGACCGGCAGGTGCTGCACGAGCGCGAACGGGGCCGGGACATCGGTACGGCGGGTACCGACCGTCCAGGTGGTGCCGATCGAGAACAGAGCCGTCACCAGGCCGACGATGCCGAGTACCCGTACGACGGCCTCGCGGCGCAGCCAGCAGAGCACACCGAGGACGAGCAGCAGCAGGGGCCAGCCGTAGAAACTCGCCTGCTCGGTGGTGTTCGGCGCCCAGCCCACCGCGCTCGTCGGGCCGCCGGCGACCGACTGAGTGGCGTACCGGACGAACGAGCCGAGCTTCAGGGCGTACATGTCCGGTGTGCCGGGATGACCGGTCCGGTGCTGTGGGCCGGCGAAGTACATCCACAGCGGGTAGGCGGCCGCGACCGCCACCAGCCCGGCGGTGATCGCCAGGCCCAGCAGCAGTGCCCGCCAGCGCCGCACCGCGTCCTGCGGCCGGACGGCGAGGTAGGCCAGGGCCAGCATCAGACAGCCCAGGGCGGTGAGGAAGAGGATCTCCAGGCTGACGAAGAACTGCGCGATCACCAGCGCGCCCAACACCAGGCCGTCGCGGACCACCTGCCCGCCCCGAGACAGTGCGACCACCCGCCAGACGATGAACGGCACCAGCCACTGGGCCGTCATGTGCGGGTGGCCGTTGCTGTGCGAGACCAGCGCCGGGGCGAACGCGCAGAACAGACCACCCAGGAAGGCCGCCGCCCGGGAGTCCACCATGTGCCGGGAGAGCACGTGGTACCAGGCGTAACCGGTGCCGGCCAGGTTCAGGGTGATGAACAGCAGGTAGGCGACCGGCGCGCCGAACAACAGGGTTACCGGACTGAGTAGCAGTCCGGGCAGTTGCAACCCGACATTGGCTACCAGGTTGACCCCGTCCGGAGCGTTCTGCAGCGTGGTGAAGAACGGATTCTCCAGGTTGCTGACCGCGTGGGCCGCGTACGCCAACATCCACTCGTTGAAACCCTGGTCGTCGGGGCGGCTGCCGAGCAGACGACCGTACGGGTCGAGCCACCCGCGGGCGGTGACCCAGCCGGCACCGGCCAAGAAGACCAGGGCGACACACGCGTCGAGCGGCCAGCGTCGGGTGACCCTGCGAGCGGTGCCGGACGCCGGGTCGGCGTCCGGCATCGGGCGGGGCGCGTCCTCCGTCACCTCGGCACTCCCGGTGGGGGCGGGCGCGCGGTGGCGAGTGTCGGGAGTGGTCATGGTGGGCGATACCTCTCACGGATACCGGGGCGGCCATCGGGGGATCGGCCGGCGGCCAGGACGACTGACGCTCGGGCCGGCGTTATTGTAGGGTCAGCACCTGACCGCGGGCCGTGCACGGCCGTCGCGGAGCAGGCACCGCGTCAGGCCGACCGACGAGGTACGGCGTACCGCTGATGAAAGGTCCCGCCCGGCATGGTCCCGCTCCGCAGATGTCCTGCGGCTGCCGCCCCTCGACCGGGTAGCGAAGAGGGGCCGTTCCGGTGCCAGCGCCGGATCTTCACACACCCTCAGGATCGGAATCGATGAACAAGTGGCGAACCCTCTGGGACTCGTGGAAACTCCCCCGGACACGCCAACCCGGTTCCCGGCCACACATGATCTACCTCGCGATCGGTTTTCCTCCGGCGGCCAAGAGTTCCACCTACCGGATGCGGGCGACCGCCAACCAGTTCGCCGCCGAGGGCTGGGACGTGACCGTGGTCACCATCATGGACGAGGCGTGGGAGCTCGACTACGGGCTCGACCACTCCCTCACCGAGGGCGTCGATCCCCGTATCCGGGTGGTGAAGCTGCCGCTGTTCCGGGAGGACCTGGAAACGGACGTCCGGTCGTACACCGAGCAGCGTGCCCTGGCCCACCGCGACTACCTGGCTGAGTTGCGCGAACAGCACCTCAAGGTCTTCCCCGAGCCGGTGTTCGGTGGCTGGCGTCCCGCGCTGGAGAAGGCGCTGCTCCAGATCCACCGAGAGCGGCCGGCGGAGTTGCTGGTGACCACCTGCGTGCCGTACGTGAACCTGGCCGCCACGTGGAAGCTCTGGAAGGCCCACCGGGTCCCCTACGTGGTGGACTTCCGGGACGGCTGGTCCGTCGACGTGATCAACGGTGGGGAGGCGTTCACCAAGGAGTCGGTCTCCGGTCGGTGGGAGACCAAGCTGCTCACCGACGCCGTGGCCATCTGGAACGTCAACGAGCCGATCTCCCGGTGGTACCGGGAGCGGTATCCGGATCTGGCCCACAAGATGCGGATCGTGCGCAACGGCTACGACGCGGTGAGCATCCCGGTCGAGTCGCTTCCCGCCCCGGCAGACCGGCCGCTGACCTTCGGCTACCTCGGTGCGCTGAATCTGCCGGTGCCACTGCTGGAGGCGGTACTCGAGGGGTGGCGGACGGCACGCGCGACAGACCCGGCGCTGGCCGACGCCCGTTTCGAGGTACGCGGGCACATCGGCTCCGGGTGGTCCCGGGGCGACAACTACCATGCCGAGCTACTCAAGGCGGCCGCAGCGGACGGAGTGCTGGTCGGCGGCTCGGTACCCAAGGCCGAAGTGATCGACCTGTACTCCCGGTGGGACGCCGTGGTGCTGATGGTGACCGGCGGCCGGTACATGACGTCCGGCAAGGTCTACGAATACATGGCCACCGGGCTTCCGGTGGTGTCCGCCCACGAGCCGGTGCACGACGCCTCCACGCTGCTGTCCACGTACCCCCTCTGGACCGGGGCGGTCGGCCTCGATCCGGTCGAGCTGACCGAGGCGTTCCGGCGGGCTGCCGCGATGGCGCGGAACGCCGACGCGGCCGAGCGCGAGAAGGCTCGGGCCGAGGCACGGCAGTACGCCCGTGAGGAGCAGCTCATCCCTGCCGTCCGGGAGGTCACCGAGTTGGTGCTGGGCACCGCCGGGCCGGCCGGCACCGCGCCCGGTCTCCCCGCCGGAGCGCACGTTCTCGCCAAAGAAGGTGAGTCATGATCGAGGTACTGGTAGTGCTGGGAGCAGTACCCGGCCGGGTGGCGGTGCTGACCGACGCGGTGGAGCAACTCCAGGCCCTGGGCGCCACCGTACGATTCGCCACCACCTTCGATCCGGTGGAGAAGATCCCGGCGGTCGCCGAGCTGGCCGAGGTGCACCAACTACCCACGGTCGAGGAACTGGGGCGACGTTTCGGTCGGGCCTACAAGCGGACCGCGCCGGCCCGTCGCCCGTGGCTGCGTGCCCAGCGCGACCCGTGGGTCCGTCGGCACGCGAAGCGTGCCGACGTGCTGGTCGCCCTGGACGCGAAGGCCCTACACACGGTCTGGCAACTGGCCCAGCGGCACCGACGGGCTGATGCGGTCCACGGCATCACCCCGACGCTGCAGGCGGTGCGGAAGCGGTTGGCCGACCCCGCGAAGTACCGCCGGCCGCGCCTGAGCACCGTCGGTCCCTCCCCGGTGCTCCTGACCAGTGCCACCCGCAATCAGACCGTCGAGCTCGCCAAGCGGGTGTTCCAGGTGAGCACCGGTAAGCGGGCCATGAAGCTCGCTCCGGTGCGCTGGCTCTGGCACCGGGCGGTCACCGCCCCCGGCATACCGGAGCGCCTACGCGGAGTGGCCGCGCAGCGGGTCAACCGGAGCATGCGCCGGGCCGGTCACCGGAGCAGCGCCAACCGGTTGGCGCTGGCGGCCCAGCGTCGGTTGCGCAGCGCCGCGACGAGGAGCCAGCTACTCGCTCCGATGGTCGAGGCGGAACTCGACCGGGGCGGATTGCCCGAACACCTGATGACGGTGGTCGAGGGGCAGTTCCAAGCGGCGGACGCCCTCCTCAAGAAGCGCAAGCCGAGCCAGGCCGCAGAGCACGTGGTGCGCGCCTTCAGCCTGATGTTCCACCGGAACGTGCACTTCGACGGGCTCACCTCGCCGTTGGCTGCGGACCCGGACGGCTTCCTCGCGCCGCTGCACGACAGCGAGGCCGGTAAGGCGCTGGCGGCGCCGCGCGGCCGCCGGACGCCGGCCGAGTTCCCGCCGGCCGGCCGTCCGCACCGGATGCTCTTCTTCACCGGGATCAACGACAATTTCGTCGGTCCGATCCTCTCCCGCTACGAGGCGACGCCCGGGGTGGAGGTCCGCCGGCTGAACCTGGTGGAGGAATCGATCCGTCCGGTCCTCAGCAACGGGCGGATGCATCTGGTGCAGCATCGGCTCACCGGCACACGGACGCACGTCGAGCAGGTCCAGCAGGCGTGGGGCGCCCAGGTCGAGTGGGCGGACACCGTCTTCGTCGACTGGTGCAACCTGCCCGCCGCCATGCTCACGATGATCGATCCGGGTTCGGCCCGGGTGATCGTCCGGTTGCACAGCTTCGAAGCGTTCACCTGGTGGCCGCACCTGACCGACTGGTCCCGGGTGGACGACCTCATCTTCGTCTCCGAGCACCTGCGTGACCTGGCCCTGGCGGCGGTGCCCCAACTGCGCGCGCCGCAGGGGCCACGGACCCACGTCATCGCCAATGCCATGGACCTGCACCGGTACGTGCTGCCGAAGCAGTCGGCGGAGAGCCGCTTCACGCTCGGCCTGGTCGGGCTCAGCGCAGTCGCCAAGGATCCGCTCTGGGCGTTGGAGGTGCTGCGTGAGCTGCGTCGCCGCGACGAGCGGTACCGCCTGAAGCTCGTCGGTGACGAGCTGCGGACCGCGCTCGGCCCGGCGGTGCGGACCTACGCGGCGACGCTCGCGGCCGAACTGGCCGAACTGGAGCCGTCCGGTGCCGTCGTACGGACCGGACGGACCGAGGACGTGCCGGGTGCCCTGACCGACGTCGGGGTCATTCTCAGCACGTCGGTGCGGGAGAGCTTCCACTGTGGCCTGGTGGAGGGCGCGGCCAGCGGTGCCGTCCCGGTGGTGCGGGACTGGCCGTTCTTCGCCGGTCGAGCGCACAGCGCCCGCACCCTCTTCCCCAACGACTGGGTGGTGTCCACTCCGCAGGAGGCGGCGGAGCGGATCCTGGACGTCACCGCGTCCGAAGAGACCTGGCGCGAGGCGGGCCGGGCGGCGGCCGCACACGTGTTGAACACCTGGGACTGGTCGGTCACCCACAAGGACTTCGACCGGTTGATGCTGGAGCCGCCGACGGGTACCGGCTGAACCGACCGGCGCACCACGCGAGGGCTGTCCCGACAACACGGAACGGTCCTCGCGTCGTTCTTCCGGCCGGGTCGAGGCGTCGACGCGGCAGCGAAAACCGGCACGGCCGGCCCGCCTGAGGCGGTCCGGCCGTGCCGTCGACGGTGCTGCTTCAGTGTCCCGCGGGAGTCAGCTCCCGGTCGTCCGCCACCTGTGGCGCCCTGGCCGGCACGCCCAGCACCGAGCGGTAGACCTCGTCGAGCAACTGTGCCTGGGACTCCCAGGTCCAGCCCTCCAGCAGGCCCGGCTCGTCGTACGCGGCCCGGTAGCGGCCCGGGTCCGCGAGCACGGCGCGGACCGCCCGAACGTAGTCGGCCAGGTTCTCGGCCTCGAACACCTCGCCCTGGCCGGTGGCGCGGGCGGTCTGCGCCATCGTCCGGACATCGCTGACCACGATCGGCAGCCGGGCGTGTGAGTACTCCAGGAACTTGGTGATCAACGCCAGCTCATGGTTGACCTTGTGGTGAATCGGGATGACCCCGATGTCCGCAGCCGAGAGGAACGGCACCACCTGCCAGTGCTGGACGTACGGCAGCAGGTGCACGCGGTCGGCGACGCCGAGCTCGACGGCCCGCTCGTGCAGCTCCTCGGAGAACCGGTTGCTCCCGTTCGGATTGACGGTCACGAACGCGACGTGGACCTCGGGCAGGTGTGGCAGCGCCTCCACCATGATCTGGCAGCCCCGGCTCGGGTTCACCGCGCCGGAGTAGACCAGCAGTGGCGTCCGCTCGTCCACCCCGCACCGGGCCCGCAGGTCCGGCACCTCGCCGTCGGCGTCGACCGCTGGCGCCATCGGCGCGTTCAACACCACGGCCGGCCGCGCCGGCAGGTCGTGGGTCTTCTGCAACAACTCGGCGAGGGTGTCGGAGACGGTCACCACCGCGTCCGGATAGGCGGCGTACTCGGCGGTGTAGGCGATCTGCGCCGGCAGCCAGCGCGGATTCTCCGCCCGGCCGGTGATGCCGCTGACGAACTCGTGCGCGTCCCAGACCAGCTTGGTCCTGCGACCCGCCGCCCGGGCCCGCAGCATGGCCCGCGACCCGACCCCGAGCATGCGGAAGTCATTGGCATGGATGATGTCGGGCTTGAGGGCGTCGATCTCCTTGCGGAACGCCAGTTCGAAGTCCCACAGTCCCGGGTCGAGACGACGCCAGCTGCGGCTGCCCCGGAGCATCTGCCAACCACGGATGGGCAGGCGGTTGAACAGCGCCTGCGGATCGGCCTGCGCTTGGCGCATCCGGCGGGTCTCCGCGCTGCGCAACCGCACCCAGCGGCTCATCAGCGAGGCCATCGCACGGGACGGCAACTGCACCGCGCTACCCACGGTGGCAGGAACCACGCCGCCGAGTGCCTTCGCCCGAACCCGACGCTCATAGAGGTCGGCCTGCCATGCCTGCACCTTCTGGGTCCGGTACGCCGCCTTGGTCGGCGACGCGTACGACAGCGGCCGCCACAGCGACCGGGTGTTCTCCCGGGGCTGGCGGTTCAGCGGCTTCGGCACCCGCAACAGCCGCACCTCGGCGTCGCCGATCCGCCAGTTGTCCGATGCGGAGTGGGTGTTGCGAATGCCGAGGAGAAAGACCTCCCAGCCCGCGTCGGCCGCCGAGCGGGCGGCCTTCTGCACCCGGGAGTCGCCGTGCACACCGTTGTCGACGAGCATGACCACCCGACCCCGGTAACGCTTCGTGCTCTTGGAACCCATCGTGCCGATTCTCCCCTGGATCCGGTCTCAGCTAGCGGGTGGTGGCAAGCTCGGCGTCGTGGTTCGGTGCCACCGTGACGACCTTGCCCGCGTCGGCCGCCTCCAACAGCCCTGCGGCGACCTGCACCGTCCGCAGGCCCTGCCGGAGGGTGACGATGTCGCTCTGCTTGCCCTCCACGGCGTCCCGGAAGCGCTCGTGTTCGACCAGCAGGGGTTCCCGCTTCGGAGCGGCGTAACGGATCATGTCGCCCTCCGCGACGCCGCGGAAGGCCCGCAACGCCTCCCACTCCGTGCCGATGGCGCCGTTGGCATAGAAGGTGAGGTCGGCCGTGAGGGTGTCGGCGACGAAGCAGCCCCGATCGCCGGTGATCACTGTGGACCGCTCTTTCAACGGGCTGAGCCAGTTCACCAGGTGATTGACCATCGTGCCGTCGGTGAGCGTACCGATGACCGCCACCATGTCCTCGTGCAGCCGGCCGCTGCGGGAGACCGTCCGGGCGGACACCGAGACGTATTCCTGGCCGGTCACCCAGCTGGTCAGGTCGATGTCGTGGGTGGCCAGGTCCATCACCACGCCGACGTCGGCGATCCGGTGCGGGAAGGGGCCCTGCCGCCGGGTCACCACCTGGTAGACCTCGCCCAGCTCGCCCGCCTCCAGGCGGGTCCGCAGGTTCTGCAGGGCGGGGTTGTAGCGCTCGATGTGGCCGACGCCGGCCACCAGTCCACGGCTCTCGAACGCCTCCACGATCCGGGTCGCCGCCTCGACGGACTGCGCGAGCGGCTTCTCGATCAACGCGGACACACCGTGCGCGGCGAGTTCGAGCCCGATCTCCTCGTGCAGCGCGGTCGGGCAGGCGACCACGGCGTAGTCGATGTCGCGGGCCAACAGCTCGCCCAGGTCGGGCAGCACCGGCGCCCGGAGCTGCCCGCTCGCGTCACCGACGGGGTCGACGATGCCGACCAGTTCGACGCCGTCCAGACCGGAGAGCACCCGGGCGTGGTTGCGCCCCATCGCGCCCAGGCCGATCAGGCCGGCGCGCAGCTTGTCGCTCTGCCGCTTGCTCACTGGGCACCGCCCGCGAGGTTGGCGGCGTCCGCGATCCGCTCGAGGTCGCTCTGCTCCAGCGTGGGGTGCACCGGCAGCGAGATCACCTCGGCCGCGGCCCGGTCGGTCTCCGGCAGTTCCCACGGGCCGGGCCGACCGTCCGCACCCAGGTACGGCTTGAGCCGGTGGATCGGGGTCGGGTAGTAGACGGCGTTGCCGATGCCCTGCTCGGTCAGACGCTCCTGGGCGGCGTCGCGGTCGCCCCGGACGCGGACGGTGTACTGGTGGTACACGTGCCGGGCGGCGTCCGCCACCGGCGGGGTGATCATGTTGGTGATCTTCGAGTCGAGGTACTTCGCGTTCGCCTGGCGCTGTGCGGTCCACTCGGCCAACTGCGTCAACTGCACCCGGCCGATCGCCGCGGCCACGTCGGTCATCCGCATGTTGGCGCCGACGATCTCGTTGGCGTACCGCTGCTCCATGCCCTGGTTGCGCAGCAGCCGCAGGGTGCGGGCGAACCCGGCGTCCGCGGTGCTGATCATGCCTCCCTCCAGGGAGTGCATGTTCTTCGTGGGATAGAAGCTGAAGCAACCGGCGATGCCGAACGCACCGACCGGCGTGCCGTGCAGGCCGGCCCCGTGGGCCTGGGCCGCGTCCTCGACGACGGCCAGACCGTGCCGCTCGGCCACCGCCATGATCTTGTCCATCGCGGCCGGGTGGCCGTACAGGTGCACCGGCATGACGGCGACCGTCCGCGGGGTGACCGCGGCGGCGACCGCATCCGGGTCGAGGCAGAAGCTGTCCCGCTCGATGTCGGCGAAGACCACCTCGGCACCGACCAGCCGCACGGCGTTGGCGCTGGCGGCGAAGGAGAAGGACGGCACGATCACCTCGTCACCCGGGCCGACGCCGAGCGCCAGCAGGGTCAACTGGAGGGCCGAGGTGCCGGAGTTGACGGCGACACAGTGCCGACCGGCGACCACCTCGCCGAACTCCTGCTCGAAGGCCGCGACCTCGGGCCCCTGCACCACCATGCCGCTGCGCAGCACCCTGACCGCCGCCTCGATCTCGGCCTCGCCGATGATCGGCCGGGCTGGCGGTATGAAGTCCGGACGCTGGCCAGTCATGAAGGTCCTCCCGTGTCACAAGACTTGTTCGCGAGTTCGGGGTGCGATACTAGTCCGTTTGGAGCGGGAGTCGGGAATGGCACTCATGTGGCATCCGGTCCGCGTTCACGTTTCATCCAGCGGACGGATGTCCGCGCAGCTCACGGCACCTCCTCCCGCGGGCTCGCGCAGACGACCCGCAGTGCGGCCACGGCCGCCTCCGCCATCCGGGCCAGCTCGGAGGGCTCCAGTGGCACCCGGGCGATGGCCAGCCGCCAGTAGACCGGCCCGACGATCAGGTCGGCCGCAGCGCGCGGATCCGCACCGGGGGGCAGCTCCCCCCGCTCGATCGCCCGTCCGATGACGATCTCGCCGATGCGGTCCTGGTAGTCGTTCAGCGTGCTCTGCAACGTGCCGGCGATCTGCGGGTTGCGTGCCGCCTCGGCGAGCAGATCGGGGATGATCTGTGTCGCCATCGGGTGACCCAACGCACCGGTCACGACCAGCAGCAGCAGGCGTACGTCCCCGTCGAGGGTGCCGGTGTCGAGCATCGGCAGCTTCCGGCTGGCGACGGCCGAGACCACGTCCAGCACGAGGTCGAGCTTCGAGTTCCACCGACGATAGATCGCGGTCTTGCTGACCCCCGCCCGCCGGGCCACCGCCTCGATCGAGAGCCGGCCGTAGCCGACCGCCGCCAGTTCGTGCATCAGGGCCCGCCGGATGGCCGCGGTGATCTCTCCACGGAGCACCGCGGCACCGGCCGGCGCGCGCCTCTTCTCGGTCGTCACCTGGGACTCTTCTCCACTGTCACGAACAACAATGTAGCGCAACGACGGTACGGTTGCGTCCCGACGTCTTTCGGACTACTGTCCACGCAGCGGCGAGGCGGCGCTCCACGCTAGATTCCATCGTCGCGAACGTATCCGCCGCACGACAGATCGGAGCGCCCATCCCCATGGCCAACACCACGCTGGCCGACCCCGACTCCGGCCTCACTCCCGCGCAGGTGGCCGCCCGCCACGGCCTGCGGGTGGCCGGGGAGCGGCCCTCACTCCGCCGCTACAGCGGTGAGCTGTGGCGTTACCGGCACTTCGTCGCCGCGTACGCCAACGCCAAGTTGACCGCCTCGTTCAGCAACGCCCGACTCGGGCAGCTCTGGCAGGTGCTCACCCCGCTCAGCAACGCGGCGGTCTACTACCTGATCTTCGGCGTGGTGCTGGAGCAGAACCGGGACATCCCGAACTTCATCGCCTACCTCACCACCGGTCTGTTCATCTTCAACTTCACCCAGACCACGGTGCAGCAGGGCACCCAGGCGATCAGCGGCAACCTCGGCCTGATCCGGGCCCTGCACTTCCCCCGGGCCTGCCTGCCGCTGGCGATCACCGCCACCCAGTTCCAGCAGCTCCTGGGCTCGCTGCTGGTGCTGGTCGGCATCGTGGTGGTCACCGGCGAGCCGATCACCCTGATGTGGCTGATGCTGGTGCCGGCGGTGCTGCTCCAGACGGTCTTCAACGCCGGGCTGACCATGGCGATGGCCCGGCTGGGCGCCAAGGCCAGCGACCTCAAGCAGGTCATGCCGTTCGTGCTGCGGGCCTGGATGTACGGCTCCGGGGTGCTCTACAGCGTCGAGCTGTTCTCCAACAACCTGCCCGGCTGGGCCGTCGGGATCGTGCAGTTCAACCCGATGCTGGTCTATATCGAGCTGGCCCGGACCGCCCTGCTGGAGCAGGCCCCGTTGCTCAACGACTCGCTGCTGCTGACCTGGCTGATCGCGGCCGGCTGGGCGGTCGTGATGGGCATCGGTGGCTACTTGTTCTTCTGGCGCGGCGAACAGGAGTACGGTCGTGGTTGATCACCTGGCGATGTCCAACGACGTGACGGTCACCCTGCCCCGGATCCAGGAACGCATCCCGACCGTGGTGGTGGACGACGCGCACATCGTCTACCGGGTACACAAGGGCGCCGCCGGCAACACCAGCCCGGTGGCCGCGCTCAAGCGGATGGTGAGCCGCTCCTCGGCGCCGAACGTGCGCGAGGTGCACGCGGTGCGCGGGGTCACCTTCACCGCGTACCGGGGTGAGGCGGTCGGACTGATCGGCACCAACGGCTCCGGCAAGTCCACCCTGCTGCGGGCCATCGCCGGCCTGCTGCCGGTGGAGCGCGGCGCGATCTACACCCAGGGGCAGCCGTCGCTGCTCGGGGTGAACGCGGCGCTGCTCAACGACCTGCCCGGCGAGCGCAACGTCACGCTCGGCTGCCTGGCCATGGGCATGCACCCGGCCGAGGTGCAGCGCAAGGTCCCCGAGATCATCGAGTTCTCCGGGATCAACCAGCGAGGCGACTTCGCCTCGCTGCCGATGCGGACGTACTCCTCCGGCATGTCGGCCCGGCTGCGCTTCTCCATCGCGGCGGCCAAGCAGCACGACGTGCTGCTGATCGACGAGGCGCTGGCCACCGGAGACAAGGCGTTCCGCAAGCGCAGCGAGAAGCGGGTACGCGAGCTGCGGGAGAGCGCCGGCACGGTGTTCCTGGTCAGCCACCAGCTCTCCTCGGTCCGGGACACCTGCGAACGGACAATCTGGCTGGAATCGGGCCTGATCCGGATGGACGGGCCGACCGCCGAGGTGTTGAAGGCGTACGAGGCGTTCACCAACGGCAAGTAGAGTCCAGGCGAACGTCCGGCGTCTCGACGACGTCGCGCGGACCGCGTCGGCCCGTTGGGGTGACGCGGTCCGCGCGTTAAGGTTCATCCCGTCGCCAGCGGCGGCGACACTCCCCTCCCACGTTGACACTCCCCGCGAGCCATGTACCCCGAGAGCGAGGACCCGCGATGACGCAGGACCTGACCACCGACCCGGGCAGCCAGCCGGACGACCCGGCGCCGTGGCGACCCTCGCGGACGGTGGCCGTGGTGCTGGCCGGCGGTACCGGCACGCGACTGGGCCTCGGCATCCCCAAGCAGCTCCTCAAGATCGCCGGTAAGCCGATCATCGAGCACACCCTGGCCGTCTTCGAGGCCGCGCCGGAGATCGACGAGATCATCGTGCTGATGGCCACCGGACACGTCGACGAGGCGCAGCGGATCGTCGACAAGGCCGGCTTCCGCAAGGTCACCAAGGTGATCGAGGGCGGCGACACCCGCAACGCCACCACCCGGATCGCACTGGACGCCGTGGGTGAGGCGGACTGCAACATCCTCTTCCACGACGCGGTCCGGCCCCTGCTCAGCGGCCGGATCGTCCGGGAGTGCGTGAACGCCCTCTGGACGTACGCGGCGGTCGACGTGGCCATCCCGTCGGCCGACACGATCATCCAGGTCGACGAGGACGAGTGCATCACCGGCATCCCGGTCCGCGCCACGCTGCGCCGGGGTCAGACGCCGCAGGCGTTCCGGTCGAGCACCATCCGGGAGGCGTACCGGCAGGCCGAGGGTGACCCGAACTTCGCCGCCACCGACGACTGCGGCGTGGTCCTGCGTTACCTGCCCCAGGTGCCGATCAAGGTGATCGACGGTTCGGACGAGAACATCAAGGTCACCCACCCGGTCGACGTGCACCTGGCCGACAAGCTGTTCCAGCTCGCCGCCGCCAAGGTGCCCCGGCTGACCGACCACCGCGCGTACAGCGAAGAGGTCACCGGCCGCACGATCGTGATCTTCGGCGGCAGCTACGGCATCGGCCACGACCTGACCGAACTGGCTCGCCGCCACGGCGCCCAGGTCTTCCCGTTCAGCCGCTCCAGCACGGGCACGCACGTGGAGCGGCCGGAGGACGTCGAAGCCGCGCTGCGGACCGCCTTCGAGGCCACCGGACGGATCGACCACGTCGTGGTCACCGCCGGGGTCCTGGAGAAGGGCGCGCTGGCCGAGATGGACCAGGAGACCATCGACCGGGTGCTCCAGGTCAACTTCGTCGGCCCGGTGACCGTCGCCCGGCAGTCCCTGCCCTACCTCCAGCAGACCAAGGGCCAGCTCCTGCTCTACACCTCCAGCTCCTACACCCGGGGACGGGCCGACTACGCGCTCTACTCGGCCACCAAGGCGGCGCTGGTCAACCTGACCCAGGCGCTCTCCGACGAGTGGGCCGAGTTCGGCGTACGGGTCAACATCATCAACCCCGAGCGGACGGCCACCCCGATGCGGACCAAGGCGTTCGGCGCGGAGCCCGAGCACACCCTGCTCGCGGCCGAGACCGTCGCCCAGGCTTCGCTGGACGTGCTGATCTCGGAACTCACCGGCCAGGTGATCGACGTACGCCGGCCGCCCGGCGAGACGTCGGCTCCCGCCCCGGTACCCACCCAGGCCGACGCCAGCAGCGGCACCCGCGTCGGCTGACCCGCCGACGACGACGAGCACGAAGGCAGCGCCGAGATGCGTGGTGACCTGGTCACGAAGTTGGCCGCCCGGGGCCTGGCCACCGGCGGGGCGGTCCTGGCGTTCCTGGTGCTCGCGCTCACCGGCGCGACCACCTGGGGACTCGGGCTGGCGGTGGCCGCGCTCACCGCCACGGTCTGGGAGCGCCGGGTGCGACCCGGCGCCGACAGCGTCGCGGAGACCGCCCTGCTCGCCGCCGGGATCCTGGTCGGCTACGCCCGGCAGCTCGACGGCGGCTTCGACCCGATCCTGGTGGTCACCGCCCTGGTGCTGCTCGGGCTGGTGCTGGTCACCGGGCCGCTGCGGACCGCCGGCAACCTGGAGATCCGCGCCGCCAACCTGCCGGTACGCACCTGGGTGCCGCAGGTCGCCGCCCGGGGAGACGACGCGGTGGCGGGGCTGCTCGCCGCGCTGGCCGTGGCCGCCCTGGCCGGTCTGCCCGCCGTGGTCGCCCTACTGCTCTGCCTGCCGGTCGGCGCCGCCGCCGGGGCGGTCGCCCTCGACCTGGCCCGCCGCCGGTTCCGGCCGACGGCCGGCGGGTCGGCGGTCACCCGGGCACTGCGCCGGCACCAGCCGGAGTTCGTGCTCCACTTCTCCGCCCCGCCCGGGTCGGAGTACCAGGTCACCATGTGGCTGCCGTACCTGGAACGGATCGGTCGGCCGTTCGTGGTGATGCTGCGGGAGCCCGAGTTCCTGCCCGCCGTCGCGGCGGCCACCACCGCCCCGGTGGTCTACTGCCCCACCCTGCGCACCATGGACGAGGTGCTGGTGCCGAGCCTGCGGGTGGCGTTCTACGTCAACCACGGCGCGAAGAACAGCCACTGCATCCGGTTCACCCAGCTCACCCACGTCCAACTGCACCACGGCGACAGCGACAAGGCGCCCAGCGCCAACCCGGTGTCGGCGATCTTCGACCGGATCTTCGTGGCCGGCGAGGCGGCCATCGACCGGTACGCCCGCGCCGGGGTGGAGATCCCGGCCGAGAAGTTCGTGGTGGTGGGCCGTCCGCAGGTCGAGGCGATCGAGGTCCGCCACCAGCCGACGCGCGGGCTGGCGAACCCCACCGTCCTCTACACCCCCACCTGGACCGGCCACCACGCCGACGCCGACTACTGCTCGCTGCCGATGGCCGAGACGCTGCTGCGGCGGCTGCTCGACCGGGGCGCCACGGTGATCCTGCGCGCCCACCCGTACACCAACCAGCATCCGGCCTCGGCCCGACGCCTGGCCCGGCTGCACGAACTGCTCGCCGCCGACCGCTCCCGCACCGGCCGTCAGCACGTGTTCGGCGCCGCCGCCGGCCGGCTCACCCTGGCCGAGTCGGTGAACCGGGCGGACGCCCTGGTCTCCGACGTCTCCGGGGTGGTCTCCGACTGGCTGTACTCGGGCAAGCCCTACGTGGTCACCGACACCGGTGTCGACGGTGACCGGTTCGTCGAGCGGTTCCCCCTCGCCGCCACCGGCTACGTGCTGCGCCGGGACATGTCCGACCTGGACGACGTGCTGACCCGGCTGCTCGACACCGATCCGCTCGCCGAGGCGCGCTGGGCGACCCGTCGGCGCTACCTGGGCGACTTCCCGGCCGAGTCGTACGCCGAGGCGTTCCTCGCCGCCGCCCGGCGGGAGCTGGACCCGACCTGGACCGCCCCGGCACCACGGACCACGACCGACGCCGCCCTGCCCAGCGCCACCTGAGCGGTCTCAGCGCCAGGGGTCGAGCAGGGCCAGCACCGCCGCCGGATCCTCGACGTGGGCGTGGTGACCGAGACCGGGCAACGTCACCACGGGTACGCCGTACGCCCGGAGCTGGTCGTCGGTGACCATCGTGTCGTGTTCGCCCCGGGCCAGCAGGACCGGCACGTCGATCGCCGCCAGCAGGGCGGCCAGGTCGGGTTCGCCGACGGCGAAGGCGGCGGGGTCCATGGCCAGCCGCCACCGCCCGTCCACCTGCCGCAGCCCGGCGTCCACCGCCGGTTGCTCCGGGCCGAGCAACCCGGTCAGGCCGGCCACCCGCAGGTGTCGCCGGGCCGCCTCGTCGCGGGTGCCGAACCAGGTGACCGGCCGGGCGGCCAGGTCGGCGGCGCGGGCCAGCTCCGCCGGGGACCAGACCGCCTTGATGCCGAGGCCCACCACCGCGTCGACCGCCACGCCCCGGTCGGCGGCGGCCAGCGCCAGGCCGACCACCCCGCCGAGCGAGTGTCCGAGTACGACGATCCGGTCACCGGGGGCGAGACTCCCCGCGACCCGGTCGGCGAGAGCGGTGAAGGAGTACTCCGGCAGCGGCGGCGCGGCGCCGTGACCGGCCAGATCCGGGGCCGACCACCGGCCCGGCCACCGCTCCTGCAACAGCGGCGCCCAGGGCAGCCACACGTCGCCGGTGCCACCCATCCCGTGCAGCAGCACCAGCACCGCCCGGTCGCCCGACTCCTCGCTCATGCGCGAAGTCTGCCACCTGGAGGTAAGGAGGGGTCCCCTGCTATGCACGAGGCGTTAGCAGGGGACCCTTCCTTACATCTCAGGAGGAGTAGCCGCGGGTGGCGGCCCAGTGGGCGAGATCGATGGTGGTCATCCAGTACGAGTAGTACGAGGCGTCGGCCGAGTCGGCGATCTTGACCAGTCGACCGTCGTCCTCGTAGCCCACCACGGCGACGTAGTGGCCGCCGGGGAAGGAGTGCCAGCCGCCGTCGGTGTCGGTGGCGCTGCCGGCCACGTTCACCACGACACCGCGCCCGTCGGTGATCGCCTCGACCACGTCGGCCTGGAGCTGGTCCATCTGCGCCGGGCTGGCCGAGCCGCCCGGCAACATCGTGGTCGAGTACGGCCCGCCCTTGACCGTGGCGTTGAGCACCCGGGTGGTGTCCTGGGCCGAGTTGGTGCCGGCGTACGTGGTGCCGAGCTGGGCGGCCAGGGTGTCCTGGTCACGGTCGACACCGGCGGCGCTGAGCGCGTTGCGTACCGCGGCCGGGCCGCAGTAGTAGCCGGTGGTTTGCGCCTGGAAGTCGTAGTCCAGGACCTTCCGCGCCGGTGCCTTCGGGGCGGCCTTCGCACTGGTGGCCACCGGCGAGGGGGCCGCCGAGGTGGCCTTCGGCGAGGGCGACGGCGCGGCGCTGCTCGGGGCCGCGCTGCTGGGCGGGGTCGACGGGGTCGGCTCCACCCGGGCCTCGGCGCGGGAGACCGCGGTGTCGCCGCGCAACTCGGCGACGGTGGTCGTGGTGTGCGCGGTGGCCGGGGCGTCCTCGGTGCCGACGAGTACGGCACCGGCACCGGTGGCCAGCGCCAGCGCAGCGGCCGAGGCGGCGACGACCTGATAGGGGCGTTCGGTGGCCAGCCGGCGTAGCTGGCGCGTGACGGTCTGCTTCACGGAGTCCTCCACGGGAGCTCAGGGAGGCACGGCGAACCGCTCCGGCGGTCAACTCGACAGGACCTGTCGAGGACCGCCCGAGTACGGGGACGGCCGTGCGAGGGGCTGCGCCCGGATGACCGGGCGGGGGCGGTGGCCGCAGTCAGCTCGTAGCCGACGGCCCGGCGAGCGCGGGCACCGCAGTGCCGTGGAGGTGAGGGAACTCAAGGGGTACGACGAGGGGATGCACGAGAGGAAGGCTCCTTCCGACACCGCCGACCGGGTTAGCTGACGGGTTCGGGCGGGAAGACGGCCCTACCGTGAGCCGAGGCTCGCGGATTCACCCCAGTGGTGCGGTGGGTCCCCGGTTCGTGAGACCACGATTAGGCGGGTCGATGCGGCGTCGCCTCCTGCGATCGGGTACCGCATCGGACGGGCCGACACTACTGGCCGGCCATTGCCCTGCCAACCCGCTCTGACCTGCGTAAACATGATCCAGGTCGATGATTTTCGGGCGTTCGGTCAGCGACGTCGCGCAACGGGACCGACGGCGATCGACGCAACAGGCGGTGACAGGGGGACCACCCGCAGACAATGTCTCCGGGCATCGCGTCACGTCTCGGGCGGTTCCCGCCTCGGCGTCCGTTCCGGCGAGGGATGTGACCGGGCTCACCCAATCCGGCCGGACTATCCGGTCGCCGAGCCGGGTCACCCCACGCGCGCCGGTCGCCACCGCAGGACCGCTGCGGCCGGACGTGCGACGGCGGTGACGGCGGGCGCCGGGAACGGGTTCGGGCGCAGGCGCTGCGCGGCGGCGTACGCCTCGGCGGAGAGCACCCGGGCCGCGTCGATGGCCAGCTCGGCCTCCCGCCAGGCGGCCCGTTCCCGCTCGGCGGCGACCCGGTACGCGGCCCGGTGGTTGTCGCGGACGACCCGGGCCAGGACGACCTCCTGTTCGGCCGGGTGCAGTCGGGGATCCCAGCCGGCCCGACGCGCCAGCACGTCGGTGAGCTGCCGCGCCGACAGGTCACCGCGCCAGTGCGCCTGCATCGCCGCGTGGTGCAGCCAGCGCTCCCGGGCGGCGTACTCGCTGGCGGTGCGCGGGGTGCGGGGAGCCGGCAGCGCGGTGACACCGGCAAGCCGCCGGGCCCGGCTCTCCGCCTCGTCGAATCCGGCCCAGGCCCGGTCGAGAGCGGTCTGAGCGGTACGCCACGCCTCCTGCCGCCGGGCGGCGTTCTGCGCGGCCCCGGCGGCGGCCACGGCCACCTCACCGGCGTAGCGGCGCAGGTCGGCCGCCTCGGCCTCGGCGGGGTCGGCGGCCGGACCGGTGGCCTCGTCGGCGCCGGACGAGGCCGTTTCGGGCCGGGCGACCAGGGCGGTGAGCACGCCCAGCGCGAGCACGAGCAGCACCGACCAGATGGCGGCGGCCCGGGGCACCTCGATCAGGAACTGGTAGAGGACGGTCTTCTCCATGGCGGTACCTCGTGGGCAGTGGTGCGCTGACAGCGGACCGCGCCGGCATCCGGTCGTCCGGTGGCGGTGCCACGGGACCGGGCGGGGCGGTGACGGGATGTGTCGCGGGCAGAGGTCCCGGGCGTTGCGGGACGGGCTGCGGCGGAGTCCGGTCGGCGGGCCGCAGCGGGGCGCGAGGTCAGGCGCCGGGTGGGGCGCGGGCACCGTGGGCGGCCGGTGCGACCGTCGTCGGGACGGATGTCGCCGGACCTGCGACCACCGTCGCGGCGGGCCGCTGCGCCTCCGGGCGCGCCTCCGGCAGCAGTCCGGGTACGCCCACCGGGTCGACCCGGTCGACGACCCCGGTGTCGGCCACCGCGACCAGCGTGCCGCCCGACGTGGGCTGCCAGCCTGCGTGGGGCGGCTGCGCGAGCAGGGCGGACGACGCGACCCGGTCGACGGCGGGGTGCCCGGCCGGGGCGCCCTGGGCGGGCATCGCCCAGGCGCCGAGGGTGAACGCGGCGGCGACCGCGAACCCGGTCAGCAGCCGCGTCGCCCAGCGCGCCAGCCACCACAGGGGATGGGCGGACGCGACGGGAAGCACATCGTCACGCTACCGCCACCGCCGTCGAATCACATCGTCGGCGGGCGTGTCGCGTCGGCGACGCGCCGCCGATGACACACGAAACAGCAGGTCGGACGGCCGACGAGGGCCATCCACCATGGACTCAGCGGTGCGGGTCGCGCCGACCGGCGGTGCTCGACTCGTCACCCGCCACCCGCTGCCTCGGCAGCCCGGCGGGCGGCTCGGTACGTGGCTGCACGGGCGACCCCGCAGGCGGCTCCGCGCCCGCTTCTGCGGGCGGCTGGGTGGGCGGCCCTGCGGCCCCGGCGGCGGGTGGCGGGGCGGACCCGGCGCGGCTCGGGGCGAGTCGCCGCATCATCGGTTGCTCCACGTAGCGGTGCAGCAACGCGGCCAGCGCCAGGGTGAGTAGCAGGAACCCGATCACCGCCGGCACTCCCCACCAGCCGGGCAGGCCGGTGCCCCAGTCTCCGGTGAGCCGCAGGATCGTCATGATCGCAAAGACGTGCACCAGGTAGAAGGCGAACGAGACCTCGCCCAGCCAGACCATCAGCCGGGAGCGCAGCGGCGACCAGCGGCCGTGCACGTCGGCGTCCGCCGCCGCCGCGATCACCAGGACGTACGCCACCGACAGCAGGGTCGCCCAGAGCTCGGCCCGGATCCACTGCGAGGCCGCCACCCAGGTCGCGACGAAGATCACGGTGGCCAGCGGCAGCCGGGGCCCGCGCCAGCGACCGCGCAGCATCAGCTCGGCGGCGGCCACGCCCATCCAGAACTCCAGCGACCGCACCAGCGGGAAGATCTGGGCGAACCACCAACGGCTCTGCTCCGGCACCAGCAACTGACCGGGCCAGAGCGCCAGGATCAGCAGCGGCATGGCGATCACCACGGCCCACAGCATCCACGGCCTGGCCCGGCGGACCAGCGGCAACGCCAGCGGCAGGCAGAGATAGAAGAACAGTTCGCAGGAGAGCGACCAGCTCACGTTGTTGACGCTGTAGAAGTAGCCCGGTCGCGGGTCCCAGGCCTGGAGCAGGAACAGGTTCTCCAGCGCGGCCACCGGGTTGATCGGGTCGGCGAACCAGAGCGCCGCGAGCATGGCCAACGCCCACATCACCACGTGGTTCGGATAGATCTTGGCGATCCGGCGACGCCAGAACCGGCGGCGGGAGTCACCGACCCGGGCCGACCAGACCAGCACGAAGCCGCTGAGGATGAAGAAGAACTGCACGCCGGACAGGCCCAGGGTGAAGATCTCGCCGACCACCGCCTGGTGACCGGGCTCGGCGATGATGCGCATGGTGCCGGCGTGGAAACCGAAGACCAGCAGTGCGGCGATCCAGCGCAGTCCGGTCAACGAGGGCAATCGGCTGGCGTCACCGCGTCGGGTGGTGGAGGGTGGCCTATCGACGACGGTGGTGCTGGTCATTCCGGGCACCATACCGGTGCGGGCACTCCCCCTCGAACCGGGCGGGGAGGCCGGGCGGATGGGGCGGATGTGGCTCAGGTGTCAACCGGTCCCCCGGTGGCCTACTATTCCCGGGACTTGGATGAGCACCCACCCCGCCATCCGGCCCGGTGGTGCGCTGGGCATGCCGAGGCGGGGGGCGGCACCGACGAGAGGCAGAGTCAGCGATGCACCAGCGGATCCTGATGCGGGCCCGGAAGGGTCCCTTCGACGTCAACTCGCCCGAGGAGACGTTCGAGCGGAACCTGATCGGTGAGAACGCGGGCAACCTGGTCTTCAGTCACGCCGCGAACAAGCTGCTGGCCACCCGTGCGGCCACCATCACGCCCAACGGCTTCACGGTCAACATGCGCGACAGCGACCGGATCAACGAGGAGTACGACGTCTTCGTGGTCCCGCTGGCGAACGCGTTCCGGCGCAGCTACGCCCACCGGCTCGACGCGATGAGCCGGCTGATCGAGCGGCTCAAGATCCCGGTCGTGGTGCTCGGGGTGGGTGTGCAGACGAACGTCGACGGTGACCGGGAGTACCTGCGGCCGATCGACGACCAGGTCAGCCGCTTCTGCCGGGCCGTCCTCGACCGCTCGCCGAGCATCGGCGTCCGGGGCGAGATCACCGCCGACTACCTGCGGACGATCGGCTTCTCCAACGTCGACGTGATCGGTTGCCCGTCGATGTTCCTGCACGGCGACACCCTGCCGGTGGACAAGCGCAAGACGTTCATCGGCCCGTACGACCGGATCGCGTTGACCGTCTCGCCGTACGTCAAGTCGATGGCGCAGATCATCAAGACGCACCACCAGCGCTACGAGAACCTGCGCTACATCCCGCAGGACCTCAAGACGCTGGGCACCCTCCTCTTCGGCGACGCTCCCGAGGACCGTGGCAAGAGCGGCGAGATCCCGATCCACACCACGCACCCGCTGTTCACCGAGGACAAGGTGCGGATGTTCGTGGACCCGTGGACCTGGATCGACTACCTCTCCGGGTTCGACTTCAACTTCGGCACCCGCATCCACGGCACCATCGTCTCGCTGCTCGCCGGTACGCCGGGCTTCCTCTTCGCGCACGACTCGCGCACCCTGGAGCTGGCCCGCTACTTCGAGATCCCGCACCGCGTGATGCGTGACGTGCCGGCCGACGTGGACGCCGCCCAGCTCTACGACGAGGCCGACTACTCGGGCATGGTCAACGGCCACAAGCAGCGGTACGACACGATGATCCAGTTCCTGAACAAGCACGACCTGGGCAACTCCTTCAACGACGCCGACAGCGCGGCGGTGTTCGACGCCACCCGGCAGGCGACCGTCTTCCCGCCGGCCGTCCGCCCGGCGTTGGCCACCTCGCCCGAGGTGCTGGTCAAGCGCATCGAGTGGCTGCGCGACCAGGAGGCCGCACTCCGCGATCAGGCCCAGACGACGGCTCGGCCGGAGCGGATCCGCACCCGGATCAAGAAGGCGGTCCCCGGCTCCGTGCGCCGCATGCTCAACCGTTAACCCGGCACTGCCCGGCTGTTCAAACACTTCACCACCGACGGCCACGTCGGGTTCCAGGGCCGTCCACCCGGGCGGTCGATGGTTGCCGCGTGGTCATTGCGCCGACGCACGCGCCGCTGTTGAGCATCGTGGTGCCCGTCTACGGCGTCGAGGCGTACCTGGGACAGTGCCTCGACTCGATCCGTGGTGACGTCCCGGCCGACCGGGCCGCCGAGGTGGAGCTGGTCGCGGTGGACGACGCCTCGCCGGACGGGTGCGGCGACCTGCTGCGCGCGTACGCGGCCGAGCACCCGGGCGTACGCGTGCGGCACCTGGAGACCAACGTCGGCCTCGGCCCGGCGCGCAACGCCGGGCTGGACGTGGCCACCGGCCGGTACGTGTGGTTCGTCGACAGCGACGACTGGCTGCCGCCGGGCACGATCCCGGCGGTGCTGGACCGGCTGCGGGCCGACCGCCCCGACGTGATGATGATCGACCATCTGCGGGTGCACGACTGCGGCCGTCGGGAGGAGGACCCCAGCAGCCGGTTGCTGCGGGACACTCCCGGCGTGCTGCGGCTGGTCGACCGGCCCCGGCTGCTGCGGGTGCAGCACACCGCCTGGAACAAGGTGGTCCGCCGGGAGTTCCTGGCCGAGCTGGGCTTGCGTTTCCACCCCGGCTGGTACGAGGACATCCCGTTCAGCCACCCGCTGCTGATCGGCGCGGAGCGAATCTCGGTGCTGGACCGGGTCTGCTACCTCTACCGCCAGGGACGGCAGGGCGCCATCACCTCGACCCGCAGCGGCCGACACTTCGACGCCTTCGACCAGTACGACCGCCTCTTCGCCTGGCGGCACGAGCGGTATCCGGACGGACGCTGGCACAGCGAACTGTTCGACCTGATGGTGAACCATTTCCTGGTGGTGGTGGGCAACGACGACCGACTGCACCCGCACCTGCGGCGCGACTTCTTCCGGCGGGTCGCCGAGCACTACCGCCGGTACCTGCCGGAGCGCGGGTATCCCCGGCCCGGCGGGGTGGCCGGGTTCAAGCACCGCCTCGTCGGTCGGGACAGCTACCTGGCGTACGCCGCGCTGCGCCGGGCCCACCGAATGGCCACCCGCTTGCGTGCTGCGACGCCCGCCGCCCCGACCTCGCCCGCCGCACCCACCTCGACCGCTGCGGCGTCCGGGCCCGCCGCATCGACCTCGCCCGCCGCGTCCCCGGCCCCGCCCGACGGCACGCCGGACCCCACGTCGCCCCGCCCGTTGGTGCGGACTCGCCAGAACGGATCACGATGACCACCTTGAAGATCGGCCCGCATCTGGTCGGCGCCGGGGAGCGCCCCTTCGTGGTCGCCGAGATGTCCGGCAACCACAACGGTGACCTGGGCCGGGCGATGTCCATCGTGGACGCTGTCGCGGCGGCCGGCGCACACGCGCTCAAGCTCCAGACGTACCGACCCGACACGATCACCATCGACGTGGACACCCCGGCGTTCCGCATCTCCGGCGGGCACGAGCTGTGGGGCGGGCAGAACCTCTACCGGCTCTACGAGCGGGCACACACCCCGTACGAGTGGCACCGGCCAATCTTCGAACGGGCGCGCGAGCACGGCCTGACGGTCTTCTCCTCCCCCTTCGACGCCTCGGCCGTGAAGCTGCTGGAGGAGTTGGACGCGCCCGCGTACAAGATCGCCTCGTCGGAGCTGGTCGACCTGCCGCTGATCCGGCTCGTCGCGGCCACCGGCAAGCCGATGGTCATCTCCACCGGGATGGCCACGCTGGCCGAGATCGACGCCGCGGTCCGCACCGCGCGCGACGGCGGTGCCGGCGGGATCGTGCTGCTGGCCTGCACCGCCTCGTACCCGGCGCCGCCCGCCGACAGCAACCTGCGCCGCATCCCGGTGCTCGCCGAGGCGTTCGGGGTGCCCGTCGGCCTCTCCGACCACACGCCCGGCATCGGCGTGCCGGTCGCGTCGGTGGCCCTCGGGGCGTGTTTCATCGAGAAGCACGTCACGCTGGACCGCGCCGACGGCGGCGTGGACTCCGACTTCTCCCTGGACCCTTCCGAGTTGGCCGCGCTGGTGGTCGAGTCGGAGCGGGCGTACGCGGCGCTCGGCGGCACCGCCGTCGGCCCCACCCCCGCCGAGCGGGAGGGACTGCGTTTCCGGCGTTCGCTCTATGTGGTGGCGGACGTGCGGGCCGGGGACGAGGTCACCGCCGCCACCGTGCGCTCGATCCGGCCCGCCGGCGGGCTGCACCCGGTCGAGATCGACCGGGTCCTCGGCCGTCGCTTCACCACCGACGTCGCCCGGGGTACCCCGCTGAGCTGGGACCTGATCTGACTGATCGGCCTGGCGTCTCCCACAGCGACCTGGCCGCCGACCCGCCGACATCCTCGCCGAGGGCTGCGGCCCGGCGCTGTTGCCGCGACCGTTCGGCATCCGGGTCGACCGCGCGGTGCTCGTCGGGGGTGGCGTGGTGCTGGCCGACAGCTATCGGGCCAAGGCCCGGGGTGCCGCTGAGGGGTTTCCGACAGCGCCCGAAGCCCGGTGGGTAGATCTGTTGTCGCTAGGGCGACAACAGATCTACCCACCTCCCGGAACGACAGCCGACAACATCCCGCAGCCCGGCAGTCCGCCCTGACCGCGATCAGGTGGGGCCGAGCGGTCGGTGACACGACAGCACAGACGGTTCAGCTCGACAGGGCCCGACCGGGAGGTCCGAGGCCCAAGCCGGGAGGTCCGAGGCCCGAGGTCCGAGCCGGAAGGTCCAAGGCCCAAGTCGGAAGGTCCAAGATCCGAGGTCCGAGCCGGAAGGTCCAAGGCCCAAGTCGGAAGGTCCGAGGCCCGAGGTCCGAGCCGCGAGCCGCAAGGTCCTAGTCGGGAGATGCGAGGCCCGGGACGGGAGCGGCACGGCCCGGGGCGAAGGCGACGGTGACCACCAGGTCGGAGAGCCCGGCCCGGTCCACCGGGCCGGGCTCTCCCGCACGGCCCGAAGGGCTGATGATCAGGGTGCGCCACAGTCGGACGGTGCCGGTCGGCGCACTCAGGCCGTGCTGTCGCCACAGGGCGGCCATCGGCACGTCGGCGAGCTTGGCCACGCACTCGGTCCGGGTCCACCGGGCCCAGAAGTTCGCGGTGCCGAAGCGGTGTGCCAGCATCGGCGGCACCTGGGCACCGGCGTACTCGGCGTCGATCGCGACTCGCCAGCCCGGGATCGACGGCGCGTACCACCCGACGCAGCGTCCGTCGGCCAGGTGGCTGCGGGTGACGGCGTCGCCCGACTCGGTGGCCGACGCGACGCGCAGGTGTCGCGGCGCGGCGGCGAGGAGCGCGGCCACCGACGGCCCTGGCGTGCCGACGGCGAGGCGGGAGGACACGGTGCCCGGGTCAGATCGAGGCCGCACCGTCGACCACGATGACCTGGCCGTTGATGTTGGTCTGGTCGCGGAGCAGCATCCGCACCACCGGCACCACCTCGTGCGGCTCGGTCAGGTGGCCGGTCGGGGTGCGGCGCACGATCTGGTCCAGTTGGGTCGGCCCGAGCACCGCCGACATCTCCGAGGCGAAGAAGCCCGGCGCGACGGCGTTGACCAGGACCCGGCCGCCCAGTTCCCGGGCCAGCGAGCGGGTGGCGGCGTCCATCCCACCCTTGGTGGCGGAGTACGCGACAAGCCCGGGGAAGCCGCGCTGCGCGCAGATCGAGGTGACGTTGACGATCCGCCCGCGCCGTCCCTGCGCCAGCATCCGCCGCACGGTGAGCCGGGTGAGCTGCAACGGCGCGGTCAGGTTGGTCTCGATGATCCGGGCGATGTCGGCGTCGGCGGTGTGTACGTGCAGCGAGTCCTGCCCGACCGCCGCGTTGTTCACCACGCCGTCGACCGGACCGAGCCGGTCCTCCACCGCCCGCACGAACGCCTGCGTGGCGGCCCGGTCGGTGACGTCGACCGAGTCGACGTGCACCCGGTCCGGATCGGTCTCGGCGAGCTTCGCCAACTCCGGGGTGACGGTACGCGCGAAGGCGGCCACCTTCAGCCCCGCGTCGAGCAGGTCGGTGACGATGGCGAGACCCAGGCCCCGGGAGCCGCCGGAGACGAGCACCACGGTGGACGGTGGGACGGGAACGGCGGATTCAGACATCGCTCTTCAGCGTCTCCTTGACGGGGATCTCGGCGCGCAGCCGGATCCGGCGGGGCACGGCGTACTCGGGCAGCCGGTCGGTGCACCAGCGCACCAACGCCGCCTCGTCGAGGTCCGGTCCGGTCGCGCCGGACACCGGTGGGGCGGGCACCACCTCGGCGACGACCATGTGGCCGAGCAGCGGGGCGCGGCGGCCGGTGACCCGGGCCCAGGCCACCCGGGGGTGCGCGGTGAGCACGTCGCGGACCAGGCCGGCGGAGACCTTGCTGCCGCCCACGTTGATCTCGTCGGTGTCGAGCCGCCCGCTGATCAGCACCCGGCCGTCGACGACCTGCGCCCGGTCCCCGGTGCGGACCGGCCCGGTCAGACCGACCCCGTGGTACGGCGAGGTGACCACGAGTTCGGAGTCCCGCAGCCCGATCGTGGGGCGTCCGGGGACGGTACGGTCCAGCCACTCGACCGGGAACCCGGCCCGTCCGTCGTGCACCACGATCGCCGCGCCGACCTCGGAGGAGGCGTAGATCCAGGAGATCCGGGCGGCCGGGAAGACCTCCCGCAGCCGGTCCAGGACCGCCTGGTCGACCGGCTCCCCGCCGAGGGTGAGCTGCCGCAACGGCACCCGCGCCAACGCCTCCGGATCGCGGTGCAGCGCCCGACGCCAGAAGGTGGGCGTACCGGAGGCGGCGTCGACACCGTGTGCGGCGGCCAGCGCCGGCCAGTCGTCGAGCTGATCCGGCTCCACCACCACGAGGTGCTGGCCCGGCTGGGTCAACGCCAGCGTCACCACCTGCCACCAGGCGTACGTGCCGGGGGCGTACGGGCAGAGCCAGGTGCGGCCCGGTTGCGCGCCCCGGACGGTGGTCAGCGACTCCAGCGTGTGCCCGACGCGCTTCGGACGTCCGGTCGTGCCGGAGGTCAACAACCAGAGTCGACCGGGCTCGGCCGGTCGGGGCCGGGTCGGAGCGAGGACGACGGTCGGGTCGGCGGCGGTCAGGGTGAAGCCGGCGGCCCGCAGCTCGTCCCGCAGCCCGGCGTCGACCCGGGCGGCGCCGGCGAGCAGCAGCTCGGTGCCGTACACGGCGTGGTGCCGGGCGGCGGCGAGCGCGTCGCGGGCGGAGTACGCGAGCACCGCCACCGGGTCCGGCAGGGCCGGCTCGGGCAGGTCCCGCCAGGTCAGCGCGCTGCCGCCGACCACGACGCGGTTGTCCACACCGGCCGGGTACGCCCCGAGGGGCGGGGCGATCCGCACGCTCACTGCCGCTGGAGGTCGGCGAGGAAGTCGAGGACGTCGCCGACGGTGGCGATGCGCCGCAACCCGGGGGCGTCGAAGTTCAACTCCTCACCCGTGACGTCCTCGACCCGCAGGGCCAGCTCGGAGAAGTCCAGTGACCGGAAACCGATCTCCCGCAGATCCGCCGCGTCGTCGTCCGGCAGCGCCTTGCCCTGGTTGGCCAGCACCTGCCCCATGAGGTCGCGAATCTGCGCGCGGCTCAATTCCGTCATGCCGCGGAGTGTACAGCCACAGGAATCGTGATTAGGGTGCCCGAAGACCCTGGAAATACGAACAGAAAGTGAGCGGTACGTGCTGCGAGACGCCACCGGGGACGACGTTAACCTGATGTTGTCCTGGCGTAATCAGGACGTCAATCGACAGGTCAGCAAGACCAGTCACCTGATCGGTCCGGAGGAGCACCGACGGTGGTGGGAGGCGGTCCGCACCGATCCCACCCGCCGGGTGCTGACCTACCTGCACGACGGGGTGCCCTGCGGCGCGGTCACCTTCTTCGACCTGCGGTTCGACGGTCCGCGTACCGGGTCGTGGGGGTTCTATCTGGACGCCGAGGGGCTGGCCGCACGGGGTGAGACGCTGCCCGTCTGGCTGGCCGTGATGCGGGCGGCGGTCGGGTACGCCTTCGACGTGCTGACGCTGGACCGCCTCGACGGCGAGGTGCTCGCCGACAACACCGTGGTACGTCAGATGAACCGTCGTTTCCGGTTCGTCGAGGGCGTCGGTCGTACCGAGGTCCACGACGGCCGGGAAATCACCGTCGTCCCCATTTCGCTGGCGCGCGACAATCGTCGTCAGAACTGACGGGGCGAGCCGTCCACGTCGCGTTCACGAAACGTTCGGAAATTGTTTCCGGCACTGCCGGAATCGTGCCCGACGGTGCCGGTCATTCACGGCCCCAGCGGCCCGGGTTAACCGCAGGGCGTGGGCGCGTTAACCCACCGCCCCTAGCGTTCCCACCCGGCCGGCTGTGGCGTCGCCGGCTCACCGACGACCACGGGAGCACCACATTGAGCGAGCTGAACGGATCGTCCATCCTCGTCACCGGGGGCACGGGTTCCTTCGGCCGGACCTTCCTCCGGCACCTCCTGCACGAGGTCGACCCGGCCCGGGTGGTGGTCTTCTCCCGTGACGAGCTGAAGCAGTACGAGCTGCGCCAGCAACTCGGCGACGACCCGCGACTGCGCTGGTTCATCGGCGACATCCGGGACCGGCACCGGCTGACCCGGGCCATGCACGGGGTGGACCACGTGGTGCACGCCGCCGCGCTCAAGCAGGTCGACACCGCCGAGTACAACCCCTCGGAGTTCATCGCCACCAACATCACCGGGTCGCAGCACGTCGTCGACGCGGCGATCGAGGCCGGCGTACGCAAGGTCATCGCGCTCTCCACCGACAAGGCCTCCAGCCCGATCAACCTGTACGGCGCGACCAAGCTGGTCGGCGACAAGCTGTTCGTCTCCGCCAACCACTACGCGGCCCAGCACCCCACCCGCTTCTCGGTGGTGCGCTACGGCAACGTGGTCGGCAGCCGGGGCTCGGTGGTGCCGCTGTTCCGCCGCCTCGCCGCCGAGGGCCGCAGCCTGCCGATCACCGACAAGCGGATGACCCGGTTCTGGATCACGCTGGACCAGGCGGTGCAGTTCGTCCTGGACTCGTTCGACCAGATGCAGGGCGGCGAGTTGTTCGTGCCGCGCATCCCCAGCATGCGCATCCTCGACCTGGTCGAGGCGGTCGCCCCGGACGCCACCACGCACGAGATCGGCATCCGCCCGGGCGAGAAGCTGCACGAGGAGATGATCGCGCCGGACGACAGCCGCCGGACGCTGATCGCCAAGGACCGGTTCATCGTGCAGCCGACCATCGCCACCTGGGGCTACCAGCCGCCGGTCGACTGCGAGCCGGTGTCGGACGGCTTCGCGTACCAGTCGGACACCAACGACGAGTGGCTCACCGTCCCGCAGTTGCGCGCCATGCTCGGCCTCACCGCCCTCGCCGCATGAGCATGCTGCCGTACGGGCGGCAGTCGGTGACCGAGGAGGACGTGGCCGCCGTGGTCGCCGCGCTGCGCAGCGACTGGCTCACCACCGGTCCCGAGGTCGCCGCGTTCGAGGCGGAGCTGTCCCGGTGGGCCGGTGGCGCCGGGGTGGCGACGGTCTCCAACGGCACGGCGGCGCTGCACGTGGCGTACGCGGCGGCCGGTGTCGGTCCCGGTGACGAGGTGATCGTGCCACCGACGACGTTCGTGGCGACCGCGAGCAGCGCGCTGGCGCTGGGCGCGCGGATCGTCTTCGCCGACGTCGAGGAGGAGACGTACACGCTGGACCCGGCCGCGGTGGCCGCCGCCGTCACCGAGCGGACCAAGGTCGTCGCCGCCGTGGACTACGCCGGACACCCGGCCGACTACGACGCGCTGCGCGCCGCGATCGACGGTACGGGCGCCACGCTGCTCGCCGACGCGGCGCACTCGATCGGGGCCACCTACCAGGGTCGGCCGGTCGGCACGCTCGCCGACCTGACCACGTTCTCGTTCTTCCCCACCAAGAACATGACCACCGCCGAGGGCGGCGCGGTCGTCACCGGCGACCCGGAGCTGCTCACCCGGGCCCGCCGGTTCCGCAACATCGGGCTGGTCCGGGAGCGCGACGAGCAGCGGTGGCCGGACGAGGGCGGCTGGCACCAGGAGGTCCACTCGTACGGGCTGAACTATCGGCTGCCCGACGTGCTCTGCGCGCTCGGCCGCAGCCAACTGCGCCGCCTCGACGCGTTCCTGGCCCGCCGGGCCGAGTTGGTGGCCCGCTACGACGAGGCCCTGGCCGACCTGCCCGGCGTGCTGACCCCGGGTCGGCGGGACTGGGCCGCACCGGCCTGGCACCTGTACCCGATCCGGGTGCTCGACGGCCGCCGTCGACAGGTGTACGACCGGATGCGCGCCGCCGGCATCGGCGTGCAGGTCAACTACATCCCGGTGCACTGGCACCCGCTCTTCGCCGACCTCGGCCACCGGCGCGGCGCCCACCCGGTCGCGGAGGCGTTCTACGCCCAGCAACTGTCGCTGCCGCTCTATCCCGGCCTGCGCGACGTCGACCAGGACCGGGTCGTGGAGGCGCTCGCCACGGCACTGCGCGGCACGCGGGTCCGGTCGGCCGCCTGAGAGGACCCGATGCACCACGCGAACCACTTCTACGGGCACGCGCACGTGCTGGCCCGCTACGCCGGGCTGGGCGACGGGCATCCACCCCGGATCGACGGGTACGTCCAGCACGGCTGGAACATCGGCGACGGGCTGGCGCCCGGCCACCCGTACGCGGACCGCGCCCCCAGCCTGCTCTGGTCGGAGCAGACCCGACGGCGGGCCTGGTCGGTGGGCCGGCGCAACGTCACCGTGATCGGGGCGCCCTTCGCGTACCTGCTGGCGATGCGGGCCGCCGAGCCCGCGCCCGAGCGGGAGGGCACCATCTGGTATCCGTTCCACGGGTGGGAGGGGCAGCACGTCAAGGGTGACCACCGGGAGCTGATCGCCCGGATCCGGGACACCGAGCCCGGCCCGGTCACCGTCTGCCTCTACTGGCACGAGCACCGGATGCGTCGGGTCCGCCGGCTCTACGAGAACGCCGGGTTCCGGGTCGTCTGCCACGGCTACCGGGGGCACTGGTGGAAAGACACCGACCCGCTGTTCCTGGACCGGCAGCTCGACGAACTGCGCCGCCACCGGCGGGTCGCGTCGAACCGGCTGACCAGCGCCATCTTCTACGGCATCGCGGCCGGATGCGAACCGGCCGTGTACGGCGACCCGATGACGCTGGCCGACGAGGACCCGACCTTCGGCGGCACCGCCCGGATCCGCCGCCAGTGGCCGGAGCTGCACGGCGAACGGGTGCACCTGGCCACCGCCGTGGAGATCACCCGCGCCGAACTGGGCACCGACCACCGCTACCCGCCCACCGCCCTCCGCGAACTGCTGGGCTGGGCGAACCCGGACGAGGAGACGACGTGACGACCGAGACGGCCGTGACGCTGCCCGGCGGCGAGATGCCGGCCTGGTCCGACGAGGCGGCCGACGCCGGCCCGCTCGCCACGCTGGTGGCCCGGCTGGTGCCCGACGGCGCCCGGGTGCTGCTGGCCGGGCCGCACGACCCGGCGGTACGGACGGCGTTGACGCACACCCGGATCACCGCGCTGCTGCGCGGCTACCCCGACGCGGCGGCGCTCGCCGGCCAGGTCGACCGGGTGGTGGTGGCCGGTGTGGCGGGGCTGCCCGCCGACGAGGAGTACGACCTGGTGCTCGCCGCCGCCGGGCTGGACGCGATCGAGTCGGTCGAGGGCCCCCGGCTCGGGTGGGACGCCCGGCTGCGACGGCTGGCGGCGGCCGTACGCCCCGGCGGGACGCTATTGCTGCGGCTGGACAACCCGCTCGGCGTACACCGGTTGGTGGCCGACTCCCCCTGGTACGCCGACCGCGCCGACGCGGCGTGGAGCATCGGCGGGGCGCTCGACGCGGACCGTCCGGCCAGTCTGGACCAGCTCCACGTCCGGCTGACCGACGCCGGGCTGCGGGCGGGCGGCTGCTACGCCGGATATCCCCGGCCGGACCTGACCACCGCGTTGCTGGCGACCGACCGGCTCACCCGGCACACCGACTCGGGGCTGTTCGACGCGCTGGTGCAGCGCAGCTGCGCCGAGGGATTCGACGGCCGGTTCGTGCTGGCCGACCCGGCCCGGCTGGCCGTGGACGCGCTGCACGCCGGTAAGGCGACCGAGCTGGCCCCGTGCTGGCTGGTGCTCGCCCAGCGGGGCACCGACCCACCCGGCCCGGTCTTCGACCGGCTGCCGGTGGCGCTGGTCCGCTCCGGCGGCACCGACGGTCCGGTCCTGGAGGTGGTCGACGGTCCGCAGGGCTGGCGGTGGCGCGGCACGGCACCGACCGGACCGACCACGCCCGCCACCGCGCCGTACGCGAGCCGGCAGGCCGCCCACCGCGACCCGGCGGCACCGGACTGGCCGGTCCCGGACGGGCGGCTGCTGCGCACCCTGCTGCTCGACGGCTGCCTGCGCCGCGACACCGCCCTGCTGCGCCGCCTGCTGCGCGGGTACGCCGACTGGCTCTCCGGGCAGGCCGAGCAGGGTCGGCTCGGCGGGGCGGCGGCGCTGGCCGGGGCGGAGAACCTGGTCGTCGCCGGTGACCGCTTCGCGGTGCTCGATCCGAGCTGGCGGGCCGGTGACCCGTTGCCGGTCGACGTGGTGCTCGCCCGGACGCTGTGGCGCTTCGCCACCGACCTGGTCACCGGCGGGTACGCCCACCCGTGGACGTCTACGTTGGACGTGGCGGGGCTGACCGTGGTGCTCGGTGGGGTGGCCGGGCGGGACTTCGACCGCGCGGTGGTGGACGCGGCGGTGGAGACCGAGGCCGCCGTCGGCGCCGCGCAACGGGGGCTGGACGCCGCCGGACGCGCCGACCTCGACGCCCACCTGCGCGCCGTCACCCCGACCGACCCGCCGTCCGGCCCGCGCAGCTACCAACAGCTCCACGAGGCGTGGCGACGCCAACGCGAGGAGAACACCCGGATGGCGGCGCTGCTGACCTGGACCGAGGAACTGCTCACCGCACGGGAACGCGCGCTGCGCCGGGCCGAGGCGACGATCAACCTGCTCAGCGGCTCGCTCAGCTACAAGGTCGGTCGGCTCGCCGTCACCCCGGCCCGGCTGGCCCGCCGGGGCGCACGGGCCGCCAAGCGGCGGGCCCGCGCCGCACTGACGCCCAGACAGCCGGACCCGAAGCGGACGGAGCGGTCGTGACCGAACGGATCGTGGGTGTGGTGCAGGCCCGGATGGGCTCCTCACGGCTACCCGGCAAGGTGCTGCGCCCACTGGCCGGACGCAGCGTGCTGGGCCGGGTGGTACGCGCCGCGCGGGACAGCGGCGTCCTCGCCGACCTGGTGGTGGCCACCAGCACCGACCCCGGCGACGACGCGGTGGTCGCCGAGTGCCGGCGGCTCGGGGTGGCCTGGCACCGGGGACCGGTCGACGACGTGCTGACCCGTTTCGTCGGCGCGCTCGACGCCCACCCGGGCGAGGCGGTGATGCGGTTCACCGCCGACTGTCCGCTGCTGGACCCGGAGATCGTCACGCTGGTCGCCTCGGTGTACCGGGCGGTGCCCGGACTGGACTACGCCAGCACGTCGATCACCCGTACGCTGCCGCGCGGCCTGGACGTGGAGATCATCCGCGCCGAGGCGCTGCGGACCGTGGACAAGCTCGCCACCGGCCACGACCGGGTGCACGTGACCTCGTACGCGTACGCTCACCCGGAGCGCTTCCGGGTACTCGGGGTCACCCTCACGCCGGACCGGTCCCGGCTGCGACTCACCCTCGACACCGAGCCGGACTGGCAACTGGTCGACGCCGTGGCCGCACACTTCGGCGACGTCGCCGTGCCGCTGGCCACGCTCGCCGACTGGCTCGACGGGCGACCGGAGGTGCGGGCGCTCAACGCCGAGGTGCGGCAGAAGCGGTTGGAGGAATGCTGAGCACGGTACGGGTCGGTCTGCGCTGCGACGCGGACCCGCAACGCGGCGTCGGGCACCTGGTCCGCTGTCTCGCCCTCGGCGAGGAGTTGCTGTCCCGGGGCGCCACCGTCGAGGTGTTCGGCACGGTGACCGGCGTCGACTGGGCGGTCGGTCACCTCACCGCCCGGGGCATCCCGCTGTGCCCCGGCCCGGACACCCCGGACGGGCTGGTCCGCGCGGCCCGCCGGCACGACCTGGACGTGCTGGTGCTCGACTCGTACGACCTCGATCCGGCCGGTGCCGGCGCGCTGCGGGAGGCCGGGGTGCTGACCCTGGCCATCGTCGACGGCGACACCCGGGGGCAGGACGCCGACCTGTTCCTGGACCAGAACTTCGGCGCCGACCTGGTGACCTCCGGCCGGTTGCTGGCCGGCAGCGCGTACGCCCTGCTGCGCGACTCGGTGCTGGCCGCCCGGCCGGCGACGCCGCGCCCGGTGGCGCAGGTGGACCGGCCCTCGGTGCTGGCCTTCTTCGGCGGCACCGACGCGGCCGGAGCGGCACCGGTGCTGGCCGAACTACTGCTGGCGACCGGGCGGCCGATGACGCTCACCGTCGTCGTGGGGCGGCCCGAGGTCGCCGGGCGACTCACCGCGCTGACCACCGGACCGGGTCAGTCGCTGCGGCCGGTGCCGCCCACCGGCGCCCTGCCCGACCTGATCGCCGCCGCCGACCTGGTGGTCAGCGCGGCCGGCACCTCGACCTGGGAACTCTGCTGCCTGGGTGCGCCGTCGGCGCTGGTCTGCGTGGTGGACAACCAACGCGAGTCGTACCACCGGGTGGCCGCCGCCGGACTGGCCGCCGGACTCGGCGAGCTGCCGGACCTCATCGCCGACGACACCGCCCGGGCCGCGGCCCTCCGGCTCCTGGACGAGCTGCTCGAAAGCGGCGTACGCCGGGCCGCCCTCTCCACCCGGGCGCACGCGGCGGTGGACGGACGCGGGCGGGGCCGGGTGGTCGACGCGATGCTCGACGCCCTCGACCACCAATGGATCGCACAGGTGTACTAACGCCCTGCTAGGGTGGCCTCATGTCGCAGGCCGCGTACCAACCGTCGATGCTCGACGTCACCGACGCGCCCCCGACACTCGGGCCGCTGGCCGGGCAGATACGCCGGCACCCGCTGAGCCACGGCGCCTGGGTCGACCACCTGCCCGGCTGGGTGCACGGCTCCGACCAGGTCCTCGACGTGCTCCGGCGGGACGTGCCGTGGCGGGCCGAACGCCGCACCATGTACGACACCGAGGTCGACGTGCCCCGCCTGCTCTGCTGGTACGCCGCTGGCCGGGCACTGCCGCACCCGGTGCTGACCACCGCCCGGGAGACGCTGACCCGGCACTACGCCGACGAGCTGGGCGAGCCCTTCGTCACCGCCGGCATGTGCCTCTACCGCGACGGCCGCGACAGCGTGGCCTGGCACGGCGATACCCTGGGCCGCTCCGCGCACACCGACACCCTGGTCGCCATCGTCTCGTTCGGCTCGCCCCGCCACCTCCTGCTGCGCCCGCGCGGCGGCGGCACCACCCTGCGCTTCCCGCTCGGGCACGGTGACCTGGTGGTGATGGGCGGCTCCTGCCAACGCACCTGGGAACACGCCGTGCCGAAGACCGCCCGCCCGGTCGGTCCCCGGGTCAGCGTCCAGTTCCGCCCGGCCGGCGTCGCCTGAGCGACACCCGGCCGGGCCGGAGCCAGGTCAGTCGCGGTCGATCTGGTGACCGACCACCGTCGGGCCGAGCATCACGGCGAAACCGGAGCCGTCCCGGCGCGGATCGGCCGCCGGCAACTCGACCGGCTCACCGTTCGCGGTGGAGCCCACCGGACGCGGCCCGATCCAGGCGACGACCACGTCGGTCTCCCCCTTGAGGAACCGCTGCGCCCGCACCCCGCCGGTCGCCCGCCCCTTCACCGGGTACGCCGCGAACGGCGTCACCTTCACCGTCCCCCCGGTGGAGGTGACCACCATCGGCTCGCCGTGCTCCGGATCGTCGGTGCGCACCGCACCGAAGTACACCACCTGCGCGTCACCCGGCAGCGCGATCCCCGCCATGCCGCCACCCTTGAGCCCCTGCGGACGCACCGTGCCCGCCGGGAAGCGCAACAACGACGCCGCGCTGGTCAGGAACGCCAACGTCTCGGCACCGCCGGTCAGCCAGGTCGCCCCGACCACCTCGTCACCCGCACGCAGCCCGATCACCTCGAACTCGTCGGAACGCACCGGCCAGTCGGGGGCACAGACCTTGACCACGCCCTGCCGGGTGCCCAACGCCAGACCGGGCGAGCCCTCGGCGGTCGCACCGAGCGGCGCCAGCCCCACCACCGTCTCCCCCGGCTCCAGCGGCACCAGCTCGGCCGCGGACATCCCGCCGCGCAACGACACCGTGCCCGCCTGCTCCGGCAGCACCGGCAGCGGCAGCACGTCGACCTTGAACGCCCGCCCTGCACTGGTCACCAGCAGCACCCGGCCCCGGGCGGTGGAGTGCACCACCGCGCGTACCGCGTCGTGCTTGACCCGGCCGTGCCGACGCCGCCCCTCGGCGGCCTCCTCCGACTCGGCGGCGGTCCGCGCCACCAACCCGGTGGCGGAGAGGATCACCTGACACGGGTCGTCGGCCACCTCCAGCGGCCCGGCCGGCACGGACGCCGCCAGCACCTCCTTGAGGTCACCGTCGACGAGCGTCGTCCGACGCGGCGCGGCGAACTGCTTCACCACCGCCGCCAGCTCGTCGGAGACGACCTTCTTGAGCACGTTCTCGTCGTCCAGGATGGTGGACAGCTCGGCGATCTCCCCGCGCAGCTTCTCCTGCTCGGCCTCCAGCTCCAACCGGTCGAATTTGGTCAACCGGCGCAGCGGAGTGTCCAGGATGTAGGTCGCCTGGATCTCGGAGAGTGTGAACTGCCGCATCAGGCCGCTCTTGGCCGCCGGGGCGTCCTCGCTGGCCCGGATCAGCTTGACCACCTTGTCGATGTCGAGCAGCGCGATCAGCAGGCCGTCGACCAGGTGCAGCCGCTCCTCCCGCTTGCGCTTGCGGTAGGCGCTGCGCCGGGTCACCACCTCGTAGCGGTGCGCCAGGAACACCTCCAGCAGCTCCTTGAGCCCCAGGGTGCGCGGCTGGCCGTCGACCAGCACCAGGTTGTTCACGCCGAAGGACTGCTCCAGCGGGGTGAGACGGTAGAGGTCGGCGAGCAGCGCCTGCGGGTTGACCCCGACCTTGCACTCCACCACCAGGCGGGTGCCGTTCTCCCGGTCGGTCAGGTCCTTGACGTCGGCGATCCCGGTGAGCCGCTTGGTCTTGTTCACCTCGTTGGTGATCGCCGCGATGACCTTCTCCGCGCCCACCCCGTACGGCAGCTCGACCACGGTGATCGCCTGCCGTCCCCGGCTGCCCTCCAGCGGGCCGATCTCCACCTTGCCGCGCATCCGCACCACGCCGCGCCCGGTCTCGTACGCCCGGCGCACCTCGTCGAGGCCGAGCAACAGACCACCGGTGGGCAGGTCGGGACCGGGCACGAACTCCATCAGCTTGTCGAGGGTGGCGTTCGGGTGCCGGATCAGCCACCGGGCCGCCGAGACGACCTCGCCGAGGTTGTGCGGGATCATGTTCGTCGCCATCCCGACCGCGATCCCGGAGGCACCGTTGACCAGCAGGTTGGGGAAGGCGGCCGGCAGCACGGTGGGCTGGGTCAGCGAGCCGTCGTAGTTGGGCTCGACGTCGACGGTCTCCTCACCCAACTCGCCGACGAGCAGCATCGCCTCCCGCGACATCCGAGCCTCGGTATAACGCGACGCTGCCGGTCCGTCGTCTGGGGACCCGAAATTTCCATGCCCGTCGATGAGTGGGGTGTTCAGCGAGAAGTCCTGCGCCAACCGCACCATCGCGTCGTAGATGGCACCGTCGCCGTGCGGATGGTATTTACCCATCGTGTCGCCGACGATGCGGGCCGACTTCACGTGTGCCCGGTCCGGTCGGTAGCCCTGCTCGTACATGGACCAGAGGATGCGCCGGTGCACCGGCTTGAGGCCGTCCCGCGCGTCCGGCAGGGCGCGCGAGTGGATGACCGAGAAGGCGTACTCCAGGTAGGAGTCGGAGACCTCGGTGACCAGCGGGTTGTCGACGATCCGCGCGCCGGCCCGGTCGAACGCGGAGTGGTCGACCTTGGTGTCCTTGCGGCGTGCCATGGCTCAGCTTTCCTTCCAGAACCCGGTGGTCAGGCGTCGATGGCGTCGCGGTCGACGCGGTCGGCGGAGTCGATCAACCAGTTGCGGCGCGGCTCGACCTTCTCCCCCATCAGCAGGTCGAGGATCCGCTCGGCGGCGTCGACGTCGTCGATGGTGATCCGGCGTACCGATCGGGTGGCCGGGTTCATCGTGGTCTCCCACAACTCGTCGGCGTCCATCTCACCGAGACCCTTGAAGCGCGGCACCGGGGTGACGATCTGCTTGCCGGCCGAGGCGAGCTTGCGGACCGTCGCCTCCATCTCCGCCTGGGTGTAGGTGTAGATGGTCTCGGGGTTGCGCCCCTTGGTGGTGATCTTGTGCAGGGGCGGCATCGCGGCGTAGAGCCGGCCCGACTCGATCAGCGGTCGCATGTAGCGGGCGAAGAGGGTGATCAGCAGCGTCCGGATGTGCGCGCCGTCGACGTCCGCGTCGGCCATGATGAGCACCCGGCCGTAGCGCAGCGAGGACAGGTCGAAGGTACGCCCCGACCCCGCGCCGAGGACCTGCACGATCGCCGCGCACTCGGCGTTGTCCAGCACCTGCTGGAGGTTGGCCTTCTGCACGTTCAGGATCTTGCCCCGGATCGGCAGAAGCGCCTGATACTCCGCAGAACGGGCAAGTCGCCCGGTACCCAATGCGCTGTCGCCTTCTACAATGAACAGCTCACTTCTGTCAATACCTGCGGCGCGGCAGTCGACCAGTTTGGGCGGCATGGACGCGCCCTCCAGGGCGGTCTTGCGCCGGGCGGCGTCCTTCTGCTGCTTCTGGGTCAGCCGCACCCGGGCCGCGTCGACGATCTTCTGCAGGACCGTCCGGGCCTCGGTCTTGGTCTTACGGTCGTCCAGCCAGGACTTGACCTGCTGCTCGATCAGGCCCTGCACCACCTTGACCACACCGGCGGTGGAGAGCTCGTCCTTGGTCTGCGAGGTGAACTGCGGCTCGGGCACCCGCACGTGCACCACCGCGGTCATGCCCTCCAGGACGTCGTCCAGCGTGGGCGCGTCCTCCTTGGCCTTGAGCAGGCCCCGGGTGTTGCGGACGGCGTCGGCGAGCGTACGCGCCAGCGCCCGCTCGAAGCCCTTACGGTGCGTCCCGCCGTGCGCGTTGCGGATGGTGTTGGTGAAGCACTCGACGGTGCGCTCGTATCCGGTGCCCCAGCGGAAGGCCACCTCGATCTCGGCGCGCCGCTGCACGTTGGACTGCATCACGCCGTTGGCGTCGGCGGCGTTCTCCCGATAGGTCCCCTCGCCGGTGACCAGCAGGGTGCCGGAGACCGGCCGGTCACCGGCCGGGGCGAGGAACTCCACCATGTCGGTGAGCCCGTTCGGGTAGTGGAACCGCTCCTCGGTCGACTGCTCGCCGGTGTGGTCGCGCAGGGTGTAGCTGACTCCGGGGACCAGGAACGCGGTGTGGCGCAGCTTGGCCCGGACCGCGTCGTGGTCGAGGGCGGCGCCGGTCTCGAAGTAGCGGGGGTCGTACCAGTAGCGGATCGAGGTGCCGGTGCGCTGGCCGCGCTTGACCGCGCCGGCGACCTGGAGCCCCGGGCCGGGGGTGAAGGAGGCGTCCGGGCCGTCGCCGTCGAAGATGCCCGGCACGCCGTGCCGGAACGACATGGTGTGCACCTTGCCGCCTCGGCGGACGGTGACGTCGAAGCGGCGGGACAGCGCGTTGACCGCCGAGGCGCCGACGCCGTGCAGGCCGCCGGAGGTCTTGTAGCCGGAGCCGCCGAACTTGCCGCCGGCGTGCAGCCGGGTGAGGACCAGTTCGACGCCGGAGATGCCGGAGCGGGCGTGCACGTCGGTGGGGATGCCGCGCCCGTCGTCGTCGACCTGCACCGAGCCGTCGGCGTGCAGGATCACCTCGATCTTCGTGGCGTGACCGGCCACGCCCTCGTCGGTGGAGTTGTCGAGGATCTCGTTGACGAGGTGGCCCACGCCACGGCTGTCGGTGGAACCGATGTACATGCCGGGACGCTTGCGGACGGCGTCCAGCCCCTCGAGGTGGGTGAGGTCGTCGGCCCCGTACAGGGTCTCAGGCTCTGCGGTCAACTGGTCGTACTCCCCGGTCTCGGCGATGTGCTGCACCGCACCGTCGGCGGTCGGCCCGGCGCGGGCACGCCGCAGCGAGCGTAGCCGCACGCCCCGACAAGCCGAGCGGACACCCATGCGGCACGCCGCGTGGCGGCGCTGCTGGTGGACCTTGCCGCGGTCAACGTCCGGGTCTCCACGGTTATGCCCGGCCGTCGGCGTCAGGTGGTGCGGGGGTACGCCTCCGGCGTCCCTGGCGTCTCGGTGCCACTCATGTTTCCCATGGTTGACGTGCGTCACACCCACGTGATGTCATCACCGTTCTAGAGGATCTTTCATATTTCCATGAACGGATGGGGAAGCCATGTCCGGGTTGCGTCGTACCGCCGCGTTGGCCCTGGCCATCGCCACAGCGGCCGTCACCACCTCCGTCGCCGCGTCCGCACCCGCCGCGGCGGCTCCACCCACCGCGGCGGTCGCCCTCGGCGACAGCTTCATCAGCGGCGAAGGCGCCGGGGCCTACCAGCCGGTGGTCGACTCGACCGGCGTCGCGCGGGGCTTCCCGGGGTGGACAGCTCCGAACAGTGACGCCTTCTTCTGCCACCGGTCCGGCAACGCCTCGCTGCACCAGGCGTCGCTGCCCGGCATCCAGGCCCGGTTCAACCTGGCCTGCTCCGGCGGCCAGCCGCACGACATCGCCGCCGCCTCGTCGGCCCGCGCCAACGGGCGTCAGGTCGCCGCGCAGCTCGACCAGCTCCGGACGGTCGCCCAGACCCACGACATCGACCTGGTGCTGATCGGCCTCGGCTCCAACAACAGCTCCTTCACCTTCGGCGGGGTCGCCGAGAAGTGCGCCAACCGGTTCATCGCGGATGCGTGGACGGGCTGGTGGGAGTTCTGGGCGTACCTGAACGGGCCGGTGGAGCAAAAGCCGTGCACCGACGCCGACCTGGCGACCCCGGCGCAGATCAGCGCCGCCACGGCGGAGACCACGGCGGCCGTGCGGCAGATCCTGACCACGTTGCGCGAGGTGGACGCCGACGGCCAGCACCGGGTGGTGTTGCAGGACTACACCAACCCGCTGCCGCTGGAGTTGGAGGCCGGATACCACTCCGAGGACAGCCGGGACGACACCCGGGACAAGTTCCGTGCCCTGGGTGCCGAGCGGTACGCGGCCGGCTGCCCGATCCACCGCGCCAGCCTGGCTCCCGGGCACCGGTTCTCGCAGGGCCTCGGCACCATCGTCAGCTCCACCCGGAGCACGCTGGCCGCCGAGTTCCCCGGCGCGGACCTGGTCTATCTCAACGTGCAGCGGGCCTTCGACGGCGCCCGGCTCTGCGAGCGGACCAACAGCCCGACCGGCACTCTGGCCACTCCGATCCGGTTGCAGGACAACCCGCCCAACGGCACCTTCGTCACCAGCCTCTCCGGCAAGGACAAGATCGCCATCCAGCGGATCGCCAACACCTGCGTGACCTACTTCCAGACCTGCCAGGAGTCGTGGCACCCGAACGCCGCCGGACACCAGGTGCTCGGCCAGTGCCTGACCGGCGCGGCCGCCACCGCCGTCCGCTCGGTGGCCTGCGTACGCGCCTCGAACGGCACGATCAGCGTCTCCTGAGTCACCACCAGGGGCCGTCCCGACGCGACCACCCGCGCGTCGGGGCGGCCCCACCCCGTTGGCTACTCGCCGGTAGCCTGGCGTGGTGAGCGCGACGGTGGAATACCTCCAGGAGTACGTCCAGGTCGACGGGGCCCGCCTCGGCATCCAGGTCTATCCGGAGCCGGTGGGCGTGACCGGCGCCCCGGTGGTGCTGATCGCCCCGGCGATGGGCGTCCGGGCCCGGTACTACCGGCCGTTCGCCGCCGCGCTGCGCGACGCCGGGCTGGCCGTCGTCGTGGCCGACCTGCGCGGCACCGGCGAGAGCACGCCCCGACCGAGTCGCGCCTGCCGCTACGGCTACCCCGAGCTGGCCGCCGACATCGGCGCGGTGCGGGACGCGCTCAAGGAGCGGCTGGACGGGCGGCGCACACTGCTGCTCGGGCACTCCCTGGGTGGCCAGGCCGCCGTGCTGCACCTGGCCCTGCACGGCGAGCAGGAGGTGGACGGGCTGGCGCTGGTGGCCGTCGGCATCCCGTACTGGCGGGACTTCGCCGGGCCGCGTCGCTACGGCGTGCTGCCGTACACCCAGGGCATCGGCGTCACCGCCCGGCTGCTCGGCGTCTGGCCCGGCTGGGGGTTCGGCGGCCGGCAGGCCCGGGGCGTGATCCGCGACTGGGCGCACACCGCCCGCACCGGCCGGTTCCCGGACCTCGACGGGGTGGACACCGAGGCGGCGGTGGGCCGGATCCGCACGCCGGTGCTGGCGGTCAGCGTCGAGGGTGACCAGTACACCCCGCACCCGACCGTGGACCGCCTCTGCGCCAAGCTCGCCGCGGCGCCGGTGACCCGCGAGCGCTACCGGGTGCCGGACGCCCGCCTGGACCACTTCACCTGGGTACGCGCCGCCGGGCCACTGGCCACGCGGGTGGCCGACTTCGCCGCCACGCTGCCGCACCGCCGCTGACCTGCCGCACCGCCGCTGACCGTCGGTGGCCGGGCGAGGTCGATTCTGCGGCGATTAGCCGGTGCGGACCGGGGTAAGCCGCTGCGCCCGACACGGCGGAGGGGGACCTGATGTCTGACAGCCACACCGCACTGCGTTCGATGCACGACCTGGGCCTGGCGGCCTGGTTCGGCGGCTCCCTGATGGGAGCGTTCGGCGTCAACGGCGCCGCGGCCCGCATCGACGACTCGACCAAACGACTTCCGACGGCCTCGACCGGCTGGACCCGGTGGACGCCGGTCAACGCGGCCGCGATCGGGGCGCACCTGGCCGGCGCGGTCGGTGAGCTGGTCACCGAGAGCCCGCGGATGGCCGCCCAGCGGGGCGTCGGCCGGGCCAGCACGGTGAAGACCGCGCTGACCGTCGGCGCGCTCGCGGTGACCGGCTACAGCCGACTGCTCGGCATGCGTCTGGCCAAGGCCGGTACGCCGTCGGTGCAGGGCGTGACCGAGCCCAACGGGCAGACCCCGGCGCACGTGGCCGCCAGCCAGCGCCAGTTGAAGATGCTCCAGTGGGCCATCCCGGCACTGACCGGGGCGCTGATCGTGGTCACCGCGTACATGGGTGAGCAGCAGAAGCCCGGGCAGGTGCTGCGCGGGATCCTCGGCCGGGCCAACGGTCTGGCCCATTCGCCGGGCCGGATGGGCAAGGGTGCCGGCGGGTTGGCGACCATGCACGCGGTCCGGCGACACATGGCCATGAACGGCCGCTGACGGCCGACCGGCACGACGCGCACCGACCGCGACCGCCGGGCGTACCGACAGGCGAGGTGGCCATGAGCGACAGGGACAGGCAGGACCGGGGACCGGGGAGCGTCGCACCCTGGGGCACCACGGACGGCTTCGACGCCGATCCGCCGTGGGGTGCCGGCGAGCACTCGCCGATGGACGAGGGCAGCGAGGAGACCGCGGTGCCCGAGGGACGGCGGGGCGAACGGCGGGCGGCGGACGGGTCACGGCAGTGGCCCGACGGGCGGCACGGGTTCGGGTCGGTGGAGCCGACCCGTACGCCCGAGGCCGGACCGGGCGCACCACCGGACCCGGCGCCGCCGAGGCGGCCATTCCCGGACGACGTGGCCGGCGAGGATCTGCCGGACAACGCGCTGGAAGAGGCGACCGGCATGCACACCGAGGGGTCCTGGCACGGCTGAGTACCGCACCGCGTCCCGGTGCCCGCCGCCGACGCGGCGGGCACCGGAGCGTCCGGTCAGGACGGCACGGACCGGGCCGCCGGTACGCCGAGCAGCCCGGCCATCCGTTCCGCGTCGCGCTGGGCCTGGCCGGCACAGCAGTTGTTGAACAGCACGTGCAGTTCGTCGGCCTGGTCGGCGAGGTCGACCAGCACCTCGGACCAGCGGCGCAGTTCCTCGTCGCCGTAGGCGTAGCGGAAGCGTTCCTCCTTGTCGCCGCCGTCCCAGGCGGTGCTGTGCCCGTGGAACCGGATCATCGCCAGTCCGGCGGTGGCCAGCGGAATCGGCGGCACCGAGCTGGGATGGCCCTGCGGCATGTCGACGGCGCAGTGGGTCAGGTCGTGCTCGCGGAGGAAGGCCAGCGTCTCCAGCGCCGCCGTACCGTCGAACCAGGACCCGTGCCGGAGTTCGACGGCGACCCGCCAGGGCCGGCACCGGGACGCCAGCTCGGCGATCCGGCGGCGGGCCGCGTCGCCCCGGGTCAGCCACGGCGGGAACTGCAACAGCACGGCACCGAGCCGGTCGGCCGCCACGAGCGGTGTCAGCGCCGTCCGGAACCGGTGCCACAGCTCGTCGTACGCCTCGGTCGGCAGGTCGCGTCGACGGACCCGGGCCGGTCCGCCCGCCGGGCGCAGGTCGGCCGGGAGGGTGGCGACCGGGGTCGGGTGGCCGGTGAAGAGGCTGAACGCCTTGACGTCGAAGGTGAAGCCGTCGGGGGTGGCGTCGACCCAGCCGTGCACGGTCTCCGGCGTCGGGATGGCGTAGTACGACGTGTCCACCTCGACCAGTGCGAACCGCTCGGCGTAGTGACCCAGCCGGCCGGCCGGGGTGTTCACCTCGCGCGGGTACCACCCGGAGCGCACCAGCGTCCGGTCGGCCCAGGAGGACGTGCCCACCGTGATGACACTCATGTAGTTCAGTGCACCGCCGCCGGGGCGGATCGGCAACCGGTGGGCGGGACGGTCCGGTCGGGTTTGTCCCGGCATCCGGCGGGGAGGCAGCCGGTGGACGAAGGAGGCGACACATGCGCGCGCTACGACTGCCCGCCTGGAAGAGCGACCCGGAGCTGGTCGAGATCGACGAGCCGACGCCCGGCCCCGGTCAGGTGGTCGTGAAGATCGGTGGTGCCGGGGCCTGCCACTCCGACCTGCACCTGATGCACGATTTCGACTCGGGCACGCTGCCGTGGGGGCCGCCGTTCGTGCTGGGGCACGAGAACGCCGGCTGGGTGCACGCCCTCGGGGCCGGGGTGACCGGGTTGGAGGTGGGTCAACCGGTCGCCGTGTACGGGCCGTGGGGCTGCGGCGTGTGTGCCCGCTGCCGGGTCGGTGCCGACAACTACTGCGAGAACACGGCCGCCGCGCCGGTGCCCGGTGGCGGCGGTGGTCTGGGCCTGGACGGCGGCATGGCCGAGTACGAGCTGGTGCCGGCCGCCCGGCACGTGGTGCCGCTGCCGGACGGGTTGGACCCGGTGCAGGCGGCGCCGCTGACCGACGCGGGACTGACGCCGTACCACGCGATCCGCCGGTCCTGGCCGAAGCTGGTGCCGGGCAGCACGGCGGTGGTGATCGGCGTCGGCGGACTGGGGCACGTGGGGGTGCAGATCCTCAAGGCCACCACCGCCACCCGGGTCGTCGCGGTGGACACCCGGGACGAGGCGTTGCGGCTCGCACAGGAGTGCGGCGCGGACCTGACGCTGCGGTCCGGCGCGGGGACCGCCGACGAGATCCGGACGCTCACCGGCGGCCGGGGTGCCGACGTGGTGCTCGACTTCGTCGGCGCGGACCCCACCCTGAAGCTCGCCGTCTCGGTGGTGCGGACGGTCGGCGACCTGACCGTCGTCGGCATCGGCGGCGGCTCGCTGACGATCAGCTACTTCACCGTCCCCTACGAGGCCAGCGTGCAGACCACGTACTGGGGCAGCCGGCCGGAACTGATCGAGGTGCTCGACCTGGGGGCACGGGGGCTGGTCCGCCCGAAGATCACCACGTTCGGCCTGGACGACGCGATGGACGCGTACCGCCGGATGCAGGACGGCACGCTGGAGGGCCGGGCGGTCATCGTGCCGTGAGGGGCGACCCGCCTACAGTGATCATGTGGTCGCCGCGCTGGAACTCTATCTGGACACCGTCGCCACCCGCCGGATCCGGGTGCTCTGGGACGCCCTGGAGGCCGAGGGGGTGCAGAGCCTGCGGTCCCTGTTGGAGCAGCGGCACCGGCCGCACGTCTCGCTGGCGGTCGCGCCGCGCCTCGATCCGGAGCAGGTGGCGGCGGCGCTGGCCGGCACCACCGTGGCGGCACCGCTGCGGCTGACGTTCCAGCACGCCGGCCAGTTCGTCGGCCGGGTGCTCTGGCTGGGCCCGGCACCCACCACCGAGCTGCTGACGCACCACCGGCTGGTGCACGACCGGCTGAGCGCCGCCGGGGTCGAGCTGGTCGCGCACTACCGACCGGGCCACTGGGTGCCGCACTGCACGCTGTCCATGCGGGTGCCGAACACGCTGATGGCGATCGCGGTCCGCCGCTGCCTGGAGATCCTGCCGCTGGAGGCCACCGTGGTCGGTGCGGCGCTGACCGACCACGCCCGGGGCATCTCGCACCCGCTGCCCTGACCGTCGCGCGGCCGGGGCTCAGCTCGAAGGGTCGGCGCGGCCATGCCGCCAGTAGCCCATGAAGGCCACCGCCCGCCGGTCCAGGCCGCACTCGACGACCAGGTGCCGGCGCAGGGTACGGATGACACCCGCCTCCCCCGCCAGCCACGCGTACAGCGGCGCGGACGGCAGGGCGTCGGGCACCTCCCAGAGGATGGCGCGGTCCACGTCCACGTCGTCGACGAACTGACCGCCCGACGCGTACGCCCCCGACACGCCCGCCCCGACCGGCAACGCCCGGGCCAGCAGTTCCTCGGCGGCGGCGGCCACGGCGGGGACCAGCCGGGCACCGTGCGGCGCACCGTCGCGCGACAGCCAGGTCACCTCGACACCGGGCGGCGCCACCCACGGCAGCACGTCCGCCGCCGACGGCACCTCCAGCAGCACCCGGCCCCGGGCGTCGGACGGCAGCCGCTCGCAGATCCCGCCGATCGCCGGCACCGCCGTCTCGTCCCCGGCGAGCAGCAGACGACCGGTCGACGGCGGCCGGAACTCCCGTCCACCCTGGTCGCCGTCGAATCCGGCGTCCGGGCCGGCGATGGCGATCTCGTCGCCGGGGCGCACCCGCCGCGCCCACCGGGTCGCCGGGCCGGAGTCGCCGTGCAGCACCAGGTCGACGTCCACCTCGTTGAGGTGGGGCCGGACCGCCCGCGCGGTGTAGGTGCGGATCGGGTTGCGCAGGTGATCCGGCAGAGCCCGCCACTGCGCGTACCAGTCCGGCCCCTGCGGCAGGTCCGCCCCACGCTGGCCGGGCAGCGGCAACGCCAGCTTGATCCGCTGGTCGTCGCCGTTGTCGGCGAAGCGGTCCAGGTCCGGGCCGGTGAAGGTGACCCGGACGAAGGAGGGGCTGAGCCGGCGTACCGCCCGGACTTCGACGGCGAACAGCCGCCAGGGCGTGATCGGCAGGGTGTTGGTCATGGTGCCTCTCTGGTGCGGACCGGTGGCGCGGCGACGCGTCACCGGGATCGGGGCGCGGCGGCGCGGGAACGCCACAGCAGCCAGACGAAGTACGGGGTACCGATCATGGCGGTGACCAGGCCGGCGGGGATCTGTGCCGGGGCGATCACGGTGCGGCCGAGGGTGTCGGCGAGGCTGACCAGAGCCGCGCCGAGCAGCGCGGCGACCGGGAGCACCCGGCTGTGCCGGCCGCCGACGAGCGCGCGGGCCGCGTGCGGGGCGACCAGGCCGACGAAGCCGATCACACCGACGGCCGAGACGGCGGTCGAGGTGAGCAGCGCCGCCGCGCCGAGGGCGATCAGCCGGGTGCGTTCCAGCCGGACGCCGAGCACCCGGGGGGTGTCGTCGTCCAACGTCATCAGGTCCAGTTCGCGGCGGGCGGCGACCACCGCCGGGGTGAGCACCAGCAGCGCGATCACCACCGGCAGCACCTGCGTGGCGGTACGCCCGTAGGTGGAGCCGGAGAGCCAGGTGAGCGCCTTGCCGGTGTTCCACGGGTCGAAGGCCACGATCATGAAGGTGATCAGCGCCATGCCGCCCTGCCAGGCCCCGAATCCGATCAGGACCAGCCGGTCGGAGCTGAGCCCGCCGCGCCACGCCGCACCGTAGACCAGGGCGAAGGCGAGCATCGCGCCCAGCCCGGCCACCCCGGAGACGGCCCACACACCGGCCAGCGGCACGAAGGTGAGCAGCGAGACCGCGCCCAGGCCGGCTCCGGCGGTGATGCCGAGGATGCCGGGCTCGGCCAGCGGGTTGCGGCAGACCGCCTGCACCGTGGTGCCGGCCACGGCCAGCGCCGCACCGGCCAGCATCGCCGCGGCGACCCGGGGCCAGCGCTGGTCCAGCACGAACGTGTACGCCGGCCCGGTGTTGCCGTTGACCCAGTTGACGATGTCGCCGACCAGCACCCAGGTGTCCCCGGCGAGCATGCCGAGCAGCACCGCCGCAGCGGTGACGGTGGCCGCCACGACGACCACCGTGCGGTGGAAGCCGGCGGAGCGTACGGCCGCGTGACCGCCCGGCGGGCGACGGGTCGGTCCGGCGTCGCGGTGCCGTCGGGCCAGCCAGATCAGCACGGCCGCGCCGAGCAGGGTGGTCACCACGCCGGTGGGGATGTCCACCCCGGCCTGGCCGCCCATGACGGCCCGCAGCAGCACGTCGGAGCCGAGCACGATGATCACTCCGGCGATGCCGGAGAGCGGCAGCAGCACCCGGTGCCGGTGCACGCCGGGCACCACCGAGCCGAGCAGTCGGACGATCACCGGCGCGCAGAGGCCGACGAAGCCGACCGGCCCGGTGAGGGTCACCGCCGAGGCGGCGAGCAGGACGGCCAGCACCGTGACGATCAGTCGGGTACGGCGTACGTCGAGGCCGAGCACGGTGGCGGTGTCGTCGCCGAGGGCGAGGATGTCGAGGCGGTGCCCGAGCAGCATCAGTGCCACGACGGCGATGCCGAGCACCGGGGCGAGCTGGGTGAGCGCGTTCAGGTCGCTCTGCACCAGGGAGCCGTTGCCCCAGGCGAACAGACCGATGGTGGCCTGCTCGAAGAGCAGGAGCAGCAGCATGGTCACCGAGCTGAGCGCCATGGCGGTGGCCGAACCGGCGAGGATCAGCCGGGTGGTGCCGGCCTGCCCACCGGAGGACATCGCCATCACCAGGCCGGCCGCGGCGAGCCCGCCGCAGAAGGCGAGGCCACCGGCGGGCAGCGCGGGCAGCGCGATGCCGAACGCGGAGACCGAGACGATGGCCAGGTGGGCGCCCGCGTTGACGGCGAGCGTGTCCGGCGAGGCCAGCGGGTTGCGGGCGATCGACTGGAGGGCCGCTCCGGCGAAACCGAGGGCGACGCCGATGGCCAGCCCGGCGAGCAGCCGGGGCACCCGGGAGGCGACCAGGACCCGGGCCGTCTCGTCGTCGCCGCCGGTGAGCAGCCGCAGCAGGTCGAGCGCGCCGACGGCGGAGGTGCCCTGGGTGAGGTGGACACCGGCGACCACCAGCAGCAGGGCGATGGCGGCGAGGAAGGCCCCGACGACGCGTGGGGCCGAGACGCGCCCGGCCGGAGCCGGCCCGAGGGCCGGCTCCGAACGCGGGGGTGCGGACAGCGTGGTCACACCGCGTAGGTGTTGACGAACTGGTCGATGTACTGCTTGCCGGAGAGCGGCCCGCCGAAGGTCCAGATGCCGTCCGGCATCCGGTGCAGGTTGCCCTGCGCGACGAAGGGCAGCGCCTTCCAGATGGCGTTGTCGGCGAGACCGTCGGCGAAGACGTCGCTGCCGTCCGAGGCGTTGTAGAAGAAGTGCAGGTCCGGGCTCTTGAGCACGGTCATGCCCTCGACGTCGGTCTGGCCCAGGCCCCATGCCTCGTCGACCTCGCCCTGCCAGGCGTTGGTGAGGCCGAGCTGGATGCCGATCTGGGAGACGAGCGCGCCCTGACCGAACATCCGGATGCTGACCGTGCTGCCTTCCTTCCAGCCGTCGGCGATGGCGAACGGCTTACCGGCGGCTCCAGCGTCGGCGATCTTCTTCTTGCCGTCGGCGATCGCGGTGTCGAAGTCGGCGAGCAGCTTCTCCGCCTCGGCGGTCTTGCCGACCGCGGCGGCGATCATGTTCACGTCGGCGCGCATCCGGCCGATGTTGTCCGTGGCGTCGCTGCCCTTGGTGACGACGACCGGGATGTACTTCTCCAGCTGCGCGATCGTGCCGGCGCCGCGGTCGTCCGTCATCACCACGAGGTCCGGCTCCAGCGCGACGATGGAGTCGACGCTCGGTTCGCCCCGGGTGCCGACGTCCTTGACGTCGCCGTCGAGCTTGGCGGCGGTGACCCAGGTGGCGTAGCCCTTGGGGTCGGCGACACCGACCGGCATGACACCGAGGCTGACGAGCATCTCGACCTCGCCCCACTCCAGGCCGACGACCTTGGTGGCGGGCTTGTCGAGCGTGATCTCCTTGCCCCGGCTATCGGTCAGGGTGACCGGTCCACCGGCGGCGGAGGGGCTGGAGTCGGGTGCGGAGGCGTTCTCGGTGGTGCCGCAGGCGGCCAGCACCAGAGCGGTGGCGGCGGCGACCAGGGCCGTGACACGGGTACGGGACATGATGTTCTTTCTCGGGATGGGTGGTCCGGGCCGGTCCGGGATCAGACCGGGATGCGGGTGAGGTGCCGGCCCACCGGGCGGGTGGTGACCAGACCGCTGAGCGGGTCGACGACGACCTCGATCCGGATCCCGTAGGTCTCGGTCAGGTCGTGCTCGGTAAAGACCTCGGCCGGGGTGCCGGTGGCCCGGACCCGGCCGCTGTGCAGCAGCACCACCTCGTCGGCCACCGCGGCGGCCTGGTTGAGGTCGTGCAGCACCACGCCGACCGCGACACCGTGGTCGTCGGCGAGGTCACGCATCAGGTCGAGGATCTCGACCTGATAGCGCAGGTCGAGGAAGGTGGTCGGCTCGTCGAGCAGCAGCACCGGGGTGTCCTGGGCCAGGCAGGTGGCCAGCCAGACCCGCTGCAACTCGCCGCCGGACAGCTCGTCGACCGGCCGGTCGGCCATCGCGGTCACCCCGGTGACCTCCATCGCACGGCCGATCGCGGCGGGACCGTCCGGGTCGTCGGCACGCCAGCGCCCCCGGTACGGGTGCCGACCGTAGCCGACTACATCACGGACAGTGACGCCGTTGGGGACCGGCCGGCTCTGCGCGAGCAGGGTCACCCGGCGGGCGTACTCCTTGGCGGGCAGGCCGGCGGCGGCGCAACCGTCGGCGAAGAGCACCGCGCCACTGTCGATCGGGTGCAGTCGGGCCAGCGCCCGCAACAGGGTGGACTTACCACTGCCGTTCGGCCCGACCAGGGCCGTAACCGCGCCAGGGCGGAGCGTGATCCCGGCACCGTGCACCACCGGCGTGCCGTGGTAGCCCAGGTGGAGGTCGGCTCCACGCAGGCTCTGCTCGACGCCGTCCGACGCCAGTACGCTCGACATGCGGTTAGGCTAACCTAACCTAACTCGCTGTCAAGATGGGGTCCCCGACATCGGTCGGGCGTCACGGGCCGAGTCGACGCGACTCGATGAAACACGCCGGAACAGGCCACTCGGACGCCTCGTCGACCGCCCGCGCGGCCGGGGACCGTGGTCACCCCGTCAGCCGGTGCGCAATCGGTACCGGGGTGGGAGGACAGACGAACGCGAGCAGCGGTAGCGTTGCGCGTCATCGCAGCCGGGCGGCCGGTGTGGCGCTCGCGATCGTACGGAGGATGGGGCATGTCCATCGGCGAGGAACCGTTCGCAGCCCGCGACGACCTGGCCTCGCGGCCGAACTTCGAGGTCACTCTGCGGGGGTACGACAAACGGCAGGTCGACCGCTACGTCGAACAGGCCGACGCCCGCATCGCCGCGGTCGCCGCCGACCGGGACCGGGCCACGTCGCACGTGCGGGACCTGACCGGCAAGCTCCAGGCGTTCCAGGTCGAGGTGACCGAGCTGCGCCAGCGGCCGACCCAGATGGACCGGGCGTCCTTCCGTGAGCTGGGTCCGATGGTCGACCAGATCCTGGACCTGGCCGAGAAGCAGGCGACGGCCATCGTGGACACCCACACCCAGCGGGCCACCAAGCTCCAGGCGGAGGCCGAGAAGACGCTCTCCAACGCGCGCGAACGGACCGTCAAGGCGCTGGCCGACCTCGACGAGGAGCTGGCCGGCCGACGGGCCGAGCACGAGAAGACGTACGAGGAGAAGCGCACCACCGCCGAGGCGGAGCTGGCCGAGATCCGTGAACGCGCCGAGAAGCTGCGGGCCGAGGGTGAGGCCGCACACGAGCGCGCCCAGCAGGAGGCGCAGCGCATCGGCGAGCAGTGCCGCCAGCAGGTCGAGCAGACCCGCGCGGCGGCCGAGGCGCTGACCACGTCGGCGCGTACCCAGATCCACCAGGAGATCCAGGCGGCCCGGACCAAGAGCCAGCAGGAGCTGGCCCAGTGGCGGACCACGGTGGAGGAGGAGCTCGCGGAGCGGCGGTCCAACGCCGAGGAGGACCTGGCCGAGCAGCGGGCGTCGGTCGAGCGCGAGTTGGCCGCCCAGCGTTCCACCGCCGAGCAGCGGGTCAGCTCGATGATCGCGGACGCGCAGCAGTACTCCGCCGAGATCCGCAAGCGCGCCGACGAGCAGGCGGCCGAGACCCGCACGTTCAGCGACGAGCAGGCCGCCGCCGCCGAGGAGCAGTTGCACACCGTCCAGCTCCAGGTCGGTGAGCAGCAGGAGGCGCTGGCCCGGTTGCAGGAGGAGTTGGACGGCGCCCGCCGGCAGCTCGACGAGACCCGGCGGGACAAGGACGCCACCGACGCCGAGCTGACCCGGCTGCGCCGGCAGTTGGAGGAGACCGGCCGCGACCTCGCGGCGGAGAGCCAGCGGCTGGACGAGGTGCGCCGGGCCGTCGAGGCGGCCGAGCGGCACGCCAAGGAGACCCGGGCCCGGGTGCAGCGGGAGGCCAAGCGGGTCGCCGACCTGGCGGCGGCGGCGGTCATGGCCGCGGCGGCCGGCGGCACCGAGACCGCCGAGTACCCGATGGTGGGCGCACGCCCGGCCGCCCGGGTCAACGGCGAGCCGGCCCCGTCGACCGGCGCGCACCAGCCCACGGCCGACGGCGACGCGCGCGCCGAGGCGGCCGGTGCCGAGCGCGGCGGTCCGGAGCGGTCGGTGGTCAACGGCGCCGCATCGAGCCCGGACGCTCTCCGTTCCGGCGCGGACGCCCTTCGTTCCGGGCCGGGTTCGGACGGTGCCCGTGCCGAGAACGGCGCGGCGGGCACCGCTTCGGGCGACGCGGAGGGCAGCGGTGGCGCAACGGGTGCCTCCCGTGGCGCGGACGGCGCTGTTACCCCGGCGGGTACCGGGGGCGTCGCCTCCGGCGGTGGTGCGGACGCCGGGCGCTCCGGCGGTGGTCCGGACGCCGGCCGCTCCGGCCACGGGCCGGCGCAGTCCGCTTCGTCGGCGTCGACCGACCCGGCGTCGCTGACGGACCCGGTGGCGCGGGCGGCGGCGGTCGTCGCGGCCGGCGGGAAGGCCGGCATCGACTGGTTCGCCGGGCCACCGGCCACCGAGGACGAAGCCGGGCACCCGGTCGCCGCGGCCAACGGCACCGCGCCCGAGCCCACCGCGCGCTGAGAGACCCGGTTCGGGCCGGTGCGGGAATGTCCCCGCACCGGCCCGAAATCGGTGACCGGGCTCAGCACGGTCGGCGCGGCAACCAGCCGAGGAACCGGTTCCGGGCGTGGGCCAGCGGTAACCCGGGCAGATCCCGGGCGGCGGCGAGCAGGCACGACCCCAGATAGACCGCGAGCGCGGCCCGCGCTCCCCCGAACTCCGCCAGCAACTGGCTCTGCTTGACCGCGCACGGCCACTCCTGGTCGCATCCGGTGCAGGTCCAGGTCGGCGGCGAGGGCAGGTGCTCCGGCGGTTTCGTCGAGCGGTAACGGGCGCTCGCGCTGTTGCCGCGCCCGGTGTGCGGACGGACCACCCGGACCGCGTCGTCCCCCTCCGGACGGCGGGGCGCGAAGAGTTCCCGCCGCGCCAGCCCGAGCGCGCCACCGGCGCGTACCAGTGCGTCCGGCCCGGGCCGGTGCCCGACCAGCGCCCCCAGCAGGTGATGTCCCAGCAGGTCGAACGCGTCGGGCCCGAGATCGAGTTCCCGGCACAACCCGATCAGTCGCAGCGGTGCCGCCACCCGCTGTGTCAGCAACGCCGAACGCAGTACGTCACGTAGGCCGTCCCCCAGTGCGCCCAGTCGGCTCCCCACGATGCTGGTGAGGATCGCCTCCCCGGTGATCCGCCGAAGCGCTTCAGCCGTCGCCCGGCGGACGATGTCAGTCGGATCCTTGCCCTCCAACACCCACCCCTCTCATCCGTACTCGAGCAGCTACCTCTCCTTCGGACACTCGTCATGATCATGGGAGCGTTCGCTTTCCGGCTAGTTCACCGCACGCACCGGCACCCGGTGAGCTAGCCCGAAAACGAAATCCCCGTCTTCAGCCAAACGATCGACTACCGGCCGACGCGACGCATATACGATGGGAAATCCGCGGGATTTCTTCCTATGTGGATGCTGTAGACGGGATTCCTGTCTTGCGGCCGTACCGTCCGCACCGGTGTCACCACTGGCCACACCACCGGCGCCTATGCGTGGAGCCCCTCCGTCCGCGTCGATGGAGGCGTATTGGCGACGACGATTCTGAGAGCGCAGCGCTTCGACAGCCGGGACCCGGCGGTCATCAGCACCTTCCTCGCCGGCGCGTACGGCACCGAGGTGGCGATCCGCTCGGCAGAGGGTGGGTACCGGCTGCGCCACCACCGGGTCGACGCCGGCTCCTTCTGCCTGGAGGCGATCGAACAGTCCGGTCGGCTGCGGATCGACGTCGGGGCCACCACCAGCCAGGGCCTGCTGATCTGCCAGGTGGTCAGCGGACGGATCGACCGCGGCTGCGCCGACGAGGTCGGCCGGTTCGGGCCGGGTGACGTCTTCCTCGCCACCGTGCCCGGCGCACCGTACTCCGTCTGCTGGCTGCCCGGCAAGGTCACCTCCTGCCTGCTCGACCTGTCCGTGCTCGCCAGGGTGACCGGGGTGCAACCCGGCACCTTCCGGTTCACCGGACTGGCCCCCGCCTCACCGGCCCTGGCCCGGCTCTGGCGCCACACCACCGGGTACCTCCACCAGGTGGTCCTGGACAACCCGTACGCGTACGTGCAGCCGCTGGTGATCGCCAACGCCGCCCGGATGCTGGCCGCCACGGCCCTGGCGGTCTTCCCGAACACCGCCGCCGGCTGGCCGAGCGCCACCGACCAACGCGTCGTGACCACCGCGACGCTACGGCGGGCGGTGGCCTTCATCGAGGAGCACGCCGGCCACGACATCGGGGCGGCCGACATCGCCGCGGCGGCCCAGGTCTCGCTGCGGACGCTGCAACTGGCGTTCCGCCGACACCTGGACACCACTCCGATGGCCCACCTGCGCCGGGTCCGGCTGGACCGGGCCCACCGTGACCTGGTGCGGGCGGACCCCCGCCAGGAGACCGTCTCGGCGATCGCCTCGCGGTGGGGGTTCCTGAGCCACAGCCGGTTCACCGCCCGGTACCACGCCGCCTACGGCATACCGCCGAGCCGGACGCTGCACGCCTGACCGGATCCCGACCGACCGACCGCCACGGCGCGCCGACCGCCTGATGCCCATCGACTCCGGCCGGTGCCAGAATCGCCACATGCCGCGTTCGCTCGTCGGCCGGGACGCCCTGTTCGACCTGGCCTGGCGCGCGCTGGGCGAGCCCGGCCCGGTGCTGTTGGAAGGCCCGGCCGGGATCGGCAAGACGACCCTGCTCCGGGCCCTGGTCGCCGAGGCGACCCGGGCCGGCTGGTCGGTACTCGCCTGCGCGCCGACCGAGTGCGAGACCGACCTGCCGTTCGCCGCACTCGCCGACCTGCTCCGCCCGTTGGCGGACCTGGTGGTGGACCTGCCCCGTCCCCAGCGGGTCGCCGCCGAGGTGGTGCTGCTCACCGGCGACAGCGACGAGACGTTCGACGAACGGGTGGTCGGCGCGGCGACCCGGACGCTGCTTGAGGCGGCGCTCGCCGCCGGCCGGCCGCTGCTGGTCGCGGTCGACGACGCGCCCTGGTTGGACCGGCCGAGCGAACGGGCGCTGCGGTTCGCGCTGCGCCGACTCGACCCGGTGCCGGCCACGCTGGTGACCTGCCGCACCCCGGCCGGGCCGGCGCCCCGACCGGCGCCGCTCGGGCTCGACAGCGGTCCCCACCGGTTGACCCGGCTGGCCCTGACCCCGCTCGACGTGGCCGCGCTGCACCACGTGCTGCGGGACCGGATCGGTGCCCCGCTGAGCCGCCCGCTGCTCGCCCGGGTCGCCCGCGAGGCCGCCGGAAACCCGCTGGTCGCCATCGAGGTGGCCCGCGCGGTCCAGCGCCTGCCGCAGCCTCCGGAGCCGGGGCAGGACCTGCCGGTGACCGCTTCCATGCACCACCTCCTCGACGAGGTCCTGGCCGGGCTGCCGCCCCGCTGCCGGGACGCGGTGCGGTTGGCCGCCCTGCTCGGCGTACCGCTGCTCGGGGATCTGGCCGCGACCGGGGTCGGTGCCGGCGCGTTCGACGCCGCCGAGGAGGCGGGGCTGCTGGTGGTGACGCCGCAGCGGGTCGAGTTCAGCCACCCGGTGTACGCGGCGGCGGTCCGCGCCGGCATCCCGCCCGGCGTACGGCGTGCCCTGCACCGCCGGCTGGCCGAGGTGGTGACCGACCCGGACGAGCGGGTCCGGCACCTGGCGCTGTGCACCACCACGGCCGATCCGGTGGTGGCCGACGCCCTGGCGGCGGCTGCGGCACGGCAGCACACGCGCGGGGCGCCGGAGGCCGCCGCGACCCTCTACGAGTCCTCCGCGCGGCTCACCCCGGCGGACGACCCGGACAGCCAGGGCCGACGACGACTCGCGGCGGCCCGGTGCCGGTTCGACTGCGGCGACCATCCGGGCGCCCGGCTGGCCGCCGAGGCGGTGGCCGACGGGTTCACCGGCGACGTGCGTGCCGAGGCGCTGCTGCTGCGGGCCGTGGTGGCGTGGAGCGCCGACGAGCCGGGCGGCACCGCCGTCGAGGCCGCCGCGCGGGCGCTGACCGCGACCCGACCCGACACTCCCCTGGCTGGCCGGATCCACGCCCACCTGGCGCTCTTCGTCGACCTGCCCGATCCGGCCCGGACGCACGCCGAGGCGGCGGTCGGGCTGCTCGCCGGGCCCGGCGGCGACCCTGCGCTGCTGGCCGCCGCACTGATGAACCTCTTCTTCAACGAGGTACGCGCCGGAGCGCCGCCCCGCACCGACCTGCTCGACCGCGCGCTGGCCATGGAGGGCGCCCAGCCGTCCTGGCTGGCCGGCACGATCCCGGCGGTCTGGTGGAAGGGCATCGACGACCTGGACCGGGCCTGGGAGCGCCTGACCGGACTGCTGGACCGGGCCACCGCACGCGGTGACGAGCCGTCCCAGTACGAGTTGCTCAAGCACCTCGGCGAGACCGAACTGCTGGCCGGTCGCTGGGCGGCGGCCGAGCGGCACATCGCGGCGGCCCGTGAGCTCGGCGAGTTGCTGGGCACCGAACTCACCGCCGAGACCTGGCTGGCCGCGCTGCTCGACGCGCTGCGCGGCCGGCTCGACGCGGCGGCCCGGACGGCGCAGGCGGGTACCCGGCTGGGCGATGAACTCGACGACGACTGGTGCCGCCGTATCCACCTGCACCTGGACGCGTTCGTCGCGCTCAGCGCCGGACGGATGTCCGACGCCGCCGCCGGTTACCGGCGGCTCGCCGCGATGTTCGACCGGATGGGCCTGGCCGAGCCGCTGGCCCAACGCTTCGAGCCGGACTGGATCGAGGCGTGCGTCGGGGTCGGTGACCTGGTCACCGCGCGGGCGACGTTGGCGCGGCTGGCGCAGCGGCACCAGCGGCTGCCGCGCCCCTGGACGCTGCTCGGGTTGGCGCGCAGCCGGGCCCTGGTGGACAGTGCCGACGGGGTCGACCCGTCGGCCGCGCTGGCGGAGATCGACGCCGCGCGGGTCGCGGTGCCGCCCGACGTCCTGCCGCTGGACCGCGCCCGGTGCCTGCTGGTCGCCGGGGTGGTGCACCGCCGGTCGCGCCGCAAGCGGCAGGCCCGGGAGGCGTTGCAGGCCGCGGCGGCCGAGTTCGACGCGCTCGGGGCGGCGGCGTTCGCGGAGCGGGCCCGGGCCGAGGCCGCCCGGCTCGGTGGCCGCCCGCCCGCGCCGTCGGACCTCACCGCGACCGAGGAACGCGTGGCCCGGCTCGCCGCCTCGGGGCGGACCAGCCGGGCCATCGCCGACGAGCTGTTCGTCAGCCCGAAGACGGTCGAGACGAACCTCTCCCGGGTCTATCGCAAGCTGGGCATCTCCCGCCGCGCCGAGCTCGGCGCCGCACTCGCGCGGACCACGACCGGCACCCCGGGGGTCGGCGGCGGGCGTCGATAGCTAGGGAAACACCGGATTCCTTCCCGGCCCGCCGACCGTAGCGTCGAGACGTCACCCGACGATCGGCCGACGAAGGGAGCAGGACACGTGCGGCGAAAGATCCTGCCCGCGCTCTGCGTGGCGGTGCTCGCGTTCAGCGGATGCAGCGGCGGCGGCACCGAGGCTCCACCGGCGCCGGACACGGGGGCCGGCGCGGACGTGGACACCGACCTCGACCTGCCCGTCGACGAGGCCGACACGGTACGCCCGCCCTGCCCGTTCGACGCGGCCCAGATCACCGAGTTCGTCGGTGAGCCCATGGTGGACCAGGGCACCTGCAGCTTCGGCGACGGCAAGGGGGTCGCCCAGCTCACCGTGACCACCGCCTCCCGGTTGGCCGGCGAGAGCACCTACGACTACCAACGTCAGCAGGCCGGGCAGATCTACACCACGGTGACGGAGATCGGCGACGGCGCGAAGGGCTACCTGGCGGTGAAGGACATCGGCGCCGAGGCGGTGGTGGTCGGCGACGGAGGCAGTTACACCGTGACGCTGAGCAGCTTCTCCCGCCTCGGTGCCCGGCCCGACGGATACGAGCAGGCGCTGCGTCGGCTGCTCGACGCCCTGCCCCGGTGACGCGGAGGGAGACGACGATGAGGCACCTGTCCACCGCCGCCCGGCTCACCGTGACGGCGGCCGTGACGGCCGTGCTCGCCGCGTGCGGCGGGGCCGTCGAGCCGGCGGCGGCACCGCCCCCACCAGCACCGACCGGGGCACCGGAGCCGGAGCCGCCGAGCGAGACGCCCGCGCCGCCGGACGCGCCCGAGGTCGACGCCTGCGCGCTGGTGACCAAGGCGGAGGCCGAGACGTTGGCCGGTACGCCGTTGGAGGACCCGGCGCCGGTGCGGGACACCTGCACGTACACCGGGCCGGTCTCGGGGCCGTTGGCCCAGGTGGAGGTCTTCGTCGGCGACGGGGCGAAGAAGATCCTCGACGTCGACCGGGACCTCGATCACGAGTTCGAGACGCTCACCGGGATCGGGGACGAGGCGTACCAGGAGGAGGGGGCGGTCTTCGTCAGCGTCTCCGGGACCTGGGTGGCCGTGCGGCTGGTCCGGCTGGACGACCCGGCCGAGTACGCCCCGCGCCTCACCGACGTGGCCCGGACGGTGGCCGGGCGGCTGTGACGCGCACGGGGCCGGTCAGGCGCGATCGGGCTGCGTGCCGGGTGCCGGCGGGCCCTCCTCCTGCCGCCGCCCGAACCGATTCCGGATCGACTCGCTGGCCTGCGCCTCCGGGCGGCCGAGGGTACGCAGCAGGTCGGTGGCGACGGTCCGGATCTGCGCCACCACCACGCTCCCGGAGAAGCCGACCCCCTCGTGGTACGCCTCGGCGGCCCGGTCCACCGCCTTGAGGATCAGCCCCTCGGTGCGGCCGGTGTGCTGCCCGCTCTCCGCCGTGATCTGCAACAGCGCCAGGGCGTCGCCGAAGTAGTGCACCGCCGCGGGCAGACCGACCGGCATCGGTTCGTCGTCGCGGACCGCCGTGGCGGCCCGGCGCAGCAGTTCCTGACACCCCCGCACGGCGAGGTCGAGGTAGCGCACGCCGCGTTCGTAGTGCTCGAAGTCGGTCCGGCGGTGCCACCGGGCCGGTGAGATCGCCACCGCCTCCTGGGCCCCGGCGACGGCGTCGTTGACGAGTTTGATCTGCGGGTCGAGGGCGGTCAGGGCGTCCCGGGCGCGGGCCACCGCCTCGGCGTCGCCGGCCGTCATGGCGTCGGCGCCCTTGTGCAGCTGCTCCATCAGCACGGTGAACAGCGGGCGGGCCGCCCGCTGGACGAGCCGCACCGGGTTCACCGGCAGCACCGCCACCACCAGCACGGCGGCCAGTCCACCGATCGTGGCGTCGATGATCCTGGGCACCTCCAGCCCGCGTTGCACCGGCGCGAGCGTGGCGATCAGGACGGCCGTACCCCCGGCCTGGGTCACCACCTGGCCGCCCCGGCTCAGCGTGAGGGCGAGCAGGATGGCCAGCGTGACGACGGTGCCGATCTGCCAGGGCCCGGTGCCGATGACCCAGATCAGCGCGTCGCCGACCACGATCCCGGCCAGGACGCCGATCAGCAGTTCCACGGTGCGTCGGGTCCGCCGCCCGATCGCGGCGGCGATCGTGCCGACCGCCGCGCTGGGCGCGAAGACCGGCGACGGATGACCGAGCACCTGGTGCGCCACCGTCCAGGCGACGGCGGCGGCCGCGCCGGCCTGCACCGCGAGGATGGCGTACAGCTCCAGCGTCCGGCGCCGTTCCCGCCAGCCGATCCGCGCGCTGATCCCGCCGACCGCGCGGGCGACCACCCCGACCACACCCCCGACGGCGCCCCGCAGCCATCCGCTGTCCCGTTCGTCCGTCGCCGTCACGCCGCCGACTACCCGCCCGGGCTCAGCTCATTCGCCGGTACGCATCCATCCACCCCGCGCGGTACGACCTCCGGAGGTGAACCCACCCTGACACAACGCCCCTACCTGCACAGAAGCAGTCAATATCAGTCTCAGTCGATTGACAAAGTTGTTGATCCCAACTTATGGTGCGAGCCGGCCGGACGTTTCCGGTGGTCCCGGCGGCGCTCGGCCAGCACCCGTCGACACCATCACCACACCGAGGAGCGTCATGGCCGGGCTGAGAGGCACACTACGCAGGACACGATGGCGGTTCGGCCTGGTCACCAGCGGGATAGCGGTGTTACTGGCCGGCGTCGGCCTGGTCAACGCGGGCGCCGCGCACGCCGCCGCCGGCTGCCGGGTGGTCTACTCCGCCCCCAGCCAGTGGCCCGGCGGCTTCACCGCCAACGTCGACCTGACCAACCTCGGCGACGCGGTCAACGGCTGGCGGCTGACCTGGACGTTCCCCTCCGGCCAGCGGGTGACGCAGGCGTGGAACGCCACCGTCACCTCCGCCGGCAACGACGTGACGGCCACCAACGTCGGCTACAACGCCGCCCTCGGCACCAACCAGAGCGTCTCCTTCGGCTTCAACGGCACCTACACCGGCACCAGCAACACCGCGCCGACCTCGTTCGCCCTCAACGGGGTCACCTGCACCGGGAGCGTCGGCCCGACCACCCCGCCGCCGACCACCCCGCCCCCCACCACGCCGCCGCCGACCACGCCGCCGCCGGCCGGTGACGCGATGGCGTACGTGGACGCGATGCAGCCGGGCTGGAACCTCGGCAACACCTTCGACTCGGTCGGCGCCGACGAGACCGCGTGGGGCAACCCCCGGGTCACCCCGGCGCAGCTCGACGCCATCCGCGCCCAGGGCTTCAACAGCATCCGCATCCCGGTGACCTGGAGCAACCGGCACGGTGCCGCGCCCTCGTACACGATCGACGCCGCCTGGTTGAACCGGATCAAGGAGGTCGTCGGCTGGGCCCTGGAAGACGGCTTCTACGTGATGATCAACATTCACCACGACTCGTGGCAGTGGATCCACGAGATGCCGACCAACCGCACCACGGTCCTCAACCGCTACAACGCGCTCTGGACCCAGATCGCCGCCGCGTTCCGGGACGCCGGGCCGAGACTGCACTTCGAGAGCGTCAACGAGCCGCAGTTCGCCAACAGCTCCGGCGACGCCCAGAACGCCCAGCTCCTGCACGAGCTGAACACCTCGTTCCACCGGATCGTGCGCGCCTCCGGCGGCAACAACGCCACCCGGATGCTGGTGCTGCCGACCCTGCACACCTCCTCCGACCAGCCCCGCATCGACGAGCTGGTGAGCACCTTCACCCAACTGGGCGACCGCAACCTGATCGCCACCGTGCACTTCTACGGCTACTGGCCGTTCAGCGTGAACGTCGCCGGCGGCACCCGGTTCGACGCGGTCACCCAGCAGGACCTCGTCGACCGGTTCGACCGGGTGCACAACGCCTTCGTCGCCCGGAACATCCCGGTCGTCATCGGCGAGTACGGGCTGCTCGGCTTCGACCGGCACACCGGCACCGTGCAGCAGGGCGAGAAGCTCAAGTTCTTCGAGTTCCTCGGGCACTACGCCCGCACAAAGCGGCTCACCACCCAGCTCTGGGACAACGGCCAGCACTTCGACCGGGTCGCCTTCCGGTGGAAGGACGCCGAGCTGTTCGCCCAGATCAAGTCGAGCTGGACGACCCGCTCCGGCACCGCCTCCGCCGACCAGGTCTACGTGCCGCGTACCGGCTCGGTCACCGCCAAGTCGCTGACGCTGAACCTGAACGGCACCACCTTCTCCGGCCTGCGGCAGGGCACCACCAACCTGACGCAGGGCACCGACTACACCGTCTCCGGCAACCAGCTCACGCTGACCGCGAGCGCGCTGACCCGGCTGGTCGGCAGCCGGGCGTACGGCGTCAACGCCACGCTGCACGCCCGGTTCTCCACCGGCGTGCCCTGGCGGATCGACATCGTCACGTACGACCCGCCGGTGCTGTCGAACGCCACCGGGACGACCAGCGCGTTCACCATCCCCACCCAGTTCCGCGGCGACCAGCTCGCGACCATGGAGGCGAAGTACGCCGACGGCAGCAACGCCGGCCCGCACGACTGGACGTCGTACAAGGAGTTCGACGTCGCCTTCGCGCCCGACTACGCCGCCAACCGGATCGCGCTGACCTCCACCTTCTTCGGTGACGTCCGCGACGGCGCCCCGGTCACCCTCACCTTCCACTTCTGGAGCGGTGCCCGGGCGACCTACCGCGTCACCAAGTCCGGCACGGCGGTGACCGGCGTCATCGGCTGAGCAACGGTGCCACCGGCCGCCCTTCGCGGCCGGTGGCACCCACCGGTCATGATGGAATCATGATCCGATTCGTGCTGAACGTGTTGTGGCTCATCTTCGGCGGCGGGATCGTGCTGGCGATCGGATACGGCATCGCGGCCCTGATCTGCTTCGTGCTCGTCGTCACCATCCCGTTCGGCGTCGCGTCGCTGCGATTGGCGTCGTACTCGCTGTGGCCGTTCGGCCGGACCCTGGTGCCCAAGCCGGGTGTCGGGGTGGCCTCCGGCGTCGCCAACGTCATCTGGGTCGTCCTGGCCGGCTGGTGGCTCGCGCTGTCGCACATTGTCGCCGGGGTGAGCCTCTGCCTGACCATCATCGGGATCCCCTTCGGGGTGGCCAACTTCAAGCTCGTGCCGGCGGCGATCTGGCCGCTCGGGCAGGAGGTCGTCCCCGCGCCGTAACGATTCCCTGCTCGACGCCGAGGCAGGACGGCCACAATCAAGGCGTGGAACGGGTGCTGGCGGTGATCACCGCACTTCCCCCGGTGGTCGTCCTGGTCCTGGTGTTCGTCCTGCCCGCGTTGGAGTCCTCGACGCTGCTCGGACTGGTGGTGCCGGGTGAGACCGCCGTACTGGTCGGCGGGGTGGTCGCGCACGAGGGTGGCCTGCCGTTGCCGGCGGTGGTCGCCGCCGCCGCGGCCGGTGCCTGCCTCGGCGACCAGGTCGGCTTCCTGCTGGGTCGGCGATACGGACCGACGGCGCTCACCCACGCGCCCGCCGTGGCGCGGCGTCACCTCGACCTGGAGCGGGCACGTCGCCTGGTGGCCGGCCGTGGTGCGGCGGCGGTGGTGATCGGCCGGTGGGTGGCGGTGCTGCGGGTGGTGGTGCCACTGGCGGCCGGGGCCAGCGGCATGCGCCGTACGACGTTCGGGTGGGCCAACGTGACCGGCGGGCTGCTCTGGGCGGCGGCGGTGTCCGTGCTGGGGTACCTCGGCGCGGCGTCCTACCGCTATCTGGAACGGGAACTGGGCATCGGCACCTACGCGCTGCTGGGCGTGGTCGTGATCGTCGGGCTGCTCGCGGTGTGGCGCAGGCGGCGTCAGAGCAGGGTCGACCAGTAGTCCCAGAAGCGCACCAGCACCGCCAGCAGGATCACCGTGTACCAGGCGACCAGGATGAAGCTGTGGTAGCCGGCGAGTCCGGCCAGCCGGGCCGGCGGCGACGACGGCGGCACCCGGCGCAGATTGCACAGCGCGGCATAGACGAAGATCGCGATCATCACCACCCAGACCACCATGCAGTACGGGCAGAGCGCGCCGATGACGTACAGGCTCTGATAGATCAGCCAGTGCACGAAGATCACGCCGAAGGTGGCCCCGGCCTGGAGGCCGGCCCAGATCCAGCCGGGCAGACGCACCCCGGCGAGCAGCACGACGCCGAGGGTGGTGACCACCGCGAAGCCGGCGATGCCGAGCAGCGGGTTCGGGAAGCCGAAGGCGGCGGCCTGCGGGGTGGTCATCACCGAGCCGCAGGACAGGATCGGGTTGATGCTGCACGTCGGCACGTAGTCCGGATCGCTCAGCAGGTTGATCTTCTCGACGGTGAGGGTGGCCGCCGCGAGCAGACCCACGGCGCCGCCGACGGTGAGCACCCACGCGGTGACCCGGGCGAGGAACCCCGCCTCCGGTCCGTCGGCGTCCGCCGGCCGGCGGGCCGGGTCGGCGCTCATCCGGCGAGCGCGGCGTCGATGGCGGCGATCATGTCCGCCTGGGTACGCACGTTCGTCAACTGCCGCCCGTTGAGGAAGAACGTCGGGGTGCCCTGCACCCCGGCGGTCTCGCCGTCGGCCCGGTCCCGGGCCACCCGCTCGGCGGTGGCCGGGTCGTCGAGGTCACGCTGGAACGCCTCGACGTCCAGACCGAGGGTGCGCGCGTACCCGACGAACGCCTCGGTCTGCGGGGTCCGCTGGTGCCCCCACGTCTCCTGGTTCTCGAACAGCACGGTGTACATCTCGGCGAACCGCCCCTGGTTGGCGGCGGACTGGGCGGCCCGGGCGGCCAACTCGGCGTTGGGGTGGCTGGGGATCGGGAAGTACCGGACCACGAAGGTGATCCGGTCCTGGTAGGTGTCCAGGAGTTCGCTGACGGCCGGGTAGACCGCGCCGCACGCCTCGCACTCGAAGTCGAGGAACTCGACCAGGGTGACCTTGCCGTCGGTGGCGGTGGAGAGCCGGTGACTGTCGTCGCGTACCAGCACGGCCGGGTCGACCGGTTCGCCGCTGGCCCGCGAGCCGGCGTTCCGGTTGATCGCGGTCAGGCCGACCATGACGAGGATCACCACCAGGATCATCGCCAACGTCAGTCGCAGGTTCCTCGTCATGCGGGCGTCAACCTTCTCTGTGGGAGCAGCCAATGCTGCACCGGTCGGCTGGCAGGTTGCTGAGAGCAGGCTGGACGGAAACTCATCGACGTACCCGGCGGTCGCGTTCGGCCAGCTCGGCGAGCATCCGGTTGTAGGCGGCGAGCTCCGGGTCCTCGCGGCCCTCGGCCTCGGCGCGGTCGGCGGCCCGGTCGCGGCGGCGGGCCTCGCGCCGGTCGGCCTGGATCCACTGGTACATCAGCGCACCCAGCACGATCACCGTGGGCAGCTCACCGAAGGACCAGGCGACACCTCCGGCGGCCTGCTGGTCGGCAAGCGGTGTCGGACCCCACGGCCGGTCCAGCACGATCCACCAGTCGGCGGCCAGCACGGTCGAGGACTGCATGAGCGCGACGCCCAGGAAGGCGTGCAGCACCATGCTGATCAGCACCAGGACCATCTTCAGCGGGTACGGCACCCGGCGTGGTGCCGGGTCGACCCCGATGACCGCCCAGAAGAAGAGGTATCCGACGGCGAGGAAGTGCCCGACCATCGCCAGGTGGGCGGCGTGCGAGCGCACCGCCAGCTCGTACAGGCCGGTGAAGTAGAGCACGTAGAGGCTGGCCACGTAGACGACGAGCGCCACCACCGGGTGGGTCAGCACGCGGGAGGCCCGGGAGTGCAGGCACGCCTGGAGCCACTCGCGGGGACCCGGCCAGCGCGGGTCGGTGCCCGGTCGCAGCGCCCGCAGCCCGAGGGTGACCGGCCCGGCCAGGACCAGCAGGATCGGCGCGACCATCATCAGCAGCAGGTGCTGCACCATGTGCACGGCGAACAGCACCGGGCCGTACCGGGCCAGGCCGCTGGAGGTGGCGACGACGATCACCACGCAGCCGAGCAGCCAGAACGCGGTACGCGCGGCGGGCCAGGCGTCGCCGCGCCGCCGTAGCCGCCACACCCCGGCGAGGTAGAGCCCGGCCGCGCCCAGGGCGGCGGCGATGACCAGCGGTTCCGGCAGCCAGAGCCGGGCCACCGTGGTCACGCTCAACGGCGGCGGCATCGGGAAGCCGAGCAGGGCGGTCGCCACGTCCTCGTCGGCACCGACGGCCGGCACCGGGGTACGCGACAGCGCCACCGCGGCACCGACGGCGGCCCCGAACAGCAGCGTCTCCACGACCGCGACCCGCACGAACGGGCGTCGCCGACCGGCGACCAGAGCCGGCATCGTGGACCGCCGGTGCCACTGCCCGAGCACCGCGATCACGGCCAGCAGGGCGGTCTTGACCAGCACCAGCCGCCCGTACCCGGTGCCGGTCAGGTCGGCCGGGCCGGTGAGTCGTACGCTCGCCGACAGCAGACCGGACACACCGACCGCGACCAGGCAGACCAGCGCCAGCGGGGAGAACCGGCGCACCGCGACCGCGAGGTCGGCGGCGCCGCCCCGGGCGGTGACCGCCAGGGCGAGCAGGCCACCGGCCCAGACGGTGACCGGCACCACGTGCAGCAGCAGGCCCGAGACGGCCAACTGGTGGTTGCTGGCCGACGCGGCGTGCCCGGTGAAGACCGGCGGCACCACCGCGGCCAGGGCGGCGAGCAGCGCCACCACCGCCCCGGAGGGACGCAGGCTGCGGGCCGCGACGACGGCCGCGACCAGCGCCAGGGCGCCGCTGAGCGCGAGGGACTGGCCCAACGGCACGGTGCGGACGAAGTTCAGCACCGCGCGGACCGACAGCACCTGCGCGGCGGGCAGCCCGAACAGGTCGACGAGCGTGTAGCAGACCGCGACACCGGCGGACACCGCCCAGGCGGCGGCGGTCCAGGCGGCGGCCCGCAGCCGGCGATAGCCCAGTGCGGAGAGCCGGCCGCCGTCGTCGCGCGGCGACAGCACGGTGACCGCCACCAGCAGCCCCACGGTGGCCACCGCGCCGATCTGCATGCCGAGCCGGGCGGCCGGCAGCAGCCAGGCCGCGGTCGGGTCCGGGTCGGGCAGCCCCGGCGGAGTCGGCGGTACGCTGCCGCCGCCCCACCACAGCAGCACGGCCGCGACACCGGCGGCGACCAGGACCATGGCGGCGGGCACCAGCACCGGACGGCGCAGGATCAGGGGCGGGACGAGCTGGTGCGGGCGGTTCAACGACGGCTCCTGGTGCGGGTGGTTTCCCAGGTAGTCGGCGCGGCGGGCCTTCGGGTTCCCGGCCCTCACCAGTGGGCGCCGTGGCAGACGCCCTCGGCGTCCTCGGGCTCCACCTGCAACGTGGCGTGCTCGATCTCGAAGCGGTCGTGCAGGAGCCGGCGGGCGGCGGCCAGCACCCGGGCCAGGTCCGCCCCGCCGGCCAGGGTCAGGTGCGCCGAGGCCACCTCCATGCCCGAGGTCAGCGTCCAGACGTGCAGGTCGTGCACGTCGGCCACGCCCTCGACGTCGCGCAGCGCGTCGCGGACCTCGGCGACGTCCAGGTGCGGCGGCGCGGCCTGGACGAGGACCCGCAGCGCGGCCCGCCCCAGCCGGTAGGTGCGGGGCAGGATGAAGAAGCCGACCGCCACGGCCACGATCGGGTCGGCGTACCACCAGCCGGTCAACGCGATCACCCCGGCCGCGACGATCACCCCGATCGAGGCGAGCAGGTCACCGAACACCTCCAGGTAGGCGCCCCGCACGTTGAGGCTCTCCTTGGCGCCGGAGCGCAGCAGCAGGAACGCCACGATGTTGGCGAGCAGCCCGGCCACCGCCACCGCCAGCATCGGCCCGGCCATCACCTCCGGCGGTTCGCCGAGCCGGCGTACCGCCTCGACCAGCACGAAGAGCGCCACCCCGAAGAGCAGCACCGCGTTGGCCAGCGCCGCCAGGACCTCCATCCGATAGAGCCCGAAGGTGCGCTGCCCGTCCCGGGAGGCCCGGCTCGCCGCCGTGATCGCGGCCAGCGCCATGCCGATGCCGAGCACGTCGGTGAACATGTGCCCGGCGTCCGACAGCAGCGCCAGCGAACCGGTCACCCAGGCGCCGATCGCCTCCACCACCATGAAGACGGCCAGCAGGGCGAAAGCCACCCAGAGCCGTCCCCGGTGCTTCTCCCCCGCGCGCAGGACCTGCTGCCCGTGATCGTGCCCGGCACCCATCCGGCACCCCTTCCGCTCGCCACGAGCAACATATGCGGACATTGCAATAAGTGCAAGTGTGGCACCGGAATCGCCGAATCGGACAGGAAGGACGAAATCGCGCCTTAGGTCAGCGCGCCCGCCAGTTCGCCCACAGCGCGCCCAGCACCATGCCGGGCCGGGCCAGCGCGCGGGGGTGCTCGCGCATCGAGACGACGTCGTTGAAACGGCGGGCCGTGGCCACGTCGGTCATGGTCGCCCGGACGATCTGGCCGCCCACCCAGCTCGTCAGCCGGTACCCGCGCGGGTAGGGACCGTCGACGTGCGGCAGCGCCAGGTCGGCGGAGGTCGACATCGACCAGGCGGCGTCGACCACGACCCGTTGCAGCTCGAAGAAGCGGCGGGCCGGGAAGCGGAGGTCCGGCCCGGAGCGCAGGTACGCCGACAGACAGGCCGCGTGCAGCGCTGCGGCCGTGATCCCCTGCCCGTAGACCGGGTTGAACGAGGCGACCGCGTCACCGACGCTGACCAGACCGCCCGGGAGCCGCCGCAGCGCGTGGTAGTCCCGCCGCCGGCTGTCGGCGTGGCGGTAGGTCTGCACCTCGCCGAGCATCTCACTCTCGGCGACCTCGGTGAACTCGGGCGGGAACTGCTCGCGCAGCCGACGTACGAAGTCCTCGGCGGTGCGGCCGGGGCGGTTGTCGCCGTAGCCGGCCATCATCGCCATCCACCGACCGTCCTCGATGGCGAAGAACGCCGCCCCGGCGACGTCCGAGGAGGACGCGACGCTGTTGAGGGCCATCACCACGGTGTGCTCCGGGTGCGCCTCGCGGCGACGGAACAGGGCCGTGGCGTAGTTGAGGTGCACCGGCATGCGCCGCAGGGCGGGTCGCTCCCAGCCGGCCTCCGCCAGCCAGTCGGAGAGGCGGCTGGACCGGCCCATGGCGTCGACCACCAGATCGGCGTTCTCGACGCCGGGTGCGGCGTTGACGTCGCACCGGACCCCGGCCACCGACGAGCCGTCGAGCACCAGGCCGGTGGCGCGGGCGGTCACCGTCTTGACGTTGGGCAGCCGCAGGACCTGCTGGCGGATCAGCCCCTCCAGCAGCGGGCGACTCCCGGCCAGGCTGTCCGCGTCGTCGGGCACCACCACCTTGAGGCGGCCGTCGAGATAGTTGCGCCGGGCGGCGGGTGGCGCCTCGACCGCTCCCTGGGCCAGGGCCTGCTCACGGAACCCGGGGAAGAGGCGCTCCAGTTGCAGGAAACCGCCGGGCAGCAGCGCGTGCAACTGTGTCCCCTGTGGCACACCCGGCCGTCCGCCCGGCACGTGCAGGTCGTCGCGGTCGATCACGACGACGCTCGCCGCGTGGTCGGACAGCACCCGGGCGGCCAGCAGGCCGGCGACGCTGCCGCCGATCACCACGGCCGTACCGAGCACCGGGGACGGCTGGTCGGGCGGTCGCACCGCGTTCAGCGCGGCGAAGACCTGAGCCGGAGAGAAGGACATCGTGCTCTCCAAGGGGTACGAGGTGTGGCGCCGTTCCGCCGGGCCCGGCCGGTGACCGAGGCACAGGCAGGCCGGCGGGACCGGGCGGTCGGCATGACGCTCAACGATCGTTGCACAGCCAGGGAACGCGACGGCAGATCCGACGATCGATGCGGCCCCGCACGTGGACGGCGCCGGCACGACCATCGATGATCGTCGCGTCGCGGCTGCTCACGACCCCTTTTCTCAGGTCGTCGTGGCGCTGTCGTGGGTGCCGGGCGGACCCGCGTCGACGCGGTTGACGAGGTAACCGAAGGCGGCTGCGGTAAAGAACATGACAATGCCGTAGACGGCGGCCGGGATCGCCATCTGCGTGTTGTTCAACAGCGCCGGGCTGAGCGCGATCGTGATGGCCAGGGTGCTGTTGTGGATGCCGATCTCGAAACCGGCCGCCTTCGCGGCGGGCGGGGCGATCCCGGCCAGCCGGGGCACCCCGTACCCGATCGCGAGGCTGAGCAGGTTGAACGCCAGGACCGCCAGACCGACCGCGACGAAGTAGTCGGCGATGTTCTCCCGCTCGCCGAGCACCGCGCCGAGGATGACCGCGACCAGCACCACCACGGACATGATCCGGACCGGCCGGTCGAGCCGGTCGGCCACGCCCGGCACCCGGGCCCGGACCAGCATGCCGATCGCGACCGGGACGAGCACGATGGCGAACACCTGCACCACCTTGTCGAACTGCAGGCCGATGCTCGTCGCGTCGCTCAGGAAGTACCCCGCCGACAGGTTGACCACGATCGGCAGGGTGAGCACGGCGAGCACCGAGTTGATCGCGGTCAGGGTGATGTTCAGCGCCACGTGCCCGCCGAACAGGTGGCTGTAGAGGTTGGCCGTGGTGCCGCCGGGCGACGCTGCGAGCAGCATCATCCCGACGGCCAGTTCCGGCGGCAGGTCGAAGGCGAGCACCAGGCCGAAGCAGAGCGCCGGCAGCACCAACACCTGGCAGGCCAGCGCGATGACGGCGGCCTTGGGGTGCTGGGCCACCCGCCGGAAGTCCGCGACGGTCAGGCCGAGACCCAGACCGAGCATGATGATGCCGAGGGCGACGGGCAGTCCGATCAAGGTCAGGGCAGAGTCCATGACACGACATCGTTACCACCCGGTAACGCACTCACAATCCTCCATGCGGCCGGGGTCCGCTGCCCGGCTCAACGACCACAGGCGAGCGTGAAGCCCTCCGGCACCGAGGTGGTCGTGGCCAGCAGGCCGAACGTCGTCGACCCGCCCGGGGCCAGCAGGGCGTTCCAGCCGGCGTCGCGGACGGTCACCGCGCTGCCCGCCTCGGTCGGCGTCCCGTTCCACAGCGACTGGATCCGCTGGTCACCGGGCCAGGTCCACCAGACCTGCCAGCCGTCGAGCGCCTCGGTCCCGGTGTTGCGCACGGTGACCGTGGCGACGAAGCCACTCCCCCAGCCGCTGCCGATCGTCGCCGTCGCGGCACAGACCGGTGCCGCCACCGCCTGCGTACGCGCCGGACCGCCGAGGATGTACGGGTCCCGCCGGCCCTTGGCATCGCTGAACCGGAACCAGTACTCGGTGTCCGGGATGAGCCCCTCGACCACCACCGAGCCGTAGCTCTCCAGCCCGGTGTCCGCCGAGGCCACCGGGTTGTGCCACATCTCGGCGTCCTCCCGGGTGGCGAAGAGGTGCACCGTGATGGGCAGGTCGTACCCGCACGGCGGGCGGAACGTCAGCGAGTAACGGATGGTGACGGTCGTGGTGGTGGTGCCGGCCACCATGCCGGCCAGCGGCAGCGCGGGCGGGCACGGCGTCACCGTCGGCGTCGGTGACCACGAGGTGGTCAGCGGGACGGGCGGGGACGTGGCGGCGCCCGCGCTGCTCGCCACGCCGGCCGCGCCCACCAGGGCCAGCGTCGCGGCGGCGATCGTCGCCAGGGCGTACTTCTTCGACATGCGGTGTCTCCTCCGGGGTGGTGGCGGGCACCGGGCGCAGCACGGCGGCCGGTGCCTGGGAGAACGGGCTGCCCTGCGCGGGTGGCATCCCCGCACGCCCTGACGATGGTTCGCACGCCGGCCCCGGCCGCGACTGAGCAGAGTGTTTCATTCGAAGAACTTCGATACAACGGACGACCAGCCGATCCACCCGGGCCGGACGGGCCGCGTCCGGGGAGAATGGGGCGATGCCCGTGGTTGAGGCGGTGGCCGTCGTCCCCGTACCCCCGAATGTCGCGTTCGCGATCTCGCAGACCACCATGCCGGTCCGGCGGCGGTGGGATCCGTTCGTCCGCAGCCAGCACTTCGTGGACGGCGCCGCCCGGCCGGACAAGGGCGTCCGCACGTTCACCCGGTCCCGACACGGCCTCTCGATGGTCAGCGAGTACGTCTCCTACGCGCCGCCGACCACCGTCGGCATGAAGATGGTGCGCGGCCCGTGGTTCTTCGAGATGTTCGCCGGAGGCTGGCGGTTCGTGCCGGCGGACGAGCCCGGTCACACCGTCGCCACCTGGCGGTACCACTTCCGTTGCCGTCCGGCGCTGCTGCGACCGGTCGCCGACCGGATCGGCACCTGGCTGCTCGGCCGGGACATCCGTCGCCGGATCGCCGGCTACGCGGCCGGATGCGCCGATCCGGTCGTGGTCGCCGCCGCCGAACGGGACCTGCGCGAGCGCAACGACGGGAACCGGACCGAGTCTTGACCGGAAACGGTGATCAGCTTACGTTCGTCAATCAGACAGGTGTCTTTACTGATCGCCGTCCCGCCCGGGAGTGCCGATGCGACCGATCCGTCCCCGCCGCCTCACCGCCCTCGTGGCGCTGACCACGCTGCTGGTCACCGCCGCACCACCGGTCGCCGCGAACGCGGCACCGCAGCGCGGCACCGGATACCACCGGGTCGGCTACTTCACCCAGTGGGGCATCTACGGCCGGGCGTTCCCGGTGCAGAAGCTGGACACCTCCGGGGCGGCGAGCCGGCTGACCCACGTGAACTACGCCTTCGGCAACGTCAGCGAGGACGGTCGCTGCTTCGTCGACGGTGGACCGGGTGAGGGCGACGCCTGGGCCGACTACCAGCGCCCGGTCCCGGCGCAGGAGAGCGTCGACGGGGTCGCCGACGCCTGGGGCGAGCCGCTCAACGGCAACTTCGGCCAGTTGGCGAAGCTCAAGGCCAAACACCCCCACCTCAAGGTGATGATCTCGCTCGGCGGCTGGAGCTGGTCGACGTACTTCTCCAACGCGGCCCGCACCGACGCCTCCCGCAAGACGTTCGTCGCCTCCTGCATCGACCTCTATCTCAAGGGCAACCTGCCGATCCTGGACGGCGGCAGCGGCGGGCCGGGCTCGGCCGCCGGGGTCTTCGACGGCATCGACCTGGACTGGGAGTGGCCGGGCTCGCCGGGCGAGCCGGGCAACGTGATCCGCCCGGAGGACCGGGAGAACTTCACCAAGCTGCTCGCCGAGTTCCGCCGGCAGCTCGACGCGTACGGCCGGACCACCCGCACGCACCACCCGCTGACCGCCTTCCTGCCGGCCAACCCGGCAGCGATGGACGCCGGCTTCGAGGGTCGCAAGATCTTCAAGTACCTGGACTTCGCGACCGTGCAGGGGTACGACTTCCACGGCAGTTGGGACGCGGTGACCAACCAGCAGTCGGCGCTGCGCGTGCCCAAGGGCGCGCCGGACGACCCCGACTTCTCCGTGCAGGTGGCGATCGACGGCTGGATCGCCCGGGGTGCGCCGCGCGGCAAGCTGGTGCTGGGCATCCCGTACTACGGCCAGGGCTGGACCGGCGTCACCGGCGGCGGCACCGGCCTGTTCCGGCCGGCGACCGGCCCGGCACCGGCCACCCACGCCGCCGGCTACGAGGACTACAAGCAGCTCAAGACGCTGCCGGGCAAGGGCTTCACGGTGCACCGCGACCTGCGCGCCGGGCACGCCTGGCTGTTCGACGGCACCACCCTGTGGACGTACGACGACCCGGCGGTGGTCCTCCAGAAGACGCTCTACATCCGGGCCGCCGGACTCGGCGGGGCGATGATCTGGTCGCTTGACGGCGACGACGACAACGCCACGCTGACCAAGACGATCAGCCTCGGGCTCACCACCAGGTAGGGCGGCCGGGCCCGACCCCGGCGCACGGGCCACAGGCTCAGCGTACGGGCGGCGGCCTCAGCGCACCGGCAGCGTCGACTCGCGCATCACCAGGCGGCTGGCGAACTCCTCGGAGTGGGTCACCGCACCGCCGATGGCCGCGAAGAGGCGCTGCCCGGCCACCGCGCCGAGGTGCTGGAGGTTCATGTCCACACTGGTCAGTCGGGGGCGGGAGTCGGCGGAGATGGCCTCCCAGTTGTCGAAGCCGATCACCGAGATCGCCCCCGGCACGTTCCGGCCGAGATCACGCAGCGCGTCCAGGACGCCCCGGGCGATCTGGTCGCTGCCGCAGAAGATCGCGTCCACCTCGGGCCGCTGCTCGACGATCATGTGCGCGGCGGCCCGCCCCCAGGACTCGTCCCACGACCCGTAGTAGGGCCGGTCGCCGACCATGCCCAGTCCCGCCGTCGCGAGGGCCGCCGCCGCGCCCTCGGCACGGTCGCGGGCCGCCTGGAAACCCGGCTCGCCGGTGATGTGGGCGATGTTGCGCCGGCCGCAGGCCAGCAGGTGCTCGATGGCGAGACGCCCGCCCCCGACGTTGTCGACCGTGATGGAGATGTCGGCCGGGTCCGAGGAGGGGGCGTACACGTAGACCACCGGCACCGGGATGTTGCCGGCCAGCGGCGGCCGGGGGTCGGTCCGCGAGCCGACCACGATCAGCCCGTCCACCCGGCGCGACAGCAGCGCGCGGACGTGGTGCTTCTCCCGGATCGCGTCACCGCGTGCGTCGCACAGGAACACCGACACCTGGCCCGCCCCGAAGGCGTCCTCGGCGCCCATCAGGATCGGGATCGAGAACCGTCCCTCCAGGTCGCTGGTGAGCAGGCCGACGGTCCCGGTCCGGCCGCTGAGCAGCCCTCGGGCCAGGGCGTTCGGCGCGAAGGAGAGCAGCTCCGCAGCCTCCAGCACGCGTACCCGGGTGGTCGCCCGCACCTCGCCACGTCCGTTGATGGCCTTGGAGGCGGTGGCGACCGAGACGCCGGCCAGCTTGGCGACGTCGGTGAGCGTGGGCGTGCGGTTGGCGGGGACCTCGGGCTCGGTCGTCATGCGGTGCTCCCTCCCAGCGACCGGCACGGATGCGGTGCGCGGCGGCAGGTTGCCTCGGGAGCCCGTGCAGGCACTCCCGGCGGAAGTAACCTGGTAAAGGTTTTCGGCTTGTTTCGGCGTCGTTGCCTGACTCGCAGTGCCGCTCGTACCTGCGCGGAAGACTACACCGAAGTGCGGCGCCTACTCGGCTCAGGAAGGTCCGTCGGTGCCCCCTTCCCGAAAACGCCCCCGAAACGTTCGCTGCCCGCACGAGATGTAAGCAGGGGTCCCCTGCTATACACGAGGCGTTAGCAGGGGACCCTTCCTTACATCTGTCGAGGGGGCGAGGTGGCGGTCGCGTTCGGCCTGTCGGAGTTGTGGGACCCGGTCGTGCGCCGGAACCCGCACGAGTTCTACGACCGGGTACGCGACAGCGGCGGCCCGGTGCTCCAGGTCGACCCCGCCGGCAACCGGCTGTGGGTGGTCGCCGGTCACGCCGACGTGCTGCACGGACTGCGGCACCCGATGATCGGGCACGAGGTGCACCGGCACCGCCCGGACAGCCCGACTCCCGCCCCCTACGAGACGACCGAGGTGGCGAGGATCGAGTCCCGGCAGCTCATCAGCCTCGACCCGCCCGACCACACCCGTCTGCGCGGGCTGGTCAGCGGCGGATTCACGGCACGGGCGGTGGCCCGGTTGGAGCCGTGGATCGGTGACCTCGCCGACCGGCTGGTCGACCGGGCACGTCGTCAGGGCCACGTGGACGCGGTGGCCGATCTCGCCGATCCGGTACCGGTCAACGTCATCGCCGAGCTGGTGGGCGTACCGGAACCGGATCGGGCGCGGTTCCGGGCCTGGTCGGCGGCGATCGTGTCGGCCGGGTACGACGGCCCGGCGGCGACCCTGGAGTTCGCGGCGTACCTCGACGACCTGGCGGCACGACGCCGTGCCGAACCCGCCGACGACCTGATCTCCGAGCTGGTGGCGGTGGAGGACCGCGCGGACCGGCTGGACCGCGACGAGTTGGTGGCGCTGGTGCAGTTGCTGCTCATCGCCGGGCAGGAGACCACCGTCGACCTGATCGTCAACGGACTCCGCCTGCTGCTCACCCATCCGGTGCAGTGGGAGGCGCTGCGCGACGATCCCACGTTGGCCGAGGCGGTGGTGGAGGAGACGCTGCGGTTCCGGGGGCCGGTGGAGATCGTGCCGCCCCGGTTCGCCTTCGCGGACGTCGAGCTGGCCGGTGGGCGGATCCCCGCCTTCGACCGCGTGGGGCTGTCGATCTGGGGGGCCAACCGGGACCCGGCGGTCTTCGAGCGGCCGCACGAGTTCGACATCTTCCGCAGCGACGTCCGTCGGCACATCGCCTTCGGGTACGGCATCCACTTCTGCCTCGGCGCGCACCTGGCGCGGTTGGAGAGCCGGATCCTGTTCGACCGCGTGGCACGGCACCTGCCCGGTCTGCGGCTGGCGGTCGACGCCACCGACCTGGACGCGTTCCGCCTGCACCACGACGGCCTACCGCTACTTGTGTGACGCCCCGCACGCCGCACGCCCGGCCGTCCCCCGCCGCCCCACACGCCACGCCGCCCCGCACGCCACGCCGACCCGCACGCCACGCCGACCCGCACGTCCGGCCACCGCGCAGGCCGGGCGACCGACACGACGGGGAACCGGTCACGCCGAGGTCCGGGCCTCCTGGCGGCCTTCGTCGCGGGCCCGCGCGAGAAGCCGCGCGAGTCGGCGGCGGCGCCCGCGCACCACGGCACGCCAGGCGAGTACGAGCGCCACGATCACGAGTAGCAGGGCCACCTGTGGCCAGGGCATCGACCAGACCGTGACGGTGGCGGTGGTCGGCCGAATCTCGGAGTCGGTCGGGTCGCCGACCAGGATGTCCGGGGTCAACGTGACGGTGGCGGTCAGCCGCCCCCAGCCCCACACCCCGCGCACGTACGCCTCGGCCGGGCGGTCGCCGCCGGGCAGCAGTTCCTCGACCTCGGCCGGCCCCTCGGTGTCGAGCAGCCCGAACAGGTCGCCGACGGTGGCCCGACCGGCACCGGTGACGGCCACGTTCCCGTCGTTGACGGCCGTGTACCGGATCCGCACGCTGCCCGGCGAGAAGGGGTTCCACGACCGGTGGTGGGTGGCGGTGAGGTCGTCGACCCGGATCGCGGCGACAGCGGTGCCGCTGGCCCGCAGCATCACCCGGAACCCGACCCGGCTCTCCACCGCCACCGTGCCGCCGGTGCTGGTGACGGTGGCCGCGATGCCGGCCGGGTGGTCGCCGGGGCTGGCGTCGGCCGGTGCCTCGATGGTGAACGGCACCACCCGCGTCGACTTCGCCCCGACGCTCACCGTGTCGCGCACCGTGATCCAGGTGCCACCGTCCACCGAGGACTGGTGCGACGGCAGCATGTTGAACCGCCCCTTGTCGGTGAGGTAACCGTCGGCGGCCTGCAGCGAGAAGACCACCGGCGCGTCGCTGAAGTTGCGCACCGCCAGGTGTTCGGTGACCACCTCACCCGGGTCGAGCGTGCGCTCCACCCAGCGGCGGCCGTCGGGACCGAGCGGGCTCGCCGGCTGGACCGCCCAGGTGACGGTGGGCGCGGTCGGCTCCGCCCCCGCAGGGACCGCCCCGGCCAGGCCGGTCGCCGCCAGCACGGCCAACGTCGCCAGCACGGCGGACGTCCGCGCCACCATCCGCCGCCGCCACGAGACCTTCGGCACGCTCATGACCAGCCCTTCGAACCGCAGGGGTACGGGTGGGAGCCGCCGAAGCAGCGGCCCCCACCCGCGTGGATCACTCGAACAGGGACAGGGTCAACGTCGAGGTGTACTCACCCGCGGCCACGTCAGCCGGGGTACGCAGGAACAGGTCCGCGTCGACCGAGTACGCC